>JBJEJC010000151.1:0-34029 GCA_051877675.1 Roseburia sp. | reverse complement strand
AGGAACAGGGGTATTTCCAGGGAAGCACCGAAGGAGCAGTTTTTGACTGGTTGAGTGAGGATCCTAATTGCGAAAATTTTGTGACAATAGAGCAGGATGGCAGTGCTCCCAATGTGCTCCATGTAAACATTACGGATGCAGAAGAGAATATCGGATGGTGGATTCCGATTGCAGTTCGCGTCTCTATGCCGGGCGATAGCGGAATGGAAGAGGTCGCATATCAGATGTTTCATCTTTGCGTTTGTAACGATTATTACTGCCTGGAAAATGCGGGAGAGACTTCCTGGCAAATGGCGGTCGGTGAATCGGAAGAAGTCACACCGGAGTTATGGCATTATGTTTACAAACAGGATAGAGAGCAGGTAACAGAGAATATCCGGTATCGCTGGGAGTGGGATACAGAGGCTGTCGAGATAAAGGACAGTGCGAGTGTGGTATTGACGGGTGAGAATGCAACCGGTACGGCACCATTTACGATTACAAAGCTGAAAAATCGCTATACAAATGCAAACCTTATTGCAGAATTACAGGATCAAGAGAGTAATTATGCGGAAGTGGCACGCCGGAACTTCGATTTCACGGATGTGGATTACAGTGTATGGTTTGAAGGGGAAAGCCTGCGTGGTGACGAATATACCTGGATTTATGCAGATGATGCGGAAGGCGAAACCTACACCGTAACGTTAAATGATGAAAACCTGCGGGGACGTACGGTTGATATCACATGGTATATTGGTATTATAGATGAGAACGGAGAATATACCGATTCCGTACCAGAATCTTCAGACACCTATGAAGTGAGTGAAGACAAGAAATCGGTTACCCTGCATGCAAATGGCATCCGTGATGCTTTGGGTGAGCGGGATTGGTATAACTTTAATCTTCGTGCCGTTGTATCCGCAGGCGGTGAAGAGGTGTCAAGACGTGATGTCGGCGTGGATATTCGCAATGAGGTCTGTGACTACAGCATCCCGGAAGGTGACACATGGGTTCTTCCAGCCTGGGGATATTCCATAGGCAAGGTACAGAATGTTTATGTGGAAAATGCACAGAATCCATATGGAGCCAATCTTAATGTTAAAATTACATCTGTGGAAGTAGCCAATGCTCCGGAGGACACAGGGGAAGGTGCTGTTGCAACTGTTGCGCCATGGGAGGATGGAAACGGCTGGAATTTAGATCTGGAGCGGCTGGGAGACGCGGTTGTGACAATTACCTATCAGACAATAGATGGCTCCAGTGCTGTGAAAACATTAAATCTCCATGTGGTATCAGAAATGTATGTGCTGGATGTGTGGTCCGATACCGGTTGTAATTCTCTGCTGCCGGGAGCCGGTATGGATTTAACCGCAGAGGTTACACATTGCTTCTATAATGAGGAAACCGGAGAAGAGTATACGGGCAGCACAGATGGCATTACCTATGGCTGGTCAGTTGCAGATGAAAACTGCAACGAGATTATGACAATGGAGCAGGACGGCACGAATCCGGCAGTGCTTCATGTCAGCACAAATGCGAACAGTAGCGGATGGTGGATTCCGATTGAGGCCCGTGCATTTGTACAGGAAGAGGAGGGGCCGGTTGAGGTAGCATATCGGAATTTCGACATTCAGGTATGTGATTCCTATTATCAGCTTTTTGCAGAGGATGTCCTCGCAGCACCCGGAGAACATGTGGATGTTCCTGTTGTAGCTAAGAAGATATCGTTAGAACATCCGGGCGGAGTGGAAGTGGCCTATGAGAATATCTGGGTAGCAGCTTGGGATAATGCTGATCTGATTAAGAGTGATATAAACGGAACGAGTGTTTACATTGAAACAGGAATTCTTAATGTAGACGACGATCCGATGGAGTGCGTTGCTTATATTTCAGCAGAAATAAAAGATGAGAGCGGAAATTCGGTTTATCCGGAGACAACATCACTGATAACCGTATGTGAGCACCGCTACAGCGAGATTTCTTCGACGCCTTCTACCTGTACGGTACAGGGCTCTGTGACTTATCAGTGTGACAAATGTGGCACGAAGAAGACGGAGAGCCAGCCGTTGGCAGAGCATAAGGCAGTGAAGGATGCAGCCGTGGCAGCAACCTGCACGACGGCAGGAAAGACGGAAGGAAGCCATTGCTCCGTCTGTGGAAAAGTTCTTGTTGCGCAGCAGACAATACCGGCAAAAGGGCACACGGAAGTGAAGGATGCAGCCGTGGCAGCAACCTGTACAAAGGCAGGAAAGACAGAAGGAAGCCATTGCTCTGTCTGTGGAGTTGTCATTAAAGCGCAGCAGACAGTCGCGGCAACGGGACATACAGAGGTGAAAGACGCGGGAGTGGCAGCAACCTGTACAAAGGCAGGAAAGACAGAAGGAAGCCATTGCTCTGTTTGTGGAGTTGTCATTAAAGCGCAGCAGACAATCGCGGCGACGGGACATGATTACAAAGAGGTCGTTACACCAGCCGAGATTGGCAAAGACGGATCCATTGTAAAGAAGTGCAGCAAGTGTGGTGATAAGCAGACCGTTTCTACCATCGCGGCAATCAGTTCCGTAGAGCTTTCAAAGACAACGTATGTTTACAATGAAAAAGTACAGAAGCCTTCTGTTACGGTGAAGGACAGCAAGGGTAAGAAGCTGGCAGCTAATACCGATTATACGGTAAGCTATCCGTCCGGATGTAAGAATCCCGGTAAATACACGGTTACAATAAAGTTTAAGGGCAATTATAAAGGGACGAAGACGCTGACCTATACGATCAGTCCGAAGGCAGTTTCCATTTCAAAGATTACAGCAGAGAAGACCGGCTTTAAGGTGACATGGAAAAAAGGCGCTGAGATTACCGGATACCAGATTCAGTATTCAACCGACAGCAAATTTAAAGACAAAACAACTGCTTCTAAGACAGTTTCCAAGAGCAGTACAACTTCCCAGACGATTTCAAAGCTGAAACCTCAGAAGAAGTATTATGTGAGAATCCGCACCTATAAGACAATAAAGGTAGACGGGAAAGAGCAGAAACTGTATTCCGACTGGTCTGCGGTTAAGACCGTGATTACTGCGGACAGCAAGGGCAAGTTAAGTGCGGTAAAAACAGTAACGCTTTCCAAAACAAGCTATACGTATAACGGAAAGGAATGCAAACCGTCTGTTACCGTAAAGGATGCAGTAGGAAATGTACTGGAGCAGGATACCGACTATACAGTAAGCTATTCCAAGGGTTGCAAGACTCCCGGTAAGTATACGGTTACTGTAACGTTTACGGGAAATTATTCCAGCACAAAGAAAAAGACCTTAACGTATACCATTAATCCGAAGTCTGTTGCAATCTCCACGCTTACGGCAAGCTCTAAGGGCTTTAAGGTAACCTGGAAGAAGGGCACGGAGATTACCGGTTACGAAATCCAGTATTCAACAAGCAGTAAGTTTACGGACAAGACAACAAAGACTGTGACTGTGAAGGACAGTAAGACAACCTCAAAATCAATTTCCAAGCTTTCTGCAAAGAAGAAATACTATGTGAGAATCCGTACCTACAAGACCGTAAAAGTGGACGGAAAATCCGTAAAGGTTTATTCTTCCTGGTCTGATACGAAGAATGTTACTACCAAGAAATAGCTTTGGTAAAGAATGCCTATTGCAAATAGGAAAAATATATTATATGATTGCCTTGTTATATGACTGACGGAACAGTGGAGAAACCACATGGAGTATAACAAGTACAAATGCCGACCGTCTGGGCGAAAGCGCTCAGACTGCCGGCTTTTTTTGGTCCTATAAGAGCGCTAACATCTACTTTTATGAAGGAGGATTCATTTTATGCAGACAGCGTGGAGAGGATTCCAGGGAGGAGCCTGGGAGAACGAAATTAACGTCAGAGATTTCATTCAGAAAAACTACACCCAGTATGATGGGGACAGCAGTTTTCTGCAGGGACCAACCAGAGATACAACAGAGTTATGGAACCAGGTGCTCGAGCTATCCAGACAGGAGAGGGAAGCGGGCGGTGTCCTTGATATGGATACCAGGATTATTTCCACCATCACTTCCCACGGACCGGGGTATCTGGATAAGGATAAGGAAAAAATCGTGGGCTTTCAGACCGATAAACCCTTTAAGCGTTCCCTTCAGCCCTACGGTGGAATCCGTATGGCAATCAAGGCGTGTGAGGATAACGGCTACACGGTAGACCCGGAGGTCGTGGAATATTTCACCACACACCGCAAGACCCACAATGCAGGCGTGTTTGACGCATATACACCGGAGATGCGTGCCTGCCGTTCTGCTCATATCATTACCGGACTTCCGGATGCTTACGGACGGGGACGTATCATCGGTGATTACCGCAGACCGGCGCTTTACGGCGTGGACCGTCTGATTGAAGATAAAGAGGAACAGCTTAATACCACCCGAACCATCATGTACTCGGATGTAATCCGGGAGCGCGAGGAATTATCGGAGCAGATTCGTGCCTTAAAGATGTTAAAGGAGCTGGCAAAGATTTATGGCTGCGATATCTCAAAGCCCGCTACCAATGTGCAGGAGGCAACCCAGGCGGTTTACTTTGCGTACCTGGCAGCCGTGAAGGAGCAGAACGGGGCAGCCATGAGCCTGGGGCGCACCTCCACCTTCCTTGATATCTATGCAGAGCGGGATCTGAAGGAGGGAACCTTCACCGAGCGGGAGATTCAGGAGATTGTTGACCAGTTTGTCATGAAGCTGCGCTGTGTCAAATTTGCCCGGACACCGGAGTATAACACACTTTTTGCAGGAGACCCGACCTGGGTGACGGAGTCCATTGCCGGTATCGGTGTGGATGGCAGACATATGGTGACCAAGATGTCCTACCGCTACTTAAATACATTAAACAACATCGGTGCGGCGCCGGAGCCGAATATGACCGTGCTGTGGTCTGTAAAGCTTCCTGAGAACTTCAAGAAATTCTGTGCGGAGATTTCCGTGAAGCATTCTGCAATCCAGTATGAAAATGATGATATCATGCGTGTCGTACACGGGGATGATTATGGAATCGCCTGCTGTGTTTCCTCCATGCGTATCGGAAAGGAAATGCAGTTCTTCGGGGCGCGTGCGAATCTGGCAAAATGTCTGCTTTATGCCATCAACGGCGGCGTAGACGAGATGACCGGAAAGCAGGTGGGGCCGAAATATCGTCCGATTACTTCCGAGTATCTGAATTACGATGAGGTATGGGACAAATATAAGGATATGATGAAATGGCTTGCCGGTGTTTATGTAAATGCCCTGAACATCATTCACTATATGCACGATAAGTACAGCTATGAGAAGCTTCAGATGGCGCTTCACGACAAGCAGGTGCGCCGCTGGTTTGCCACCGGAATTGCCGGAATGTCGGTTGTGGCGGATTCTCTGTCAGCCATCAAGTATGCAAAGGTAAAACCGATTCGTGACGAGAACGGAATTGCCATTGATTTTGAGGTGGAGGGAGATTTCCCGAAATACGGAAATGATGATGACCGTGTGGATGATATTGCAAAAGAAGTGCTTCATACCTTCATCGGTTATGTGAAAGGAAACCACACCTACCGTGGTGGCATTCCCACCACTTCGATTCTGACCATCACCTCCAACGTATCCTACGGTAAGAATACGGGAGCGACACCGGACGGAAGAAAACGTGGCGTGGCATTTGCGCCGGGAGCCAACCCGATGCATGGCCGTGATACCCACGGTGCGGTGGCATCTCTTGCCTCTGTGGCAAAGCTGCCATTTATGGATTCACAGGATGGAATCTCCAATACCTTTACCATTGTGCCGGATGCACTGGGAAAGAGCCCGGAGAGCGAAGTGGCAAATCTGGTGGCACTTCTGGATGGCTATGTGGAGAAAGGCGGACATCATCTGAATGTCAATGTACTGAACCGCGAGACCCTGCTGGATGCGCAGAAGCACCCGGAGCAGTATCCGCAGCTTACGATTCGTGTGTCCGGATATGCCGTAAACTTTATCAAGCTGACAAAGGAGCAGCAGGACGAGGTTATTGCAAGAACGTTCCACGAAATCATGTAAAAGTGTTTCTGCGTGCTTCCTGCATGAGAAGGAGGATTTATGGGCTACATTCATTCGATAGAGACGTTTGGAACCGTGGATGGACCGGGCGTGCGATTCGTTGTGTTTTTTCAGGGTTGTCCGATGCGCTGCCAGTACTGCCATAACCCGGATACCTGGAACCGTGCGGACGGGCAGCAGATGGCAGCGGAGGAAATCCTGGCGCGCTTAGAGCGCAACCGCTCCTTCTACACCACCGGTGGAATCACAGCCACCGGCGGGGAGCCCATGGCGCAGCCAAAATTTCTGCTGGAGCTTTTTTCCGGGGCGAAGGAGCGGGGAATCCACACCTGCCTGGATACCTCCGGGGTTCTGTTCCCCGCAGATGCGTGGGAAAATGGTGGCGGCGCGGAGGAGGGACAGCTTGATTTGGAAACGGTTGAGCGGCTGATGGAGGCCACGGACCTTGTGATGTTAGACATCAAGCACATGGATGAGGAAGCCCATAAGAAGCTCACCGGGTATTCCAATCGCAACAGCCTTGCCTTTGCCCGTTATCTGTGTGAGAAAAAGAAACCGATGTGGATTCGTCATGTGGTGGTTCCAGGAATTACGTTTGACGAGAAAGAGCTGACGGAGCTGGGTCATTTCTTGAAGACGCTGCCCAATATGGAGAATCTGGAGGTACTTCCCTACCATTCCATGGGGAAGGTGAAGTATGATAATCTGGGCATAGACTATGTCTTAAAGGACACACCGCAGCTTACAAAGCCCCAGGCGGCGGAGGCGGAACGGATTATACGGGAAGCAATGAAATGAAAAGAGTAAGAAGTAGAAAATCGCGCATACTGTAAAAAGAATTTTCGTGCAGGAGTAAAAACAGTAAGCAGAGCTATGGATACAGTTAAATTAAATTTTCATCAAATTACGCTGGAAGATAAAAAATGGATGGATGACAGGTTCGCAGAGGAAGGGCAGAATGCCTGTGAGTATTCCTTTGCCAATAATTATCTGTGGAGGAAGGTTTTTCAGGTAGAGGTGGCGCAGCTATATGGCTGCGCCTTAATCCGTTTTCGGGAAGGGGATAAACTGTGCTACGCCTGGCCCATCGGCGCAGGGGATAAGAAGACGGCGGTGGATGAACTCCTTTCTTTCAGCCATCAGAATAAGACGCAGCTTACACTGGTGGCGCTTCTGGAGGAAAACCGGCGCCGGCTTACAGAATGGTTTCCACGGCAGTTCCTGATCCGGTCGAACCGGGCGGCATACGATTATATTTACTCCAGGGAGAAGCTTGCTACGCTGGCGGGGAAGAAGCTGCACGGCAAGCGGAATCATATTGCCCGTTTCCGGGAGGAAGGAGACTGGTCCTATGAACCGATGACACCGGATAATCTGGAGGCGTGCCGCAGTATGACCGATACCTGGATGCGGATGCGGAAGGAAAAGTGGAATGCAGATATGGAAGAGGAGGTTCTGGTGCTTTGCGAAGCCTTTGATCATATGTGGGAGCTGGGGCTTACAGGCGGTGTGCTTCGCCGCGAGGGAGAGGTTGTGGCATTCTGTATCGGAGAGCCTTTAAACAGGGAAACCTTTGTGGTGCATTTTGAAAAAGCCTTTCCGGATATGCAGGGTGCGTACCCCATGATTAATCAGCAGTTTGTTCTGCATGCCTGTCAGGAATACACTTTTGTAAACCGGGAGGATGATGCGGGGAATCCCGGACTGCGCAGAGCAAAGCTCTCCTATTATCCGGAGATTCTTCTGAAGAAATATACGGCGGAGGAGAGCGCTGTGGTGTTTGCAGATCCGGTAGAGGATGCAGCGGGAATCCGGAGACTCTGGCAGACCTGCTTTGGGGACGGGGAAGCCTACATTGACTTTTATCTTACCCGTCGGATGGATTGGGAGACGATGCTTGTCATATATGAGGATGGAATACCGGTTTCCATGGCAAGCTTTCTCCCAGCGGAATATGTGACCGGAGGAGAGTATATTCCGGCATGGTATGTGTATGCGGTGGCAACGCTGCCGGAGTACCGGGGGCGGGGCTATGCAGGTGAAATTATCGAGTGCGCGAAAAGACTGTTTCAGGGACCGCTGGTTCTGATGCCGGCGGAGGATTCCCTGGTTGCATTTTATGAGAGGCTGGGGTTTGTGCAAAGCTTTGGGGACAGCCGTGCGGCCAGGCTGCCTTCTGCCGATGCCAGATTGGCTCTTAAAGCCAAGCTGCCGCCTGCCGATGCCGACGCAGCGCTTAAGGAGGGAAGAACCGGTACCGGGACAGGAACAGAGACCGCAAAAATTGTGGGTCTGCGGGAAGTCACACCGGAGGAATATTTAAGAACCCGGGATGCGCGGCTCTTCTGCGAGGGATATGTGCGCTGGGATGAAGCAGCCATCCGCTATGCCATGGACATAAACCGCTTTCTCGGAGGTGATGCGGTGGGCTGCATATCGGAGGATGGCAGACTTACCGATGTGGTGATGTATCATGTCAGTGACGGCGTACTTTATGTAGAGGAAAGCACATTTGCTGGCAAGCTGCCGGAAAAGGTGGGGCAGATGCTGATGGAAAAAACGGGGACTTCCCGGCTGCAGCTTCAGAAATTTTCTGGTATGATCTGGTGCAGTGACCCGGCTAAATACGCGGAAGGTGGCTATCTGAATCTGACATTAGGATAAAAGAAACAAAATTTTTCTGAAAAAAACGTAAAATCTGTGCATATTTTCTTGCTATAATGTAAAAATCTGGTATAATAAAAGCATGATAAATCTTTATCAAATAAACGGCAAAGGGGTTGGGCATCATGAGAATTAAAATTACAGGAAAGAACATCGAATTGACCGATGGGTTAAAGTCAGCAGTGGAAAACAGATTATCCAAGCTGGAGAAATACTTCACTCCGGACACAGACGCCTATGTTACGCTGAGCGTTGAGAAGGAGCGGCAGAAGGTTGAAGTTACGATTCCAATGAAAGGAAATTATATTCGTTCCGAGCAGGTCAGCAACGATATGTACGTATCCATTGACCTGGTGGAGGAAGTGATTGAGCGTCAGTTGAAGAAATACAGAAACAAGCTTGTCACAAAGCAGCAGAATGCAGGCGCTTTATTTAAACAGGAATTTTTAGACGGTGCCGCGGAGGAGGATGAGGAGATTAAGATCATCCGCAGCAAGAAGTTTGATATGAAGCCGATGTATCCTGAGGATGCCTGCGTACAGATGGAATTGCTGGGACATGATTTTTATGTGTTCGTCAATGCGGAGACCGAAGAAGTGAATGTGGTTTACAAGAGAAAGGGCAATACCTACGGACTGATTGAACCGGAATATTAAGACAGGCATAATCCGCAGAATGGACAAACTCCGTTCTGCGGATTTTTTTGATTCATAGAGTACATTTTATTGAAAAACGATTGCAAAATAAAAAAGTGAAATTTATAATTGTAGTACGGCTTCCGTGCGGGGCGCAGGAGAAGAAAAATGGCAAGATGTGAATATTACCAGGATGAGAAAAATCAGTTAGACGCGCTTTTGGAGCTTCTGCAGGGAAATATGATGTTGTGGAAACTCATGAATCAAAGTTTTTGTATGGACAAGAAACAGTGGGAAGTGCTGCGGGGGATTATCACCGGAATTGAGGTACGGGAGAACGAGGAACTTCTGAACGAGACATATCGTTATGGCAGTATGCTGAATGGAAAAGATTTGCTTGGGAGGCAAATCTTTTTGTCGCTTTTACGGGTATTGGAAGAAAAAGATTTGCAAAGAACCATAAGAAAATAAGAAGGGGGGAGTCAGCGCACGGAAGCGCTGTAAGAGCAAATTTGCCTTGTCATCCTGCCGAAAAAGGTATACTATATAGCAGAAAAGTTTTGGCAGAAGGAGAGTAAAAATGAAAATCATAGTTTTAGCAGGAGGCTTGAGCACAGAGCGCGACGTTTCCTTTAAAACAGGGGACATGGTGACAAAGGCATTGCGGGAAAACGGACATCAGGTGATTTTGCTGGATGTTTTTATGGGATACAGTGATAAGGAAGAGAATCTGGAGGGAATTTTTGACCGGGCAGAGGAGGTCAGCGTGCAGGTTTCCGGAATTCCGGAGATTGCGCCGGATCTGGCAAAGGTAAAGGCATCCAGAAAGGACCAGTCAGATAATTTCTTTGGACCGAATGTAATTGCACTCTGCCGGATGGCGGATGTGGTGTTTATGGCACTTCACGGGGAGAACGGGGAGAACGGCAAGATTCAGGCGGCGTTTGACCTTTTTGGCATCCGTTATACCGGAACCGGCTATTTGAGCAGTGCCCTTGCCATGGATAAGGGGATGGCAAAGCAGCTTTTCCTGGCAAACGGAATTCCCACCCCCAAGGGGATTGCAGTGAAGAAGGAGGAATGCCCGGGCAGTGCAAAGGAACTGGGACTTACACTGCCCTGCGTTGTGAAGCCCTGCTGCGGCGGGTCAAGTATCGGTGTATCCATTGCCCGCACGGAGGAGGAATTTGCGGCGGCACTCGTGGAAGCATTCCGCTGGGAGGAGAAGCTGGTTATCGAGGAGTATGTGGAGGGCAGAGAATTTTCTGTCGGTGTTCTTGACGGGAAAGCGCTTCCGGTAATCGAAATTGCTCCGGTGGTGGGATTCTATGACTACAAGAATAAGTACAAGGCGGGCAGTGCCGTGGAGACCTGCCCGGCGGAGATTCCGGCGGATGTAACGGAGCGGATGCAGATGTATGCGGAGAAAGTGGCGGAGGTTCTTGGACTGGATACGTATTCCCGTTCCGATTTCCTATTAAACAGCAGAAACGAGATGTTCTGTCTGGAAGCGAATACGCTTCCGGGCATGACACCCACCAGCCTGCTGCCCCAGGAGGCACAGGTAGTGGGAATGAATTTTAACCAGTTGTGTGAGAAAATCATAGAGCTTTCCCTGCGAAAATATCATAAATAGCAGGAGAGGCAGGAGGGATTTTGTGAAGGATATGACACTGGACCGTATTGCCAATGTGTGCGGCGGAACCTACATTGGCGCGGAAGATAAGAAAAATCAGGAGATTTGCGGCGCGGTCATTGACAGCCGACAGGTGGAGGCCGGATATCTTTTTATTCCCATCCGGGGAAACCGGGTGGATGGTCATAAGTTCATCCCGGAGGTGTTTGCAAAGGGGGCGCTGGCGGTGCTTTCCGAGCAGGAGCTGACGAATCCGGCGGGACCCTATATTTTGGTGGACTCCTGCCCCGTTGCCATGCAGAAAATTGCAGCGGCTTACCGGCGGGCACTGGATATCAAGGTGGTGGGAATTACCGGAAGCGTGGGAAAGACCAGCACCAAGGAGATGATTGCTTCCGTGCTGGAACAGAAATACCGGGTGTTAAAGACCGAGGGTAATTTCAACAATGAGGTCGGGCTTCCCCTGACGATTTTTAAAATCAGGCAGGAACACGAAGTGGCGGTGTTAGAGATGGGAATTTCCGATTTCGGAGAAATGCACCGCTTAGCAGAGATGGCGCAGCCGGATATTATGGTTATTACGAATATCGGGCTTTGCCATCTGGAGAAGCTGATTACAAGGGACGGGATTTTAAAGGCGAAGACCGAGAGCTTTGCACACCTGACGGAGCATGGGCTGGCAGTGCTCAACGGGGATGACGATAAGCTGGCAACACAGACAACGGTAAACGGAAGACCTCCGGTATTTTACGGAATCGGCAGAATTTCCAACGGAACGGGGGAGCGCACCTCAAAGGGGAATATCCGGGATATCTATGCGGAGGCTGTGGAGGCAAACGGTCTTGATAGCACAAAAGCGGTAATCCATGTGGGAGAGGAAAGCTTTGAGGCAGTAATTCCCATTGCAGGCGAGCACAACGTCTATAATGCCCTGGCTGCTGCGGCGGTGGCAAGGGAGCTTGGTCTTACCACGGAGCAGATGAAGCGGGGGATGGAGACGGTGGCCACTATCGGTGGCAGAAGCAATCTGCTGGAAAAGAATGGGATGACCATCATCGATGACTGCTATAATGCCAACCCGGTTTCCATGCGGGCATCCATAGATGTGCTGTCCCGGGCATCGGGAAGAAAAATTGCGGTGCTGGGAGACATGGGGGAGCTTGGTGCAAAAGAAAAGCAGCTCCATTATATGGTGGGAGCGTATTTTGAAGGGAAAAAGATTGATGCGCTCTTTGCCAGCGGAGAACTGGCCACAGAAATTGTGCGGGCAGTGCGGGAGCACAGTCCGGCAACGGAAGTGTTCCACTTTGGCGATAAGGGGGAACTTACCGCTGCATTAATGAACTATGTGAAGCCCGGAGACACGGTTCTGGTGAAAGCGTCCCATTTCATGGGCTTTCCGGATATCGTACGGGGCTTGACGGAATAGAGAAACAGGCTGCGAGCTGCCTGGTATACAAAAACTGAGGCTGTTGCAAACCGGATATATAATCCGTGAATTTGCAGCAGCCTCAGTTTTATATTACACCAGTTCCTGATTCTTCTTAAGCATTTCTTCGATAATGCCCTGACAGTAGGCACCGACCTTTTTTCTGGTTTCCTTATCCAGCTCATTGGGATAAATGGGCTTTCCGTATTCTAACACGACATGCGTCTTTTTGACCCTGGGGAAATGGTTTTCCAGAATCTCGGCAGAATTGCTGATCGCCATGGGAATGATGGCGCATCCGGTTTTCTCTGCCATTTTAAAACTGCCCTCCTTAAAGGGAAGCATCAGCTCGTCGGTTTTATTCCGGGTTCCTTCCGGGAAGATGCAGACGGAGATGCCGTTTTTGATGTTCTCAACACCGGCAAGAATGGTCTTTAACGCTTCCTTTACATCCTCGCGGTTGATAAAAAGGCAATGAAGCCTGCGCATCCAGGTAGAGAGCAGAGGAACCTTTTTCATGCTGTCCTTCGACACGTAACCGGTGAGACCGGGGCAGCGGGCGTAAGTGATGATGATATCAAAGTAGCTTTTGTGGTTCCCAATGTAGAGAACCGTTTCATCCTTAGGGACATTTTCCTCTCCGATGACTGTGATGCGGGTGCCGCAGATAAAGAGAATTACTTTAAATGCCCACTGTACCATGCGCAACTGACTGATATCCGCAGCTTTGGGATTCATTTTGTGAATCACCCATTCTACACCCAGAACCGGAATGCCCAGGAGGAGGAAAAGAATCACAAAAAGTAAAGCAAGAAGTACTCGCAGCATAAATATAAAAATCCTTTCATTATAAGTTGTTCAAACTAATTTCATTATATAGTCATCCGCCAAGAAAAACAATAAAGAAAAACGGTATATTTTTCCGGGGACAGGAATAAACTGATATAGAAGTCAGGAATGGGGGATTACATGACAGGAAAAACGGGAAAGGATGTTTTGCCTGCGAAAATCCGCAGGATATGTCTGCTTGGAGTGGTTGTGGTTCTTCTGGCTGCCTGCGGCATGGCGGGCGGATGCAGCATTCAGGAGGGAAGCCGGACGAAGGTTGGCGACCTCGAATATGAGATTGTGGAGGATAGTGCGCTTCCGGAGGAGCTTCTTACAATGATCGAGGAAAAAAAGGCAGCGGATTTTAAACTGACCTATGAAACGGAGGAGGACTTTTACATAGTTCACGGATACGGGGAGCAGGAGACCGGCGGCTACAGTATCTGCGTGAAGGAACTCTATCTTACCCAGAATGCCGTTGTTTTTGACACAGAACTGATCGGTCCGCGGAAGGGGGAGAATGTGAGCACCAGCCCAAGTTATCCCTATATTGTCATAAAAACCGCGCATCAGGATGAAAAGGTCATTTTCGAGTGAATTTTCTTAAAATTTTCTGAAGAGAAATATTTTGTTTGACAAAATTTTAACACAGTGCTATACTAAAGCATATGGTTCGTGATAAGAGAACAGAACCAGATGAAGGAGGTAGACACATGCAACAGGCAGACATCGATAAGGTTCGGGCTTCCGTACATCAGCAGTGTGGCAGGAAGGTATTAATCCAGCTTGACAGAGGCCGTAACAAAGTGGATATCCAGGAGGGCGTTATCCAGAATGCGTACCCATGTGTGTTCACCATTTTGGTGAATGACGAGAAGGAAGAAAATCCTCCCCAGTTATTGTCCTTCAGTTATTCGGATATTATTACCAGAGATATCCGCATGAAGCTTTGCCAGTAAAAAGACATAATTTCCCCCGTGTGTGAATAAGATAGAGACAAAGATTCACGCACGGGGGAATTTTGATGGAATTAAAACGGGATACACTGCATCTGAGACAGGAAAAGGGAAATGCAGTCAGCCAGATTACATTGGACGATGACTATAATGTGCCGGATTACCGGCCGGATATTGTAAAAGTACTTAAGGAGAAGGGAGAACTGCGCTTTGATGAGGTAAAAGCCGGAAACGGAGCGGTCTGGGTAAAGGGCAGTCTCATTTTCAGAGTGCTCTACCGCAGTGAACAGGAAAACGGCAGAATCAGTTGTCTGCGGGGGGAGATTCCCTTTCAGGAAAAGCTGAATATGGATGGGCTGATGGATTATGAGCCGGTGCGTGCATGGGGTGAAATCGAAGACATTACCATCGGTGTGATTAATTCCAGAAAGCTGAGCGTGCGGGCTGTTGTGATTCTAAAGGCATTGGCAGAGGAAGAAACGGAGGAGGAACTGACCTGCGGGCTTGAGGACGGAGAGGAGTATGAGCAGAAAATCTGCCGGAAGGATGTCCTGCAGCTCCTTCTGGCGAGACGGGACATCTGCCGTCAGAAAAGTGAGGTGGTGCTTCCTTCCAGCAAGCCCAATGTGAGGGAAATCCTATGGAGGAGCATCGAACTGAGAAATGTGGAGAGCCGTCTTTCCGGTGGCAGAGCCGGGGTTACCGGAGAAATACTTCTGTCCGTACTCTACAGCGAGGAGGAGGATGGGGACCGTCTCCAATGGTATGAGACCACCGTGCCGCTGGAGGGCGGAACGGACTGTGAAATCGAAGAAAACGATGTGATTTACCAGATAAAAGCGGTTCCGGTTTCCATGGAGCTGGAGGTAAAACCGGATTACGACGGGGAGGAGCGGATTCTGGTTTTGGAGCTGGTGCTGGATCTGGATATCCGCGTCTGGCGGGAGGCTCAGATGGAGCTGTTAGAGGATCTTTACTCTCTGAAAAAGGAAGTGCTTCCGGTGCGTGCGGAGCGAAAAACAGAGCGGCTTCTGGTGAAAAATTATGCCAAATGCCGTCTGGCGGAGACCATGGAGCTGTCGGAGGGGCAGGAAAAAATACTGCAGATATGTGCCTGTGAGGGAAAGGCTGCCATCGAACGGAAGGAACTCACACCGGAGGGCGTGCTGGCGGAGGGAACCGTGGAGGTGGAACTGCTTTACATAACAACGGATGATCATATGCCGGTGGGCGTTGCCCGGGAGATTTTTCCTTTCCAGCAGCTAGTGGAGATTCCGGAGGTGCCGGAACAGATGCGGGTGGAACTGGACGGAGGCATAGAGCAGCTTTCTGCCATTATGCTGGATCAGGAGCACATTGAGATAAAGGCGGTGGTGCATCTGGATCTTATGGCATTTGCGGAGGAGACGATATCCAACATTGAGTCGGTGGAGGAGCGGACGCTTGACATGGAGAAGCTGAAGGAGAGTCCGGGGCTTACCGGCTATATTGCCAGAGAGGGGGATGAACTCTGGACAATTGCGAAGGAAAACCACACCACGGTGCGGGATATTATGAGTACAAATCTCATCAAGGATGAGCGGCTTTCCGCGGGAGACCGTATTCTGATTGTGAAACAGGTGGGGTAAAGTTTTTGTTGTAAAATAGTGGAAAACCTAACAATTTTACATGGCTTGTGTTAAAATGGGTATGGCATAATGTGCCATACCCATTTTTGGAGAAAGGATGTACGCTTGATGAACTTATGGAGAGCGATGGAACGATATAAGAAGGTGATGGCTGGGGCATTGGTGCTTTGCCTTGGTCTGGGCTGCTATGTGCCGGCTCAGGCGTCGAAGGTCTCGGACAACACCGAATCGAAAGAGGACGTGCTGGAGAAAAAGGAGAATGCCGAGGATAAGAAAAATGAGGCGCAGGAAGGGTTAGACAATATTAACCAGCAGATGGAGGCAATTCAGGAGGAGCAGAACGGGCTTTACGAGGAGATGGCTTCCTACGATGAGGAACTGATGATACTTCTTACGGATAAGGACATATTAGAGCAGGATATTGCCCAGAAGGAGGAGGATATCCGGCAGACCGAGAATGACCTGGCGGAGGCAAAGGAGCAGGAGAGGAACCAGTATGAAGCGATGAAGGTCCGTATTCAGTATATGTACGAAAACGGCGACCAGTCTTACTGGGTTGCACTGCTGGGCTCCAAAAGCATTACGGAGTTGCTAAACCGTGCGGAGTATGCATCTGAGGTATACAATTATGACCGGAAGCTTCTGGAGGACTATCAGGAAACCGTGGCAACGGTGGAAGAACTGAAGGAGCAGTATGCCGGGGAGCTGGATGAGATGGAGGAGCTGGAGCTCAGCATGGAAGAGCAGCAGGCACAGCTTGAGGATGTCATTGCAAAGCTTCAGACCCAGGTGGCAGATTTTGATACCAAGCTGGCAAATGCACAGGCGCTGGCTGCCCAGTATGCGGATACCATCTGGAAACAGAATCAGATTATAAAGGCACAGGATACCAAGCTGGCGCAGATTGCGGAGGCAGAACGTCTGGCTGCAGAGGAGGAAGCAAGACGTAAGGCTGCAGAGGAGGAAGCGAGACGTAAGGCAGCGGAAGAGGAAGAACGTAAAAAGCAGCAGGAGAACAGCGAGAGCGAAGCGACAGAGGATACCGGCTCCACAGAGGACAGCGAATCTACGGAAAATGAAAGTACGGAAAACAGTGAGGCTACGGAAAGCACGGAAAGCGGAAACGGTTCCGGCAGCAGTTCGGGAGGAAGCTCCGGCGGAAGCGGCTCCGGGGGTGGCAGTTCGGGAGGAAGCTCCGGCGGCGGTGGCAAGGACCCTGCATACACCACAAATGTGAGCGGAAGCGACGTGGTAAATTACGCCTGCAAATTTGTGGGGAATCCCTATGTGCTCGGCGGCAACAGCCTGACGGAGGGAACGGACTGTTCCGGCTTCATCAATCTGGTATTTGCCCATTTTGGGATTGTGGTGCCACGTACCTCCTATGAACTGCGGAGTGCGGGAAATGAAGTGAGCTATGAAAACGCCAAACCGGGAGATATCATCTGTTATGCCGGACACGTGGCGCTTTACATAGGGAACGGACAGATTGTACATGCCTCCACTCCCTCCAGTGGAATTAAATACGGAACAGCGACCTACCGCACGATTCTGTCGGTGCGCCGGGTACTGTAACCGTCGGCAGGAAAATAATGACATTGCGGAGCGGGTGTGGTATAATCCCATCGGAAAGGCATGTTTCATGCGATAGGACAAGCCCTTTTCCAGTATTTGCAAGGAGGAAATCAATATGCAGTTTGAACAGTTACAGAAGGATATGATAGCAGCCATGAAGGCGAGAGATAAAGAGCGCAAGGATGCGATTTCCACGCTGGTGTCAGCGGCGAAGAAGGCGGCAATTGATGAGGGCTGCCGGGATGACATCAAGGAGGAGCTGGTAAACCGGGTCATCTTAAAGGAAATCAAGTCCGTAAAGGAGCAGATTGATACCTGTCCGGATTCCAGAGAGGATTTAAAGAAGGAATACCAGACACGGTATGATATCTTCATGGAATATGCTCCGGCAATGATGTCTGCGGAGGAAGTGGAAGCGTTTATTGCGGAGAAATTTGCAGAGCAGGTTGCCACAAAGAATAAAGGAATGATCATGAAGGCGGTGATGCCGGAGCTGAAGGGCAAGGCAGAGGGCAGTGTGATTAATCAGGTGGTGGCAAAGCTTTGTCAGTAAAAGAAAAGAAATTTCCACTCCGTTTTACCTCGGTACTGCTTCTGATTGTGACTGTGGTGTGCGCGGTTTCGGTTCGCTCCGGTCAGAGCAGGCAGTATTACGACATACCGGAGGCACTGGACGAGAGGGTGGCGGTGGTGGACGGCAGAGAACTGACCGTGCGTACTCTGATGTTTTATGTGGCATATGAGGAGCAGCGTGTGGAACAGGATGCCCGCATTTATAACCCGGAAGACACGGGTGAGTATTGGCGCGCCTACACCAATGGCTCCTTTATCCGGTCGGAGGCGCGGAATGCCGCCATGGAAATGGCAATCCATGATGAGATTTTCTATCAGATTGCACAGTCGCAGGGAGTGGAGTTGGACGAAACAGAGGAACAGTATCTTGCCAATTCCCAGTATGATTTCTGGAGTGATCTGGAGGAGGAAGGACGGGAGAAGCTGGGCGTAGACCAGGAGAGCATCAACGAGACCATGCGCCGGATTGCGCTGGCGGAAAAGTGCCAGAAGCTGTATGCGGAGATTGACGGCTGCAGCTATGAGTCCTATTCCTTTGGCGGAGAAAAGTACCGGAACCTGCTGGAAGAACATGAATATGAGATTATAGAGGAGAACTGGAACCGCGTCCATGTCGGAAGCATTACAGTGAACCATTAAATAAAATATTTTAGAAAAGAGCAAAGAAATGTCTGTTAAAATAGGAAGAAATGATCCCTGCTGGTGTAAGAGCGGCAAGAAGTATAAGGTATGCCATCAGGCGTTTGACGAGCGGATCGCAAAAATTGCGGCGGAAGGACATATTGTTCCGTCCCATGACATCATCAAGAACGCAGATCAGATTGCGGGAATTAAGGAAAGCTGCAAGATTAATATTGCGGTGCTGGATTATATCGAGGAACACATCCATGAGGGGATGAATACCGGAGAGATTGATAAGATTGTCTACGACATCACCACAAGCATGGGCGGAATCCCGGCACCGCTCCACTATCAGGGATATCCCTACAGCGTGTGCACCTCCGTCAATGATCAGGTGTGTCACGGCTTTCCGTCCAAGGATGTGATTTTAAAATCCGGGGATATCATTAATGTGGATGTGTCCACCATTTTGAACGGTTATTTCTCCGATTCCTCCCGGATGTTCTGTATTGGTGAGGTAAGTCCGGAGAAAAAACGGCTGGTGGATGTGACGAAGGAGTGCGTAGAGAAAGGACTGGAGCAGGTAAAGCCCTGGGGATTCCTGGGAGATATGGGGCAGGCGGTACATGACCACGCATTTGCCAACGGCTATACCGTGGTGCGGGAGATTGGCGGACACGGCGTGGGCTTAGAGTTCCACGAAGACCCCTGGGTAGGATATAACAGCCGCCGCGGCGAGGAGATGCTGCTGGTTCCGGGCATGATTTTTACCATTGAACCCATGGTGAATATGGGAAAGCCGGATATCTATGTGGATTCCGACAATGACTGGGAGGTATATACGGACGACGGACTGCCTTCTGCACAGTGGGAAATTATGGTATTGGTGACCGAAGATGGTCATGAGGTGCTTTGCTGGTAGGAATTGTGTACGAAAAAACAAAAATTTTCACATTTTCTTCAAGAAGAGTTCAAAATTTATACAATGGAACTTCACAAATAGGGGGTATATTAATATCATCACATAAGAGTGATGAAACTTTTTCATAAATTCTCCCCCTTTTTTAAATCCACCATTCCCCAATGGTGGATTTTTTGTTGGAAATGTAGTATCTTGTTGGAAGAGGAAGAAATGGACGGAGGAAGTATGTCATGAGATTGTCGCCGGTTTTCCTGCGGGAAATGAAAAATGGCGTGGAACGGATTTTACATATGCCCGGGAGCTTTACGGGTACGGTACCGGAGATGACGGTGGTCATTGACCACAGCCTGACCAAAGCGCAGGTGTCACAGATTCTGCCGGAGCTTCTTCGGGTGCTAAAGCAGCACAGTGAGGTGTTTCGGAATGTACGGCTGAATGTGGTGGACTGGCTGGCAACGGGAGAAATCGAAGATCAGGTCTGCCCCATGACAATCGTGATGCTGGACAGCTTCTACGAGGCATATGAGCAGCGGGAGAACAGCAAGGATTTCACAGAACTGGTGGAACATCTGAAATTGTTTCATGCGCGGTCAAAAATCGTGTTCCTGCTGACCGACGGCGGTTATCCGGTGAAGGATTGGGGACAGCTCCGGCAGCAGATGCAGCCGTTTCTGATTCGCAAATTATTACAGGTCGAAGTCACAGGGGAAACGGAGCCGTTTGAAGTAAAGCTTGCGGCGCGGATGTGAGTGGGGGAGAAATCATGAATTTTGATTTTATTCTGGAAAGTGGGACAAAGGATGCCGGGCGGGAACAACGATACAGAGAGATTTACCGCCTGATTGACGAGGCAGAGCATATCTACTGGGCACAGCCGAGAGAGTGCGGTCTGCTTCTCAGAAGGGCGGCGCTTGCCATCTGTTTTGTATATAATGAGTGCTACGAATTGGGCTTTCGGGATACGGCGGAGCTGGAAGAATTTCTGTGCTACACCGGTGACGAGGCGCATAATTCCATGGTGAGCCTTTTTTTGAGCGTGGCGCGTAAGGAGCAGAGGGACAGGCTGAATAAGCTGCGGGTGCTGGGAGACGACTGCGTGCTGGGAGAAGCGGCGCCAAGCCGCGGAATGTTGTTGCAGGAGCGCATGGCACAGAATGCAAGGCGCATGATGGAGACCATTCTGACTGCAGCGGCAGATATGTGTAACCGTCTGGATGACAGCGGCTTTGATACCGATTGTATGGAATTCGATGAGGAAGCGCTGCCGGATCAGCCACCTGCACCACCGCTGCCGGAGCCGCCGAAGAAAAGCTTGTGGGGGCGGTTGTTTCATACGGACAAATTATAATAGGGGTGACCATGTCAAAAAAAACTATTTTACCGGGAATCTATTTTGGAATGCTTGCGATAAGCCTTGTTCTTATTTTGTTTGCGTGGTGCTATGCAGACATAGACATCGTGGAGCCATTACAGCCCGGAGGAACTACGGTTATACAGGAAAAAGAGTTGAGACAGATTTCCGAGGATGTGCGGGAGTATATTTTTGAGGAAGGGAAGGCAGAGGATTGCCTCGCCTTTTTCACGAATCATCAGGGAACCTGTGTTTATGCGGATGGGACGCTGATTTATTCCGTTTCGCCGGTGAAAACTGCATTTGGAAATACAACAGGCTCCCGGTGGAATTATGTGGATATTCCCTATGGCACGAAGGAACTCACGGTGCAGGTGACAGCACTGGAGATAAAATCCCGAAACTATAACATGGTTTTTTACCAGGGAAACGGAGTGCAAATGCTTTCCCAAATGATCCTGGAGTCTGTGCCGGAGGTTCTGGTAAGCTTCGTGGATATTGCGTTGGGAATTCTTCTGATTGGCTACTGGCTTGCTGTTTGCAGGAAGGATAAAGGGACAAAGGCAATCCTGTACGTGGGAATATTTGCTGCCTGCATCGGATGCTGGTCATTTTATGAGACAGAGGTGGCAGCACTGCTGATTACAAACAGTGAAGCCATGTCTTTTACAACCTATATGATGCTGCTTCTGGCAATGGTGCCGTTTGTATTATTTGTCCGGGAATTTCTGGAGGTGCAAAATCAGTTTTGGGCGACGATGTTCTGTGTAGCGGCTTATATACATATGGTTGTATGTGTTGTTCTGCATATGACGGGAACTGTCAGTTTTAAGCGCACTGTGACAGGAACCCATGTGCTGATGATCTGCGGGATTCTTTATCTGGTAGGAGCTATGGCAGCGTATTGGAAACGTGTTGGATTTGACCGCAAGATAAAGGCAAATCTTCTTGGCGTGTTAATCCTTGTTGTGGCCCTTGGGATGGATATGGCAGCGTTTTATCTGGGATTGCAGAAAACCGATGTGCTGGGCAGAATAGGACTTCTTATCTATATCTGTCTTGTTAGCTGGAAGGCAGCCAATGTCACATTACAGAGAATGAACGAGGGGCGGAAAGCGGAGATTTACAAGGAACTGGCGATGAAGGACATGCTGACGGGGTTATATAACCGCAATGCCTATGACCGATGGCTGGAACGCCATGAGCCTTCTGCAGATACTATGATTGTGACCTTTGATCTCAATAATTTGAAACAATGCAATGATACGCGGGGGCACTCTGCCGGGGATCAGTACATCACAGGGGCGGCAGAAATTATCCGGAAAGCATTTGACGGGGCGGAAGCCTTCCGTATCGGTGGGGACGAGTTCTGCGCGATTCTGCAGTCGGTTAAGGATGAGAAACTGATGGGATATCTAAAGCGGCTTCGGGAACTGGAGGAGGAATATAACCGGAAGAACCGGCAGGTTACCATGAAGATTGCCTGCGGTTATGCCAGATTTGATCCGGCTCTTGACAAAAATCTGGAGCATACCAGAGATCGCGCGGATGCACGGATGTATCAGAACAAAAAAGAATTAAAAAGGAATGGGTAAAGAAGCTGCCGGCATCCGGGAAAATTTTCCAGATGCCGGTTTATTTTTTTAGAAGTTGCTGCCGTTCCAGCCCCAGTTTCCGGTGGAAAAATAGGCGATATATACATGGGATGGCGAGATTCCAAGCTCCCGCTCAAACAGAGCACAGATACGCGCGGTCATCTGTTTGCAGCCGGCATCCGCCGGAGTGCCGAAGGTCTTGACCTCCACATAGGCGATGCCTGTGGAGCTGCCCTGGAAGGACAGGTCCGCCTGATCCTCAAATCCGGTCATAATCCAGTTTTCACCCTTTCCCAGACATTCTCTGGTGATGTGGCTCAATTCTGCTGTGAGTGCAGCCTTCTTATCTTTGCTTAATGTTTCCGTAGTTTTTGTGTTGATAAATGGCATAGAAAATCCTCCTTTTTCAGGAATCCGGCAGAAGCCGGAGAGACAATCTGCAGTTTCTAAGGGTATTATATACAAAAATAGCCGGTTTGAAAACATTTTCTCTGTGTGGAAGAGGATTTATGCTATACTATTGGCATAAAAGCATAATGTGGGGAGGAAACATTTTGGATAGAAAGATAAGAATAACAGGCGACCAGGTAAAGCCGCTTTTTGAATCCAGGTTTATCAAAGTATTTGATCTCCAGTACGAGGAGGGCAGACATTACTATGATGCGACCAGACGCCCCCTCAGTGACCTGGCAGCGACAAAGACGGACGAAGAGTTCCGGAAAATGCTTCCGGATGCCGTGAGCTGCATTGTGATTGTGGAGACGCCGGAGGAGGAACCGCGTCTTCTCCTCTCCTATGAATACCGGTATCCGGCGGGGCAGTTCCTGCTCAGTGTACCGGCGGGACTTATCGACGCGGCGGATAAGGAGGCGGAGAATCCGCTGCTTGTGACGGCAAGGCGGGAACTGAAGGAGGAGACGGGCATTGAATTGGGCGCCGATGACGAGCTTACGGTTGTAAATCCGCTCCTTTTCAGCACGCCGGGGATGACGGATGAGAGCAATGCCCTGGTATGTGCGCACATTCACCTGCCGGATTTGTCCGGGCTGTCCCAGGAGGGAGCACAGGGGAGTGAGTGCTTCGACGGATTTTCACTTTTGACAAAGGAAGAAGCACGTTGTATCCTAAGAGATGGTCGTGACGTGCATGGGAATTTTTATTCCGTGTATACATGGGCGGCATTGACGTATTTTGTGGCAGATTTATGGAGGAAATGTTAAATGGCAAAAGAACTGGTAGCAAGAAAAGAAGTACCGCAGGAGCTGACCTGGGATTTATCCCTGATTTACCCCGATGAGGAGGCAATGTATGCGGATGCAAAGGCAGTGGAAGAAATGTGCGGGCACATTGTCGAGACTTATAAAGGAAAATTAAATACACCGGAAAACATCCTGGCATGTATGGATGAGTACCGGAAGCTCTATGAGAAGGCGACGCTGGTAGGAAATTATGCCGACCTCGCGGTGTCGGTTGATTATTACGACAACCATAATCAGGAACGCAATGGTAAAATCGGACGTCTGCTGTCCGAGACCTTCAGCAGACTCAGCTTCATTGAGAGTGAGATTACGGAACAGGAGCCATCCGTGCTTGAGGCGGCAATCGATCAGGCGAAGGAGTGCAGGGGTTACCTGAAGGATATTCTGCGCGGCAAGCCGCATCAGCTCCATCCGGAGGCAGAGCGGGTGTTGGCTGCCGTTTCCCAGACAACGGGAGCGCCCTATGAGATTTATAACACAGCGAAACTGGCAGATATGCAGTTTGAGAATTTTGTAGTGGATGGGAAGGAATATCCGCTGGGCTACTCCCTGTTTGAGGATGATTACGAGTATGATACCCGGACTGAGGTAAGACGGGCGGCATTTGACGCTTTTTCTAAGAAAATCCGTCAGTACGAGAATGTGACCGCTGTTGCCTACAATACTGCGGTGCAGCATGAGAAGGTGATGGCAACCCTCCGGGGCTTTGATTCCGTGTTTGATTATCTCTTATTTGACCAGAAGGTGGAGCGGGAGCTCTATGATCGCCAGATTGACCTGATCACGGAGAAACTGGCGCCCCATATGAGAAAATATGCCAGATTGTTAAAGAGGATTTATAAGCTGGATAAAATGACGTTTGCGGATCTGAAACTTCCGGTGGACGGTGAGTATGATCCCAAGGTCAGCATCGAAGGCTCCAAAGAATATATTGAAAAAGGGCTTTCCATCATGGGAGAGGATTATGTGAAGATGATTCAGACTGCCTATCAGGAGCGCTGGGTGGACTTCGCACAGAACAAGGGCAAATCCACCGGCGGATTCTGTGCCAGCCCCTATGGAAAGGGTTCCTTTATCCTGCTGAACTGGAACGAGCGTATGTCGGATGTGTTCACGCTGGCACATGAGCTGGGGCATGCCGGACATTTTAAGCTCTGTAACAGTAAGCAGTCCATTTTTGATACCAATGTCTCTACGTATTTTGTGGAGGCGCCTTCCACTATGAATGAGCTTCTGATGGCACATTACCTGTTGAAGACCAGCGATGATGCGCGGTTCCGCCGCTGGGTGCTTAGCTGTATGATTGGAAATACCTATTATCACAACTTTGTGACACACCTGATGGAGGCTGCGTATCAGCGTGAGGTGTATAAGATTGTGGATGCAGGCGGCAGCGTACAGGCGGAGACCTTAAGCAGAATCATGCGGGAGACTCTGGAGAAGTTCTGGGGTGAGGATGTGGAAATCAACGAGGGCGCAGAACTGACCTGGATGCGTCAGCCCCATTATTATATGGGATTGTATTCCTACACCTACAGTGCAGGGCTTACCGTGGCAACCCAGATGTGCAAGCGTATTGAAAACGAAGGGGAGACTGCGGTGGAGGACTGGAAGAAAGTTCTTGCAGCGGGCAGCACCGGGACTCCGGTGGAACTGGCGGCGTTAGGCGGCATCGATATCACGACGGACGCACCGCTTCTGGATACCATCGCCACCATCGGCGGTATCATTGATGAAATCTGTGAACTGACCGATGAATTGATGAAATAAAGGATGTGATAGGAAGGCGGGAACATGGTTCCTGCCTTCCTTATGGAGTGAAGTAAAATGAGTCAGGAAACAGAGAAAGAAAATAAAATTTTGACCGGTGTAATCTGGAAGCAGCTTCTGATCTTCTTTTTTCCAATCTTGATCGGGACTTTTTTCCAGCAGATGTACAATACCGTAGATGCGGTGGTGGTGGGACGTTTCGCCGGGAAAGAAGCGCTTTCCAGTGTGGGCGGCTCGGCAGGGCAGCTCATTAATCTTGTGGTTGGCTTTTTTACGGGTCTGACTGCCGGGGGCACGGTTCTGATTTCCCAGTATTATGGGGCGAAGCAGAAGCTGCGCCTGGATGATGCCCTGCACACCGCATATGCCTTCAGTATCGTGGGCGGCATTCTGCTCGGCATCCTCGGCGTGGCGGTGGCATCTCCGGTACTTCGGCTGATGAACACGCCGGAGGAGCTGATGGGACAGTCCTCCCTCTATATGCGGGTGTATTTTGCAGGACTGGTTTTCGTGTTCGTGTACAACATGGGAGCATCCGTCCTTCGGGCAATCGGGGATTCCAGACGCCCCCTGTATTATCTGATTGTCTGTTCCATTGTAAATATTGTGCTGGATATTCTGCTTGTCATGGTGATTCCGCTGGGGGTGCTCGGGGCAGCTATTGCAACGCTGATTTCCCAGGCAGTCAGTGCGGTCTTAGTGACGCTGGCGCTGATGCGCCGGACTCCGGGATTAAAGCTTCGTCTTAAGGATATCCGGTTCTGTCCGGGTGTACTGAAAAATATCCTGCAGATTGGGCTTCCCACCGGAATCCAGTCCTCCATGTACAGCCTGTCTAACATGATTGTCCAGTCGTCATTAAACCTTCTGGGCGTGGACACCATGGCGGCGTGGACAGCATTCGGCAAGATTGACAGTCTGTTCTGGATGATCAACGGTTCCTTTGGCATTGCGGCAACCACGTTTGTGGGGCAGAATTTCGGTGCCGGAAAATACAGCCGTGTGAAAAAGGGAACACGGGTCTGCCTTGGCATGGCGCTTGGAACTGCCGTTGCCATAAGCGCTGCCCTGATAGCGGCGGGAAAATATCTGTTCATGCTGTTTGTGGGCGAACCGCAGGTGGTGGAAATCGGACTTCGGATGATGCGCGTCATCTCACCGACCTATGCGCTGTTCGTGTTTATTGAGATTTTCTCCGGCTCGCTGCGGGCGCAGGGACATACGCTGGTGACCACACTGATTTCCCTGGTGGGAATCTGCCTATACCGTGCAGTCTGGGTTACATGGATTGTGCCGGGCGGTACCCTGGAACAGGTGATTTCCTGCTATCCCATAAGCTGGTTTACCTGTGCGGCGATTGTCAGCGTGTATTATTTTTATAAGCAAAGGAAAATCATACAGGAGGTGTACAGCAGACCGGTGTGAGAGAGGATGGATTATAAAATTGAAGACAGCTAAGACATATTAAAATTTCCCCTGCATACAATGTAAAAACAAGTATCGCAGGGGAATTCCTTTGAAAAGTTATATTGAAGAAAGAGCCATGGAAATAGCCCGATATATTATTGACAATAACACCACGGTGCGCCAGGCAGCGAAGCATTTTGGGATTAGTAAGAGTACGGTACATATGGTTGTAACAATATAGAACGATTAAGAGGAAAGGTTGTTTGGCTGGTAAATTAGGGAAAAGTAGAAAATTCAAATCATTGGTCTTTTGAAATGGTGCATGGTGTGATACAATAAATATAGAAATGAGAAGGAGGGATACAATGCCGGAACTTAGCAGATTTGGTGGAATGGTTATCTATATGCTATTTATGGATACGAAACAGCATAATAAGCCACATGTACATGTGTACTATGGTGATTATGAGGCTGCTGTTGGAATAGATGGAGATTTATTGGCGGGTTCCCTTCCCAAAAAGCAATTAAAAATGGTAGTCGGATGGTTGGCATTCCATGAAGAGGAAGCGTATAAGGCATGGAATTTAGCTGTCAGAGGAGAGCATTTTGACAAAATTGCTCCTATGTAAGGAGGCGCTATTGATGTATATTATTGATGATGTTTGTTATGCGGGTGAAGCGACACCGGACATTAAGGTGAAAGAGGCAACAGTGCTAAGAGGTGGTATGCTTTTGATTACATTTTCCACAGGGGAACAAAGATTATTTGATACTACATTATTGACAGGGTCGGCATTTGAACCCTTAAAAGATGAAAAGACGTTGGCTGATTTCACAATTTTTCATGGTGTTATGACATGGATGAACGGTGAGATTGATATTGCACCGGAAACTATGTATGCAGACAGCTATCCATATACATCTAGAAATGTAAGTGTTGCAGTGGGATAGGAAGAGATAAATATTTCCTTGAGGTTCCGTAAACTGTAATCAAAAAACGTGCATATGCGTCCAAAGTACCGATCTTCCGGTTTTATCACATCACTATCATCGATGTGGATAATGGGATTCTTGGGGACCATTGTACGAACGAAAGACAGATATGACATTTGAGCATTTTTCGGAATCCCTCTGTTAAGGCGCCTGGTTAGGCACTCCACAGAATTCACTTTTTTTGATTTCACATGAAGCTGATCAATGATGTTCGTTAGGAGGCAGTTTCCGAAAGCAAGTATGCCGTAGATCATATCAGCGGTGACCTTTCTGTCGGGTTTGGTAAGGTGTTTTGAAATTTTTCTTGAAAAAGTTAAAATTTCACGTTTCAAAGTGTAGGTGTTTGATGTAAAATATGCCATAAGGAATCCGTTCTCTTTTTGTTTAGTAAGATTTTTGGTTGGTAGCTTGATTTTACATCAAAAAGGAATGAGAATCCTTATATTTTGGGCATTTTTTGAAAGTTGTTTATACTGGCTAAAATATGTCCGCAGAAGTGGACATGGAGGTGCCAAAATGCAAACACAGGATAAGAAGCATGGAGAGAAACAGAAATTACTGCATTTTCGTTTTACGAAAACAGGATTTATGTTAGATAACCGAGATGGCGAATATATAGAGGATATCATTTCGTGGAAGGAACAGTTTGAGGCTGACAAATGGAAGGCGGTCTATGCGATTGGATTTGAGAAAAGACCAAAATGGCTGGATGCAGCAGGTTTGTTTCTGTATCAGGTGGCGGATGGATTTCAGCAGGTGCTGACTCGTCAGCCGGATTTAGAAGTCGCAAGGGAACATGTCGAGGTGCCTTTGGATGAGAATGTGATGGAACGACTTTTGAACGCTGTGCCATTTACATTAGGGGCAGAGTATGTGAATATCCAGTGGATGACAGAGGCATTTAGGCAGCTTCATTCAGTATATGCAAGAGAAATTGCCTCTTATGAGGGGACGGTTGCACTTTATCTGGCGGATAAGTGCCAGCGTCTGAAGGTGCCGGAACGTATTTTTTTTCATTTGGTCGAGAACAAAGAGGAGGATTATCCCTTCGCATTTCTTGCAACTTATGCTACAAAGGACGCAAACGATAAAGTGCGCCATATGCCGCTTGCGTATGCACTTACCGAGTATCAGGCGGACAGAGGAAAATTATTGCAGCTACTTTCCTGCCTTAACAGGGCATCGGAAGTATCAACGCTGATAGGAGAGTTTGTGGAAAAGGGTGAGCTTTTTCATCCACTGCGTCTGACAGCGGATGAGGCTTATCAGATATTGAAAGAAGTACCAATGATCGAGGAATGCGGAATCGTATGCCGGATACCAAACTGGTGGAAGAGAAATGCGTATGGAATAACGATGTCTGTGAGCCTCGGGGAGGAAAAGCCGCCGCTCTTAGGACTGGATACGATTCTGAGTATGACCCCACAGCTTGTAGTGGATGGAGTGCCGCTTAGCCGTGACGAGATTGAAACCCTTCTCCAACAGACAGATGGACTTGCGTTTCTAAAGGGAAAATGGATTGCGGTTGACCATGTGAGACTGCAGAGACTGCTGGATGATATGGAAAACCACCGGGGAAGTCTGACACTTCTGGATGCTCTGCGCATGGGACTGAAAGGGCAGGAGTCAGAGAGCGCTGATGTGGGATCGGTTGTAACCAACGGCACATGGCTTGCAAACTTATTGCAGGATCTCAGAAATCCCAAAAGAATCCGATCAGCAGTGGTGCCAAAGACCTTTCAGGCGACGCTGCGCCCATACCAGAAGGATGGTTTTACCTGGCTTGACTATATGAATAAGTTAGGATTTGGCGCCTGCCTTGCGGATGACATGGGACTGGGAAAGACCATTCAGGTGCTGGCTTTTCTGGAGAAACTTCGAAAGATGAATAAGGATGCGCATGTGCTGTTAGTTGTACCTGCATCTCTATTGGGAAATTGGCAGAAGGAAACCGAAAAATTTGCGCCTGACATGACATTTCGGATTCTACATGGCAGCAGCTCAAAGACAGATGGAAATGATATAAAGGATAACAGCTTTTTGACCATTACTACCTACGGAATGGTTGCGCGACTGGAAACCTTGGAAAAGATACAGTGGGATTGTTTGATTCTGGATGAGGCTCAGGCAATCAAGAATCCACTCACAAAGCAGACAAAGCGTGTGAAAGCTCTGCATAGTAAGATGCGCATTGCCATGACGGGTACACCTATTGAAAATGATCTGACGAATCTCTGGTCGCTTTTTGACTTTTTGAATAAAGGATTGCTGGGCAGTTCTACAGAATTTCATGATTATTGTAAAAGACTGGAGGATAATCCGGAGGGGTATGCAAAGCTGAAGGCTATGATTGCTCCCTTTTTGTTAAGACGTGTGAAAACGGATAAAACAATCATTTCTGACTTGCCGGACAAGCTGGAACAGATTGATTACGTGGGACTCTCTAAAAAGCAGACTGTGCTTTACAGGAAATATGTAGCGGAGCTGGCAGAGAAACTGGAAAAACTGGATGGAATGAAACGAAGAGGTCTGGTGCTGGCTTCCCTGACAAAATTGAAGCAGATTTGCAATCACCCGGATCAGTATTTGGGACAGACGGCATATGACCCGAGGGAAAGCGGAAAGTTTGAAATGCTTCGGGAAGTGTGCGAGACAATATATCAGAAGAGAGAAAGGGTACTTGTATTCACGCAGTTTAAGGAGATTACTGGTTATCTGGATGGATTTCTGGCAGATATTTTTGGCTGTCACGGTTATGTGCTGCATGGAGGAACCCCTGTGGCAAAAAGAAATGAGATAGTGGAAGCTTTTCAGGGAGAGAAATATGTTCCCTATATTGTTCTGTCTGTAAAGGCGGGAGGAACGGGATTGAACCTGACAAATGCGAATCATGTCATTCACTTTGACCGGTGGTGGAACCCGGCAGTTGAAAATCAGGCAACGGATCGTGCCTATCGTATTGGACAGAAAAACAATGTTCTGGTACATAAGCTGGTATGCAAAGGAACTATTGAAGAAAAAATTGATGAGATGATTGAATCAAAAAAGGAACTCGCATCAAATGTGATTGGCAGCGGCGGTGAAAGCTGGATTACGGAAATGAGTAATGAAGAACTGTTATCAATTCTGAAACTGGACTAAGGGAGTACCTAAGATATGAGAAGTTATTGGAACACAGGAGAAAATTTCAGTCAGCCGGATGCTACGCAGCTGAAGCAGAATGCGAGACAGACCATACAGAAGGAAAAAGCCAGAGGAAAGAAGCCGGAGCCAGTTGTTATCCAAGGACGCAGTATCGCAAAAAGCTGGTGGGGACAGGCATGGTGCGACAATCTGGAGAAATATGCTGATTTTGAAAGTCGGCTGGAACGTGGGAAACGATATGTGAGGTCGGGGGCAGTAGTAGATTTAAAGATTCAGAAGGGAAAAGTTCTTGCCCGGGTTCAGGGAAGAAGGAAAGCACCCTACAAGGTAGAAATACGAATCAGCCCTTTGTCCGAGGAACGCTGCCAGAGAGCAATTGAAAAGTGCAGCAAAAAGATTGAAAACCTGGAGCAACTGGTAAATGGAAATTTCCCCGAAGAATTGAAGGAGATATTCCTTGGAGAAGGAGGGCTGTTCCCGGAGCCAAAGGAAATTAGTTTCAACTGCAGTTGCCCGGATTGGGCGCTCCTGTGTAAACATGTAGCAGCGGTTCTCTATGGAATCGGGGCTCGGGTTGATGAAAATCCGCTGCTGTTCTTTGAATTGCGGGGGATTGATGCCGGACGGTTTGTGGATGTAACCTTGGCAAATCGGGTGGAAAGTATGCTCGCAAATTCAGATACACCCAGTGAGCGCATTATTATGGGTGGCAACTGGGAAGATTTGTTTGGAGTTCTTTGAATAAGGTGAAAATAGTATGCAAAACAAGAAATGGAAGCAATTTAGTAAATTAACAGAAAAATGTTATAATAATATGATAGGAGCAGAAAAGGATGGCAGCTGTTGGGTGCAGGCTTTTGAACTTCTGATGGAAATTGTTCGAGAGGAAAGACAGACGAATCCGAATTACGCATCTGAGTTGGAGATGCTGGAGGAGGTCACGGATTGTGAATATGATATCCAAGGATGGCTGGAAGATTGCCTGGACGAGTTAGATATGCGGGAGGAGCATAGAACCCTGTTAAAAATGTGTGATGACCTGTTGGATATGTTTGGTTGGCCTGAATATACGGGTTCAGATATTAAAATGAGAAAAGCAGCTGTAATGGCAGCTCTTGGTCAAAAGAAAGAGTCGGCTGAGTTTTGTAAAATGTGGCTTCAAAAAGAACCGGAAAACATTGTGGCTGCAACTGCTGGAGTATATGCTTTCATTGAGGTAAAGGCGTTTGAAGAGGCAGAAAAATTAGTGGAACGATTTATTTGGGATAAATCTAAGTGCACAGATGAAAATGATATTATGTTTACAGCTGCTTCTACCTTATATCAGGTGACAGGACAGAAAAAAGAGAAAAGAGTCATAGACAAAGCAATGAAGGAATACGAAAAGTATTTGGAAGATTATTACGAGGCGTTTGAGTCTGAATATGAGGATGATGAGTTCTTGAATGGAGAACTTCCCTTTTGAAGAATCACATGGATGAAGATGCTATCAAAAAATTGTTGTTGGAGTCAGTAAAGAGGTAGGAGGTTTCTCAGAATTTAATATTTACAAAGTGGAGGCGCTCTTAGGTGGAAATCCAGGGGCGTTTCTGCTGTAATAGAAAGAGTGAGTAGATTTAGTGAAAAAGGTCATCAAAATAATTATTAGCAGTGAACAGTACACCGGTGAGATTACAAATATGTGATTTCAACGGTATTTTTTAGCTTGGGGACCTTATGCCCTAAGGCTCTTTGAATTTTTTTGCAGGATGTTTTTCATATGGCTCTTTTGGTCACTGCTTGCTAATTTTGTACCCAATTCGGTACAAAATTGGATGGGTACATCATAAGGGCGATGGCGGTAGACTGTATATCAGCATCGGAAAAGAAAATGAGGGGTCTGTTTTCTATGGAAACACATATGCGTCATTTGGTGATTTTTCCGTGGAAATACAGGAGGATGACCTTTACAGAATTGAAAGCTCCGGGAAAAGAGCAAAGGGCACGGTGGAGTTTACCATCGAACAGTAGAACGATACCACTGGTGATATGTAGAGTGAAAAATGAAGGGCTTACAATGTGCATACAAATGGTGGTGACGGTGCAAGAATGTATGGGAATCAAATTGACCTCTTAAAACAGAAAAACGCTGAATCGAAAACGTGTAAAAAGGGCAGACCCTAGAGACTGTCCTTTGTTTAGGTCACGATGACCAAAGGTGTTTAAAGATGATTTGGGTTTTAGGGGATACCCTAAAGCGAACGACCTGGAAGAGAGGTGTTTTGGCGTAAAGTCTATACATCTTTATGCGTATTCTGCTCTTTCTTTTAATTTAATAGATCGATAGTACCAAAATGGTTCAACGGTGTCGAATATGCTGTATTTATAAGGGGTGTAGCAGTTCGAGAGCGTCGAACGGAAATTTTGTGATTTTGCATTGTTCGGTATCATCGAACGCTTTTTATTTACCTATTTTTTGAAATCAGTTTATTTTGACTCCATGTAATAAGCGTAAGAACAAAAGTGAGGTCTAATTTCAGAATCATTCTCATAGGATTGGAAAGAAGGACAAGCAAGACATGGAGGTGGAGAATCCGTTTGAAAGATAGAAAACTGAATTATCGTTTTCACAATCCGAATTCGGCGGAGGATACTGCTGATTTCTTGTTTAAGCTTTTGATTGAAGCAAATGCAGGTAAAGTGGAACGCGCTATAGAAGAAGCTGCATCAAAATGTGCAGAGGAAAGTGAGTACATAGCAGAACCAGAGGATATAGAAAAGGTGGAGGAACCGATGAGCATAAGACGTAGAAGAGCAAGGTAGGGATGCCTTGCTTTTTCTATGAAAAGGTATTAAAATTTATCAAAAGACAATTACAAGACAAAATATGAGATAAAATCTCAAATATATATTGTAAAACGAGAAAAACGGGATATAATAAAGATGGAATGGAGGGTAAAAAGATATGTTATGCCAGTTTACTGTGAAGAATTACAAGAGTATAAGAGATGAAGTGACCTTTGATATGC
>JBJEJC010000150.1:0-7351 GCA_051877675.1 Roseburia sp. | reverse complement strand
TCGCCCCAGCGCAGGTTCTCGTAGATGGTGCCGGAAAAAAGTACATTGTTCTGCAATACCACGGATACCTGGTTGCGCAGAGTGTCCAGATCGTAGGAGCGGACATCCTTTCCGCCCACCAGGACAGCTCCCTCGGAGACGTCATAGAGGCGGCTGATGAGGTTCACCAGGGAAGTCTTGGAGCTTCCGGTTCCACCGATGATACCGATGGTCTCACCGGAGCGGATTGACAGGTTAATGTCATCTAACACCGGTTTGTCGGAGTTCTTATTGTAGCGGAAGGTCACATGATCAAAGGTGATGCTTCCGTCTGCAATGGCATATTCCGGATTCTCGGGATTTACAATATCGGTCTTTTCATTTAAAACCTCACAGATACGTTCCGCACTTGCCATACTCATGGTAATCATTACGAATACCATGGAGAGCATCATCAGATTCATCATGATGTTCATGCAGTAGGTGAGAAGACTCATCAGCTCACCGGTGGTAAGAGCGCTGCCCACAATCATTTTGGCGCCCAGCCAGCTGATGGCGATAATGCAGGCGTACACGGTGAGCATCAGTACAGGATTATTTAAGGAAATGATACTTTCTGCCTTGACAAACATCTTGTAGATATTCTGGCTGGCAGTGGTGAACTTTTTCTTTTCGTAATCTTCCCGCACATATGCCTTCACTACGCGGATGGCGGATACATTTTCCTGCACGGAAGCATTTAAATCATCGTATTTCGGGAATACCTGCATGAAATAGTGGTGGGCTTTTACGGTAATAAATGCTAAAATAATACCGAGCACAATGACAGCAGCCAGATAAATGCAGGCAAGCTTTGCATTGATGAAAAATGCCATAAGCATCGCACAGATAATGCTGACGGGGGCACGGAAGCACATCCGCAGGATCATCTGGTATGCCATCTGCAGATTGGTGACATCTGTGGTAAGACGGGTTACAAGACCTGCCGTGCTGAACTTGTCAATGCTGGAGAAGGAAAAGGTCTGAATGTTTTCATACATCGCTTTCCTCAAATTCCTTGCAAAGCCCGTGGAGGCCCTTGCACCATATTTCCCTCCCATGATGCCGCAGAAAAGGGAGAAGCCTGCAACCACAACCATCAGACCGCCCATAATATAAATGTGTCTGATATTGCCGGCCTCCACACCGTCGTCCACGATGGATGCCATCATAAGGGGGATGATTGTTTCCATGATAACCTCAAGAATCATGAAAAGGGGAGTAATCAGAGAGTCCCGTTTAAACTCTTTAATCTGTGCTCCGAGTGTTTTTAACATGAAATCACATCCTTACTGAAATATTTTTCCCGGCTGGGAAATTTTTCTTGAAAAATAAATGTTAGTGTGCTAACAATATAGTTATACGATATCATTTTTTTATTGTCAACAGTTATTTAAAACGTATGGAGGAAAAATGAGACACGACGATTCCATTGGATATAAGATGAGGCTGATTCACAACCAGGTGCGCAAACGGATGGATGCAAAGCGACAGGCAAATGAGGGGAATCTGACCGGAATGCAGCACTGGACACTCGATTATTTAAAGGAACAGGAAGGAAAAGAAATCTGCCAGCGGGATCTGGAGGAAGTGTTTTCCGTGTCCCGCGCCACCGTTTCCAATATGCTGCGGGTGATGGAGCGGGAGAACCTGGTTAAACGGGTTTCGGTGGAGCAGGATGCCCGGTTAAAGAAGCTGGTTCTCACGGAGAAGGCACAACATATGGTAGAGCAGGCATCCCGGGATGTGGAGGAGATGGAACGTACCATAACCACCGGGATGAATGCGGAGGAGATAACACAGTTAAAGGGATATCTGGACCGGATTCTTGAGAATCTTGGCGTGGAGCCGGAGGAAGAGGAGCGGCGGCTGATGCAGAGAGAACTGGGACGACCTGCCGAATAGAACAAAAATAAATGAAATTTACGCAATTGTCTGTAAATTCCAACTTCTCATTCTTATTAACAAACACATAATCTTGTTAAACCCGATTGACAAAAACACAAGATATAGTATAATGGCATTGGACAACGATACAGCCCCAATGGGCAAAGGCCGCGCAGGCAATAAGCAGAGAACTGAGAGGAAGGTTTATTACATGAAGATTATCAAGAGAAGTGGCGCCGAGGATTTATTTGATCTGAAAAAGATTGAAGCGGCGATTCGTAAGGCAAATGACAGTGTCATTGATTACGAGAAATTGGATGAGGAGCGGATTCAGGAAATCCTGCGCAATGTGGAGAAGGCATGTGAGAACATGAAGCGCTCTCCCAGTGTGGAAGAAATCCAGGATATGGTGGAGAACCAGATTATGAATCAGCGGGCATTCAATGTGGCGCGCAATTATATTACATACCGCTATAAGAGAGCGCTGGTACGTAAATCCAATTCCACGGATGAACAGATTTTAAGCCTTCTGGAATGTAATAATGAGGAAGTGAAACAGGAGAATTCCAATAAGAATCCCACCGTCAACAGCGTACAGCGCGATTATATGGCGGGTGAGGTGAGCAAGGATATTACCAGACGTTTCCTGCTCCCGGAGGATATCGTGGAGGCACATGAGAAGGGGCTGATTCATTTCCACGATGCGGATTATTTTGCGCAGCATATGCATAACTGCTGTCTGGTAAATCTGGAGGATATGTTACAGAATGGAACGGTCATCAGCGAGACCATGATTGACCCGCCCAAGAGCTTTTCTACGGCATGTAACATTGCAACCCAGGCAATTGCCCAGATTGCAAGCTCCCAGTACGGTGGACAGAGCATTTCCTTATCTCATCTGGCACCCTTTGTGCAGGTGAGCCGTGAGAAATTCCGCAAGCAGGTGAGAATGGAGCTGGAGGAAGTAGGCATCACACCGGATGAGGAAAAGGTGAATGCCATGGCGGAGCTTCGTGTCAAGGAGGAGATTAACCGCGGGGTACAGATGATTCAGTATCAGGTTATCACCCTGATGACCACGAACGGACAGGCTCCCTTCATTACGGTGTTTATGTATCTGGACGAGGTGCCGGAGGGACAGCTCAGAGACGACCTTGCAGCGGTGATTGAAGAAATGCTGCATCAGCGTATTCTCGGTGTTAAAAATGAAAAGGGTGTTTATATCACACCGGCATTCCCGAAGCTTATTTATGTGCTGGAGGAGGACAATATCCGTGAGGGAAGCCGTTACTGGTATCTGACCAAGCTGGCTGCGGAGTGCACGGCGAAACGTATGGTTCCGGACTATATTTCCGAGAAGATTATGAAGAAGCTGAAGCAGGGCAATTGCTATACCTGTATGGGATGCCGCTCCTTCTTAACGGTATATAAGGATGAAAACGACAAGTTCAAGTTTTACGGAAGATTTAACCAGGGTGTGGTAACGCTCAATCTGGTGGATGTGGCGTGCTCCTCCGGCGGCGATGAGAAGAAATTCTGGGAGCTTATGGACGAGAGACTGGAGCTCTGTCACCGGGCACTTATGGCAAGACATGAGCGCCTGAAGGGAACTCCCTCCGATGTGGCGCCGATTCTCTGGCAGAACGGGGCGCTGGCGCGTCTGAAAAAAGGCGAGACGATTGACAAGCTGTTGTACGGCGGATATTCTACTATTTCACTGGGATATGCGGGCTTATGCGAGTGTACCCGTTATATGAAGGGGGTTTCCCATACGGACCCGGAGGGAACGGAGTTTGCGTTACAGGTAATGCGTTATCTCAACGATGCCTGTGCAAAATGGCGTGCAGAGAGCAATATTGATTTCAGTCTGTATGGAACACCGCTGGAATCCACTACCTATAAATTTGCGAAATGTCTGCAGAAGCGCTTTGGTATTATTCCGGGCGTGACGGATAAGAATTATATCACCAACAGCTACCATGTACATGTCACAGAGGAAATGAATGCATTTGACAAGCTGAAGTTTGAATCCCAGTTCCAGGAGCTGTCTCCGGGAGGCGCCATCAGCTATGTGGAGGTTCCGAATATGCAGAACAATCTGGATGCCGTGCTTTCCGTAATGCAGTACATTTATGAGAATATCATGTACGCGGAGCTTAACACCAAGAGTGATTACTGCCAGGAGTGTGGTTATTCCGGCGAGATTAAGATTGTGGAGGATAAGGACGGCAAGCTGGTATGGGAGTGCCCCAATTGTGGAAACCGTGACCAGAACAAGATGAGTGTTGCGAGAAGAACCTGTGGCTATATCGGCACCCAGTTCTGGAATCAGGGAAGAACCCAGGAAATCAAGGAGCGAGTGCTGCATCTGTAAATAAAAGGAAATTTATGAATTACGCAGAAATCAAACCCTATTCAATTGAAAACGGAACCGGCGTGCGGGTATCCCTGTTTGTGTCCGGCTGCAGGCATCACTGCCGGGAGTGCTTCAATCAGGAGACCTGGGATTTCTCCTACGGAGAGCCATTTACCGGAGAGACGGAGGAGCTCATTCTAAAAGAACTGGCACCGGATTATATCGCAGGACTCACTCTGCTTGGGGGAGATCCTACAGAGCCGGAGAATCAGAGAGCGCTGTTGTCCCTGCTTCGCCGGATACGTAAAGAACTGCCGGGCAAGACGGTCTGGACCTACAGTGGGTATCTGTATGAGGACTTCCTTCCGGGCGGAAGGGCATACTGTGAGGCAACGGAGGAGTATCTTTCGCTGGTGGACATCATGGTGGACGGTCCCTTCATTCTGGAGCAGAAGAACATTTCCCTGCGTTTCCGGGGGTCTGCGAATCAACGGATCATTGATGTGCAAAGAACCAGAGAGGAGGGCACTGTGGTTCTTGCCATGGAATGAAAAGGAACAGGAGAGTAGAAATGAAAGTGAACTGGAGAGCCGTTGCTGCAGTGCTGTGCTACGCACTGGGCATTCTTGGCTGGCTTTATGTGGGAGGATGGATGATTCTTACCAGACCGGTGAAAGGATTAATTCTGGCGCATCTGGCGGGGACTCTTTCACTCTGGAAGCTGCTTATTGCGGCTATTCAGGGCTTCCTTTACCTATCGCTGGCAGGTGGTATATGGTGCGTGGGATATATATTAAGCAACCATTTTAAAGATAACAATTAGGGCAGGAGAGCCGGCAGTCATGCGGCTCTCCTCCTTTGTAAAAAATGTTTCGGTAAAAGGAGAAAGCATATGTTGCTTCGGATTCCTTCTTATTACAAAGAATTTCATTGTATTGCAGACAAGTGCAAAAACAGTTGCTGCATCGGCTGGGGAATTGATATTGATGAGGACACCCGTGCATATTATTTGGGAGTAGAGGGCGCGCTGGGGGAACGTCTGCGGAAACATCTGGAAATGGACGAGGAGGGAATCTGGGGCTTTAGGCTCCGGGAAAACGGCTGGTGTCCATTTTTAAATGAAAGAAAATTGTGCGACATCTGTATCGAACTGGGGGAGGAAGCGTTGAGCGAGGTCTGCACGGAATACCCCAGATTTACCATGGAGTATGGAAATGTACGGGAAAAGTGTCTCTGCCTGTCCTGTGAGGAGGTGGGGAGGATTCTTTTTTCCACGGAGAAACCGGTGACATGGGAGGAGATGGAAATCCCGGAGACGGGAGATATTGAGGAAGAAGCCGACCTTGCCCGGGAGGTGTGCCTTGGTACAAGGCTGGAGCAGGTAAGGGACCGGGCAGTCGGGCTCTTGCAGAACCGGGAGAACCCCATTTCCCTGCGGATTGCGGATTATCTTTCCTATTGTGAAAAGATGCAGCATGAGATATTCGGCGGGACAGGGGAAAACGAGGCTGCCGGAGATAGAAACCATTATCAGGCATTTCTGGAACGGATGGAATGCTTAAAGGAACTGGAGCCCCTGGAGGAAGGCTGGGTTGCCTTGCAGGAGGAACTGCTTTCTTTCTACAGGCAGGACAATTACGAAACGCTTCATGCTGCATTTTGTCAGGAAAACGGAGCGTGGGAATATACGTATGAGCATCTTCTGGTTTATTTTACCTTCCGGTATTTCATGCGGGCTGTGTATGATGACAACCTGTTGGCGAAGGCCAAGTTTGCGGTGGCGGCTGTTATGGTCATCCGGGACATGGATGTATGGCGTTATCATAAGAATGGCGGGCAGTTTACCCTGGAGGACCGGATTGATACAGCCAGAATTTATGCGAAAGAAGTGGAGCACTCAGAGGAGAACGTGGCGCTTTTGCTGGAGGATATGCAGTTTGAAGATATTTTTCAGGTGAACAGACTTATTTGGCAGGCATCCATACTATAATAAGTAAAGAAAAGAAAGAAGGAAAAAACGATGAAAGTAATTTTGGTGAATGGGAGTCCGAAGAAAAACGGATGTACCCGCACGGCGCTGGACGAAGTGGCAGGGGCGCTGGCTGCAAATGGAATTGAAACGGAGATTTTCTGGGTAGGAACAAAGCCGTTGTCCGGCTGTCTGGGCTGCGGTGGGTGTCTTAAGACGGGAAAGTGTGTGGTGGAGGATACCGTGAATGAATTTCTGGAAAAGGCGAAGACGGCGGATGGCTTCGTGTTTGGGTCTCCGGTGCATTATGCGGCGGCATCCGGTGCTCTTACCTCTTTTCTGGACCGTGCTTTTTATGGAAAGAGCAGTATGTATGCGGGAAAACCGGGGGCTGCTGTAGTAAGCTGCCGCAGAGGCGGGGCATCGGCGGCATTCGACCAGTTGAACAAATATTTCACCATAAGCGGAATGCCCATCGTTTCCTCCCAGTACTGGAATCAGGTGCATGGTACGACACCGGAGGAGGTCAGACAGGACGCCGAAGGCATGCAGACCATGCGTACCCTGGGAAATAACATGGCATGGCTGTTAAAGTGTATTGAACTAGGTAAGAAAGAGGGAATCGGTTTCCCGGAACGGGAACCTGCGGTTGCGACAAACTTTATTCGGTAAAAGAGCAGAAAAATAGCCGGGTGACCTGACACCGAAGCTGTTAGCAGTTTGGCTGGTCAACCGGCTATTCGCATCTGCCTGTAAGAAAATGCAGAAAAGATACAGGCTTTCCTCCACTTGCCCTTGTCTCATCCACATATCTCTTATAGAAACGGACGACTTCGGCAAATGACATTGCAGGGTCGATGGAATATGGCATATACAACACCTCCTTTTTTGATTTGTGGAAACGAAAATGCTTCTTACGCTTCCTCGTGGAGAAGTATAGCACTTGTTTTTGGAAAAATCAACCAAATTTATGTATTTTAATTTGTACAATATTGCTAATTGACGAGAGAAAAACATGAGGAAACGAGGAGATGGCTTCATTGGAATTTGCGGGAATATATTGACACGGCTAGCGTAAAATTTTATTCGGATTAAAAGAAAAGAGGACACCACTTTGTGAT
>JBJEJC010000149.1:0-7357 GCA_051877675.1 Roseburia sp. | reverse complement strand
TGTGAAAAAGGGGACGCATCTTTTCTTAAGAAAAGATGCGTCCCCTTTTTCACAGAACCTACGTCCCCGTTTTCCGTTTTACTGCGGCTGTCTACCGATGTAAGCAAGAATACCGCCATCCACATAAAGGATATGTCCGTTTACTGCATTGGATGCCTCAGAAGCCAGGAATACGGCAGGTCCTGCCAGCTCGTCTGCCTGTAACCATCTGTTTGCAGGTGTCTTTGCGCAGATAAACTGATCGAACGGATGTCTGCTTCCATCCGGCTGAATCTCACGAAGCGGAGCGGTCTGCGGAGTCTCGATATAACCAGGTCCGATGCCGTTACACTGAATGTTATACTGTCCGTATTCGGAACAGATATTCTTGGTCAGCATCTTTAATCCGCCCTTTGCTGCTGCATATGCAGATACTGTCTCGCGTCCAAGCTCAGACATCATAGAGCAGATGTTGATGATTTTTCCATGACCTTTTTTGATCATAGACGGAATAACTGCTTTGGAAACGATGAACGGTGCGTTTAAGTCAACATCAATTACCTGACGGAACTCTGCTGCTGTCATCTCGGTCATTGGAATACGTTTGATGATACCTGCGTTGTTTACCAGAATATCAATCACGCCCACTTCCTTCTCAATCTGAGCTACCAGTGCGTTTACAGCATCCTCATTTGTCACATCACATACATAACCGTGAGCTTCAATTCCCTGCTCCTTGTATGCTGCAATTCCCTTATCTACCAGTTCCTGCTTAATATCGTTGAACACGATGGTTGCACCTGCCTTTGCAAAAGCGGATGCGATTGCAAATCCAATTCCGTAAGATGCTCCTGTTACAAGTGCTACTTTGCCTTCCAGTGAAAAATTGTCAATGTATGCCATTTTTCTGTTCTCCTTTTCTATTTGATATGTTGTATACATTTTATGTACAACAGGTACAATTCACGAACCATACCGCCGCACAGAAAATACAATGCTCATTTGCGTGTCCGTTACAAGGTCACACCCTGTTTAAAGATTGCCATGTCATGGAAGCCCGCTTCCTCGCTGCAGACCTTTCTGCCGGAAGCCACTTCAATCACGTAATCAAACAACTTCTGCCCGGTCTCCTCCAGTTCTGCATCCTCCACAAGAACACCTGCGTTGAAATCAATCCAGTTCTTCTTTTTGCCAGCCAGAGTGCTGTTGCTTGCAATCTTAACAGTAGGAACCGGCGACGCAAAGGGAGTCCCACGTCCTGTGGTAAACAATACAATGTGAGCGCCGCTGGCTGCCAGCGCAGTTGCCGCCACCAGATCATTTCCCGGCGCGCTGAGAAGATTTAATCCCGGAACATTCACCCGCTCTCCGTAGCCAAGTACGCCCTTCACCGGAGCGCTTCCGGATTTCTGGGTGCAGCCAAGGGATTTATCCTCCAGAGTGGAAATACCGCCCTTTTTATTTCCCGGAGAGGGATTCTCGTAAATTGTCTGATGATTATCCTTAAAATACTGTTTAAAATCGTTGATAAGGTTCACTGTCTGATGGAACAGTTCCTCGTTCTCACAACGATTCATCAGCAGCGTCTCCGCACCAAACATTTCCGGAACCTCAGTCAGAATCGTAGTTCCCTTCTTGCCAATAAGAATGTCGGAGAACTTACCTACCAACGGATTTGCAGTGATTCCGGAAAATCCGTCACTTCCGCCGCACTTCATACCGATAATGAGCTTTGAAACGGAAACCGGTTCCCGGGTAAAGCCTGACGCATAGTCAATCAACTCATCCAAAAGCTTTGCGCCCTCTGCCATCTCGTCCTCACATTCCTGGCAAACCAGGAATTTCACACGATTTTCGTCATAGTCTCCGATGTACTTTTTCAGTTCACCGATATTGCTGTTCTCACAGCCAAGTCCAAGAACCAGTACGCCGCCTGCATTGGGATGGTTTACCAGGTCTGCCAGAATCGTTCTGGTGTGTTCCTGGTCGTCTCCCATCTGGGAGCAGCCATAGGGATGCGGAAATGCGATAACCTCCTCCACAGATCCCTTTACGCGGGTATTTGCAGCCTTTGCCATTGCCGTAGCAATATTGTTCACGCAGCCCACAGTCGGAATAATCCAGACCTCGTTGCGGACGCCCACCTGCCCGGAAGGACGTTTAAATCCCATAAAAGTGCGTTCCTCCGACTCCTGTACCGTGGTCTCCACCGGCTCATAGCTGTACTCCAGCAGTTCGCCCAATGCAGTTCCCACATTGTGCGTATGTACCCACTGACCTGCCCGAATGTCTTCTTTTGCATTTCCGATGCGGAAGCCATATTTGATAACCTCCCCACCTTTCGGAATATCTGCAATTGCCATCTTATGCCCTGCCGGGATGGACTCTGCCGCAGTCACTTCCGTTCCCGCAACAGACACCTTTTCTCCCGCAGCAAGTTCCTTCAGCGCCACGATGACATTATCTTTTTCATTGATTTTAATAAAATCTTTCACGCGGTTTTCCTCCAGAATGTTCTGCCATATGAACTACGATTCATTTATGCAAACAGCTTCTCCATGGTCTTGCGCATACCCAGGCTACGGATATCTGCGATATAGGAGGTAACTGCCTCTTCCACACCGGCAAGCTGAGTGAGATCCTGTCCCCAGAAGTTCTCGTTGGAAAGAACTGCATGTGCATATTCTGCAGGCTCCTTCGGGCTGTTTGCTGCAAAGAACTCCAGCACGGCAGCATCATCCATAATGTTGTACTCCTGTCCGTCCCTGTGTCCAATCAGCGCCTTATCGCGAATCTCCGTTCCGGTATAGAATGCCATCAATGCCGCAAGAGAGAAGGTCAGATGTGTCGGAAGCTTTCCCTCTTTCTCAATGTACTCCAAGAAGCTTGGCATACATCTTGCTCTCCACTTGGAAACAGAGTTCAATGAGATGGAAAGATGTGCATGCTTTACATACGGATTGTTAAATCTGGTCAGCACTGCCTCTGCAAAATCCACAAGATCCTGTTTCGGGAGTGTCAGGGTCGGGATTACCTCATCAAAAATCGTTGCCTTGATAAAGTTAAGAATCAGCTCATCCTGCATGGACTCCAGCACAATGTCATTTCCGCAGAGATAGGAAGCCAGTACAAATGAGGTATGTGCACCGTTTAAGATACGAACCTTTCTCTGCTTATACGGCTTCTGGTTGTCGGTGAAAATCACCGGAAGTCCTGCATCCGGAAGCGGGAACTCTTTGCTGATGTCCTTTGCACTCTCAATTACCCACAGAGCAAACGGCTCACCGGTCACAATCAGGTTATCCTGATATCCGAATTCTTTGCAAAGCTCCTCTGCCTCATCTCTCGGATAACCGGTTACAATACGGTCAACCAGTGTAGAGGTAAATACGCAGGCATTGTTGAGCCATTCGGTAAATCTCTCTTCCAGATTCCAAAGCTTTGCCAACTTTAACACACATTCCTTGAGATGGATACCATTATCATCGATCAGCTCCACCGGAAGCATTACCAGACCCTTGTCCTCTGCTCCGTCAAAATGCTGATATCTCTCATATAAGAACTTTGTCAGCTTGCCGGGATAGGTCTTCGGCGGATTAAACTCCATACGGTCCGTATCATCATAAACAATTCCCGCCTCTGTGGTATTGGAAACAATGTAACGCAGTGTGTCAAGCTTTGCATAGGAAGCATATTTCTCATATTCACCATATGCATCCACAGCATCTGTCACGCTGGTCACGATACGGTTGATACGTTTCGGCTCCCCGTCCACAATTCCGCGCAGCTGCACCGTATACTGGCACTCCTGCTCATGAAAACGGTCCAGGGAACCAAACTCAATAGGTTTTACCAGTACAATGTCCCCGTTAAATTTTCCCTGCTCATTTGCGATGTCAATCATGTAATCCACAAATGCACGAAGGAAATTGCCCTCTCCGAACTGCAGGACCTTCACCGGTCTTTCCACTTTTCCTGTTTTTGCTTTGCTTAATAACTCCATACAAACCTCCTGTGTGTTATGTATTTGAAAAAATTGTAATTTTGTAAGCGTTTACACTTAGTATTCTTGCACCTTTTTTGCAAATAGTCAATATGTAATTTTGCACAATTTAGTAAAATTATCTATTTCCCTTTATTTTCGGCATTTTCTTTTCACATTTCGGATATTTTTCTATTTTGGGTTATTGCTTTCTTTTTTCTCATATTGTATAATGTTGAAAGTCGAAATGAAACTGCTTTCATTTTTGTATTTTTCATGTTACATATTTTCTTACACCGGAAAGCAGACACAGCATGAATCACGGAATCAGAGGAAAAACTATGACTATCTACGATATTTCAAAAAAAGCCGGCGTATCCATTGCCACCGTGTCCCGCGTATTAAATGGAAGTGACAAGGTAAGACCTGCAACGCGCAAAAAAGTAATGGATATCATCGAAAAATATGACTATGCCCCCAATGCCTTTGCCCGGGGAATGGGTCTGCACTCGTTAAAAACCATCGGTATTCTGTGTGCGGATTCCTCCGACCTCTTTCTTGCAAAGGCGGTCTACTATCTCGAACAGGAGCTTCAGGAGAACGGTTATGAATCTCTTCTCTGCTGTACCGGCTATAACCGCGACATCAAAGAGAACTATATGAACCTGATTCTCTCCAAGAAGGTGGATGGCATCATTCTGGTGGGTTCTAATTTCATCGGTACAAATGAGGAGGAAAACCAGTATATTAAGGATGTTTCCGCTCAGGTACCCATCATGCTGCTCAACGCATCCTTTGACTTTCCCAATGTATACAGTACATTGTGCGACGATTACACCACCATGTATGAAGCCACCAGTTCCATGCTGGAATACGGGATTAAGGATGTTCTTTATTTATATAACTCCAATTCCTACAGCGGTACCAAGAAGCTCAACGGTTTCCGTGCTGCCATGGATATGCACGGTGTCTGTGATTATGAAAAACAGATTCTCCTTTATCCGGGTGATATGCAGAACATGAATGCGATTGCTGATCTTGTGGGTGACGCAGCAGACCGGGGCATTACCTTCCACGGTGTCATTGCGGCGGATGACTCACTTGCCATCGGCGCCATCAAATACGCATACCGCAAAGGGCTTTCCGTTCCCGGGGATTTATCCGTAATCGGATATAATAATTCCATGCTCACTACCTGTTGTACTCCGGAGCTGACCTCCGTTGACAACCGGCTGGAATCCCAGACCCATCAGCTTGTACAGACCCTCTTAGGTGTCCTGTCCGGCGAAGAAATGCCGAAAAAATCCGTTTTTTCCGGCAAGCTCATCAAACGTGGAACCACATTATTTTAAATAAGTTCAAGTATAGAAAAATCACAAGGAGGCTTTTAAAAATGAAAGAATTTATGGACAAGAACTTTTTACTGCAGACAGAGACTGCGCAGAAGCTGTATTTCGATTATGCAGCAAATACGCCGATTCTGGACTACCACTGCCACATCAACCCACAGGAGATTTATGAGGACCGCCAGTTTGAGAATATTACTCAGGTATGGCTGGGCGGAGACCATTACAAATGGCGTTTTATGCGTTCCTGCGGTGTCGACGAGAAATACATTACAGGCGATGCGTCCGACAAGGAGAAATTCTTCAAATGGGCAGAATGCCTTGGAAAAGCCATCGGAAATCCGCTGTTCCACTGGAGCCACTTAGAGCTGCAGAAATATTTCGGTTACCATGGCGTATTAAATAAGAAGACTGCCGAAGAGGTATGGGAGCTTTGCAACAAAAAGCTTGCTGAGCCGTCCATGACGGTCCGCAACATTATCAAGCAGTCCAATGTCACATTAATCTGCACCACCGATGATCCGGTAGACTCTCTGGAATGGCACAAAAAGATTGCCGAGGATGACAGCTTTGACGTGCAGGTACTTCCCGCATGGCGCCCGGACAAGGCAATGAATATCGAGAAACCTACCTACCTGGATTACATCAGCCAGCTTGCAAAGGTTTCCGGCATCTCCATTGCATCCTTCGCCGATTTATGCAAGGCCTTATCCGCCCGCATGGATTTCTTTGCATCCATGGGCTGCTCCGTATCTGACCATGCGCTGGAATATGTGATGTATGCTCCCGCTTCCGCAGAAGAAATCGAGGCAATTTTTGCAAAACGCTTAGGCGGCGGTTCCGTAACCCGGGAGGAGGAACTGAAATTCAAGACCGCATTCATGACATTCGTTGGAAAAGAATATGCGAGACGCGACTGGGTAATGCAGCTCCACTATGGCTGCAAGCGCGACAACAATACACCGATGTTCAACAAGCTGGGACCGGATACCGGATACGACTGCATTAACAACTATGCACCGTCCTCCGAGATGGCAGACTACTTAAACAGCTTAAACAGAAGCGGTGAGCTGCCGAAGACAATTATCTACAGCTTAAATCCCAACGACAACCAGGCAATCGGCACCATCCTTGGCTGTTTCCAGGATTCCACCGCTGTGGCAAAAATCCAGCAGGGTTCCGCATGGTGGTTTAATGACCACAAGACCGGTATGCAGGATCAGATGATTTCCCTTGCCAACCTCGGAAACCTGTCCGGCTTTGTAGGAATGCTTACCGATTCCAGAAGCTTCCTCTCCTACACCAGACATGATTATTTCCGCAGAATTCTCTGCAACCTGATCGGCAACTGGGTAGAGAACGGAGAATTCCCGGCAGACTATGAGATTCTGGAGGAAATTGTAAAGGGAATCTGCTACAACAACGCAGTCAAATATTTTGGTTTCAACTTATAAAAAGGAGATTTTACTATGGAACTTAGAACCGCTGCATCCCCAAGGGATGTCAAACATTACACAACAGAGCGCTTAAGAGAAGAATTTTTAATTGACGATTTATTCCAGCCGGATGTAATCAAGCTGGTATACAGCCATATTGACCGTATCATCACCGGCTCCGCCGTTCCGGTAAAGGAGACCCTACAGCTTACCGCCGGCGACGAGCTGCGGGCACAGTATTTCTGCGAGAGACGCGAGCTTGGTGTCATCAACATCGGCGGCGCAGGAATCATCACAATCGATGGCAAGGCTTACCAGGTGGGTCACAAGGAAGGTATGTACATAGGTATGGGTTCTAAAGATATCACCTTTGCCTCCGCAGATGCCTCCGCTCCTGCCAAGTTCTATTTGAACAGCGCCCCGGCACACAAAACCTATCCCACGGTATTAATCAAACCGGAGGGGACACCGGAGGATGGTGTTGTCATTGTAAAGGACTGCAATAAGGTGGAGCTCGGTTCCTTAGAGACTGCGAACCACAGAACCATCTGCAAATATATTCTTCCGGGTCAGGGGGAAAGCTGTCAGCTCGAAATGGGCATGACAAAGCTTGA
>JBJEJC010000148.1:0-7441 GCA_051877675.1 Roseburia sp. | reverse complement strand
GGGGATCTGGGAACCGTGGGAAAGGAGATTCTGCTTGAACTTACGGCACAGAAGGGCTTTGACATCAGCGGCGTCCATGAGGATTGTGGTATCGAGATTTTTGATGCGAAGGAACAGAAGACAGGTGCCGGCGGCTCGGGCTGCGGCTGTTCTGCCGTGACACTTGCAGGGCTGTATTTAAAGCACTTGGAGAGCGGGCGGATGAAACGGATTCTGTTCGTGCCCACCGGAGCGCTGCTGTCCACGGTGTCTTTTAATGAGGGAAAGAGTGTGCCGGGGATTGCCCATGGCGTGGTGCTGGAATATGCAGGCTGAGAAACGGAAAGGAGGGGACAGGCTATGGATTATGTGAATGCATTCTGGGTGGGTGGTCTCATCTGTGCACTGGTACAGATTTTAATGGAAAAGACAAAACTGCTTCCGGGAAGAATCATGGTGATTTTAGTGTGCTTTGGCGCACTGCTTGGGGCACTTCAGATTTACCAGCCCTTCGTGGAATTTGCGGGAGCCGGGGCGAGTGTGCCGCTGCTTGGCTTTGGCAATGTGCTCTGGAAGGGCGTGAAGGAGGCAGTGGATGAGAACGGCTTTCTGGGAATTTTCATGGGCGGCTTTCGGGCAAGCGCAGTGGGAATCTCTGCGGCGCTGGTGTTTGGCTACCTTGCGAGCCTTATTTTTCAGCCTAAAATGAAAAAATAGAAGCTCTTGCAATGCCCCGTTTTTTGGGATATGATACTTTTACTATAAATACCGTCTGGTTGGACGGAATGGAGGAAAAATGGAACGTCAGGAGTTGGAGAAGGCAGGCGTGGACTATGCTGCCGGGCTGGAGCATTTTGTGGAAAATGAGGCATTGTATTTGAAATATCTGGGAAAGTTTGTAACGGACGGACATTTTGCGGCAGCATGGAAGGCGTATGACCGGCTGGACTATGAAGCAATTGAAAAAGAAGTGCATGCGTTAAAGGGACTGGCGGGGACTCTCGGAATGAACCGCTTGTTTCAGGCGTGTTCTGTCGTGGTGACAGAGCTGCGCAAAGGGAATCATTTTGAATTGAACGGACAGATGGAAAAAGTCCGTATGGAATATGAAAAACTGGTGCAGGCAATCGGCACCGGAAGGAATGGAGGAGAAGAATGAAATTATCATTCCGCTGGTATGGAGAGGACGATAAGGTAACGTTACAGAATATTCGTCAGATTCCCGGTATGTATTCCATTGTAACTGCGGTATATGATGTGCCGGCAGGTGAGGTATGGAGTGAAGAGAGCATTGCGGGAATAAAACAGAAGGTGGAGGAAGCGGGGCTTCATTTTGAAGTCATCGAGAGTATTCCGGTTCATGAGGATATCAAGCTGGGCAAGCCGAACCGGGATGTATATATTGCCAATTATTGTGAGAATATAAGAAGGGTGGCGCGTGCCGGAGTCAAATGCGTCTGTTATAATTTTATGCCGGTATTTGACTGGACCCGGACGGAGCTTGCCCATGTGCTGCCGGACGGTTCCACCACGCTGGCATATTACCAGGAACAGGTGGATGCGGTCAATCCGCTGGAGAGCGACAGTGACCTGACCCTTCCGGGCTGGGATGCAAGCTACAGCCGGGAAGAACTCAAAAATGTAGTGAAAGAATACCGTGCCATGACGGAGGAAGAGCTTTGGAGCAATCTGCAGTATTTCCTGGAGCGTGTAATTCCGGTGGCGGCGGAGTGTGATGTGAATATGGCAATCCATGAGGATGATCCCTGCTGGAGCATTTTCGGGCTGCCGCGCATTATGACCTGCGAGGAAAATATTGACCGGTTCTTAAAACTGGTGGATGACAGGCATAACGGTATCACGCTCTGCAGTGGCTCTCTGGGATGCTCTGCGAAAAATGATGTGGTCCGGCTGGCAGAAAAATATGCGGCGATGGGACGCATCCATTTTGCCCATCTGCGGAATGTGGCGCTGCTTCCCAACGGGTTTGAGGAACGGGCGCATCTTTCCGGCTGCGGTTCTCTGGATATGTATGCCATCGTAAAGGCGTTGCACGACAATGGATTTGACGGCTATGTGCGCCCGGATCACGGAAGAATGATTTGGGGCGAAACCGGAAGACCGGGTTATGGTCTGTACGACCGGGCACTGGGGGCAACCTATATCAATGGACTCTGGGAAGCGGTGGAAAAAGCATTTCCCCGGAAGTAGTTCTGTGGAAATATTAGGATTAATGTTAGGAGGATAAATGATGAAATTACCGTTTCAGATTAATCTGACCGGACGGACGGCGGTGGTGACCGGTGCGGGCGGTGTGATCTGTTCTGTGCTGGCGGAGGCGCTGGCAATGTGTGGGGCGAAGGTGGCTCTTTTGGATTTAAACGGGGAGGCTGCGGAGAGAAATGCGGCATCGATTACAGAAAAGGGATATCTTGCAAAGGGCTATGCCTGTAACGTGCTTGAGAAGGACAGTGTGAAGGCGGCGCGGGATGCCGTTGCAAAGGATTTTGGAACCTGCGACATTCTGATTAACGGTGCAGGTGGAAATAATCCAAAAGCAACTACGGACGACGAATATTTTCTCCCGGAGGATATGGGGAAGGTGAAAACCTTTTTTGATTTAGATGAGGAGGGGGTTTCCTTTGTCTTTGGACTGAATTTTATGGGAACCCTGATTCCCACCCAGGTGTTTGCCAGGGACATGGTGAATAAGAAAGGGGCGTGTATCATTAACATTTCTTCCATGAATGCGTACACACCTCTGACGAAGATTCCCGCCTATTCTGGTGCAAAGGCAGCGGTGACGAATTTTACCCAGTGGCTTGCCGTGCATTTCTCCAAAGTGGGAATCCGCTGCAATGCCATTGCCCCCGGCTTTTTCTCCACGGCGCAGAATGCGAAGCTTTTGTTCCGGGAGGACGGGACACCTACGGAACGTACCGGGAAAATCCTCCGCAGCACGCCTATGGAGCGCTTTGGAGAAGTAGAGGAACTGGTGGGCCCTGTCCTTTTTCTGGCGAGTGAGGAGGCAAGCGGTTTCGTGAACGGAGCCTGCATCCCCATCGATGGTGGATTTTCTGCCTATTCCGGCGTATAGTGCAGAGTGCGCATTCGCATATAGAGATATAGTAGGAATTATTACATTTCCGATATTTCTATATGCGATTGTTTCTTTGGGGCTGCGCCTCGCAGAAGGGATTTTCTATTTCTTTTGGAAATGTGTAGAAAGTAGAAGCAATTTTTGATAAAATGGTAATTGATTGAAGGCTAGGTTTCAATTTGCAAAGGGGGAGGAGTGCAATGGAACGACTTGCCGAGTTTGAATAATCGTTATATTACAGAGAAACGATAGAAAGAGGGGCATTATGAAAAAAATCAGTTGTTTGGTTGCAGGGTTGCTTGTTCTCGGATTATGCGCATGTGGTAATAAAGAAGATTCTATGATGCCCGTGGATTCAACGATGAATTCAGACTCTCAGAAAGAGACTACATATGACACTGAAACGGAAACAAATAGCATGGATATAACTAATGCTACGGATATAACTTATACTACGGGCGTAATGCTCACAAACAACGATATGTATGATAAAGAAAGACGCAAGTTTGATTTTAACACGAAACTTGGCGATTTTGATGGCTTTGAAGTATGGGGTGAAGGTACTCAAACCTTCATAACAAACATGGAAGGAAATATTATCGTTAAGCTTCTTGTAAAAAATACTTCTTCAGAAGATGTTGCTTTTACAGTCAAAGATATCGAAGAAAAAGATTGTTCCGGTGAATATACAAAATATATCACAGATTATGAGGTATTGTGGCATCCGAATGGTGTTAGTAAGTATGTGCTGACTGCTGGCTCGGAGAAGATGATGGAAGTGGATTTTTCGCTTGCACATTCTCCAATTGCGTCAGATTTGATTGCGGATTTCAACTTTAATGCCACTTTCGGCGTTATGGATATTGATGGCAACTATAAAGAACATAAAGTTTATGTTACTGAAAATATTGGATATCTTGTAGAGGAAACGTTACTCTCTGATGCATATTGCAATGCAATAGTCAGTGGCCGTATTGTTGATGAAAATGGGAATCCGATAGCTGGTGCCGATGTTGAAGTCCTTAATCCGTTTATAGGGATGTTTGATACACAATATACAGATGAAAATGGTTATTACACAATCACAACAGTGGCTGCAAAGAACACTTATGCTGATGCATGGCGTGAAATGGCTCTGTCAGTTTATAAAGAAGGATATAACAGGAGATATATTCCTGTTTATCCAAAAAATAACCAGACGGTCACAGCTGATATAACATTATATCCGCAGGATGAACAGTTAATCTATGAGGAAGTGGCAATTGTCGATACCGGTCTCCAGTCATATGAATATGATACAGACCATAGTTCTGTTATTACATTTGTTCCTTTTCATACAGGATATGATCCGAAAAAGGTATCTGACAAAATACGAGCTACAGGTACTGACTTTGACGGGAATGTTTTGTTTACATATGCACTTCCTCAGGAAATTCCGTATGTTGATGTTAGTGAAGACGGTCAATATTCAGTAGTTATGGTGAATGAGTTGGAGGGAGGCTTCAAGACTGTCATACTGGATAGGAACGGGGATGAAGTATATGCGACGCATGATCTTCCCGGAACAGACAAACCATTTGCACCTAAGGCAAATGAAATAGCGTCATCTATGACAAGATGTGCTGAACTTAGCAATGACAATAAGTATCTTATTGCTTCAGATATAGAAGGAGATATCTGGTTTATTGACTGGCAGAATGATAAGGTGATTTACTCTGACTGGCTGACTGGACAGGTACGAAACATCAAGTTCTCCAAAGATAATAACGAGGTATATGTTTCAACCGGTGGTGGTAATCTGTATGCCTTCGATTTGACCGGAAAACTACTATGGCAGACAGATACTCAGAGCTGGGCAACAAAGATGGAAGTAACTGAGAAATATGTTGTTGTTACAACAAAGTGCGCAGGTAAGAATTTATTGGTTTATGATAGAAAAACAGGTGACCTTGTATGGGAATATGTTACCATGCAAAACAATATGTCCCTTGATATATCGCCTGATGAAAAATATTTATGGTATGGAGCTCATTCATCTTCAACCTTCTCAAAAATAGGATGTTCCATTTTTGAACTTGAAACCGGTAAACTAGTGGGCATGTTAAATGATCAGAATAGTATTTCAGGTGAGTTTTCTGTAGATGGGTCGAAGATTATTACCAGAGATGGTGCTAATGTTAACATCTATAACGCAAAAAATGGTGCGCTGCTTTGGACAAAGTGGTTCACCGAAGGCGATTGCTCAATGAACACAGCTGCTGCTTTCAACGAAGACGGTACGAAATTCGTTGTGGCAATGAATGATGAAAATGTCAATGAGGGATTCGGTCGAGTTCATTTTTATAAACTAACGGGAGTAGAAAAGAAAACCACTGAAAATAATGAGGACAGAAAAGAGGAAAATAACGATTATGCTGATACTTTTTTATCCATTGTAAAGGTCAAAATCAACCCGGAAATGAATCTTTACCTTGATTCACTCAAGAACATAATACAGGTTGAGTGTGTTAACGATGATGCAAGAAAATTAGCGGAGGTTATATCTGATGGCGGAGAAGTGCTGTTGGGAAGACCATTTCTTACCGGTCTTGAAATAATTCTTACAAGTGCAATAGACAGCGGATATTTAAAAGAAAAAGCAGATGTAAGTATTTCACTTGATGAAATCAGCATCAATTATGAAGCAGATTATGAAAAGGTTCTCGAAGGTGCTGATGATGTGGTTCGAGATGTAATATCAGACAAGCATATCGATTTTAGTTGTAACGTAACCTGTGAGGATTATCGTGTTCGTGATGACAGGAATGAGCACTTTAATGGTGATTTTGCGTCAGACCATGAATCAGACCATGAGTCAGACAACGAGTCTGACCATAATGGAAATACAATCTGTAAAGAGTGTAATGGTTCGGGAACTATCGTGGTGACGGAGGAACGTACTAAAAATGTATATAATGGAACACCGTGTCGTATTTGTAATGATGTTGGTACGGTAGACGATGGAATGCATGGCGGACAGAGAGCGGAATGTGGAGAATGTCGGGGCTATGGCGCAAGCCATAGTGTTGGTGATATCGATGACGGTTCTTGTGGGTTTAATGGTGACTACAGGGGTTATGCATTTGATGAAAAAACAGTAGTGGAAGAACGTTCTGAAACATGTCAAGCCTGCGGAGGTCGCGGTTACTACTAAAAGTGAAAAAATAGGAAGACCAACAAGCAATGATAGGATAGAAGGGCAGCATAGACTGGGGCAGAGAGATGCCGTAAAAACGGTTCTCTCTGCCGGAACGAATTGTATTATTGAACTCTGCAATAATATTTCCAGAAATTGATAGTCTCCTTCAGATCCTCTTCACTGGTGAAGAGATTCAATTTCTTTGCTACCTCAATTGCAAAATCCACATATGCATTTGCCCGTGCGGTGATCACCTGATGATCCACCACAAAGTCCAGGTCAGTGGAATGTGTTGATTTTACATGCTCCAGTATTCCTGCGTGATCCAGTACATCGACCCCGGCACATATGCCTGCAATTAACGTATTCTTTTTTGCCAGATTCTGCAGACAGGTTCTTACTTCTTCGTTATCAATGGAAGAAATATTTCCGCCGGGTACAATGAAGCTTCTGATCTGCTCTTTTTCAACATCCTTCAATGCCATGTCTGCATTTACGGAAAAACCTTCCATGGCCTGAACCGGCTTCCCGTCCAAAGAACAGAAAACCATATCGCAATGTGAATATTTCATAAAATAGCTTAAAATCACAAACTCATAAAAACAACAATTAGGATATATCAGGTAAACATCTTTCATTACAGAGACCTCCTGGGAAAAGTTATGGTCAGCAGTAGAAGGATTTTAAATCCAGGATCCTGCTGTAGCTATTTTACAGCAGACACGATGTCTTCGTCAATGGAGTACTCTCCGTTTCTGATGGGAAGGGTATATGCTGGCTTTACATAAATGATTTGTTGCCAATATGCTAAAACGTGGCATGGCAGATGCGGATATTCGGGCACTGGCAGAGTGTGACCAGCAGCTTATCGAGGTAAAAACTTTTTTTGTTCTAAGGAGACCAGCTATGTATTTACCAATTTTAAAAGTAAAGAAGATTGACCCAGAACTAAATGTGAAATTTATTTTAAATTATCTTAGTAAAGAAAAAAGTGAAAATACAACAAGACCTTTTTTTGAAAAGACTATTAATTTATATCCTGAATTGGAATGTATTGAGGATATTGAATGTTTAGAAAAAAGAGAGGACATTGTTCGTGAAGCAGTATTAAAAAGGTTGAAAGAACATGAACTAGTATAACGTTCGCTAATTAACTGGACTTTTTACACAAGAGAGTATCAACG
>JBJEJC010000147.1:0-35698 GCA_051877675.1 Roseburia sp. | reverse complement strand
CAAGAAAGGAGTACTATGGAATTCAAGAAATTAAGTACACCAACCCTAAAAGAACTTTTCGTAACGGAAATGGAAAATATGATTCTCTCCGGTGAACTGGAAATCGGAGAAAAGCTTCCGCCGGAGCGGGAGCTTGCCAAGTCCATGCAGGTTTCCCGCGCCGTCGTGAATTCCGGCATTGCAGAGCTGGAGAAGAAGGGCTTCCTTGTGGTCCGTCCACGTATCGGCACCTTTGTGGAGGACTACCGCCGGAACGGCTCCGTCGAGACTCTGGTTTCTATCATGCATTACAACGGCGGTATGCTCCGGGAGAAGGAAACCCGCTCTGTGCTGGAAACCCGTATCATTTTTATGGAATCTGCCACAAGCCTCGCCATCGACAATGCCACCGACGAAGAGATTGTCAGCCTTGAATCCTATGTGGACGCCCTTCACACCTGCGACAAACCGGAGGAAGCTGCCCAGATTATCTTCCAGTTCAGCCATGAGATTTCCTTTATCAGCGGGAACTGCCTGCTGCCTCTGTTTTTTATCAGCTTCAAGGATCTGGTATGCAGCCTCTGGGTACGCTTCTGTAAGGAATACGGGATACCTGCCCTGTATCAGAGCGCCTACGATATTTATCATTATCTTCTTGCCCGGGATAAAGCAGGAGCGGCGGAATACATCCGCCGCACCACCCAGGAATGTATTGACGGTGACCGGACCTTCTACCATGTCCGCTGACCCCGTCCTGCTTTTTCTAATGTGCAAACTGGCTGTTGTACAGGTTCGTATAAAACCCGTTTCTTGCCAGAAGCTCATCGTGTGTCCCCTGCTCAATGATTTTTCCATCCTTCATGACCAGAATCACATCTGCTTCCTGAATCGTGGAAAGGCGGTGGGCCACGATGAAGCTGGTGCGCCCTTTCATCATCCTGGCAAAGGCATTCTGAATCTTAATCTCGGTTCTGGTATCGATGGATGATGTTGCCTCATCTAAAATCAGCATAGGCGGCAGACAGAGCATCACCCTTGCAATGCAAAGGAGCTGCTTCTGTCCCTGGGAAAGACTTCCTCCGTCCTCAGCAATCACTGTGTCATAGCCATCCGGCAGACGTCTAATAAAGCTGTGGGCATGGGAAGCCTTTGCCGCAGCAATCATTTCCTCCTCCGTGGCATCCGGTTTTCCCATACAGATGTTGTCCCGGATGGTTCCGCTCCGAAGCCAGGTCTCCTGCAGCACCATCCCGTAATTGCTGCGCAGACTCCTTCTGGTCATTTTCTCCATGGGAACTCCGCTGACCGTGATTTTTCCGCTTTTCACATCGTAAAACCGCATCAAAAGATTAATCAGCGTGGTTTTTCCGCAGCCGGTAGGTCCCACAATGGCAACACGCTGTCCCGGTTTCACGGAAAGATTAAAGTCCTCAATGAGCTTTTGCTCCGCCGTGTAGGAAAAGTCCACATGGGCAAGCTCCACGCTGCCGTCTGCATGGGTAAGTTCCACTGCATCCGGGGCATCCGGTTCCTCTATCGGCTCCTCCATCAGTTCAAACACCCGCCCCGCACAGGCAAGTGCATTCTGTAGCTCCGTAATCACTCCGGAAATCTCATTAAAAGGCTTTGTATACTGATTTGCATAACTCAATAGACTGGTGAGCTGTCCTACGGTAATCCCGCCTGCGATGGCTGTGATTGCCCCCACCAGCCCTACCACCGCATACACCAGGCTGTTGATAAACCGGGTTGCCGGATTGGTAATACTGGAAAAAAAGATTGCCCGCAGGGAATATTTCTGCAGCCTTCCATTAATCTCGTCAAACTTCTCCAGGGCTTCCTCCTCATGAGAAAATGCCTGAACCACCTTCTGATTTCCCACCATTTCTTCAACAAATGCCGTCTGTTCCCCGCGGGTCTCAGACTGCAGCTTAAACATGGAAAAGGTCTTTTTCGCAATAAAGCTTGCCACCAGAAGAGAAAGCGGTGTGATGACCACAACCGCCAGCGTAATTTTCACACTGATGGTGAGCATGAACAATAGTGTACCAAAAATAGTAACAATTCCTGTAAAAAACTGGGTAAAGCCCATAAGAAGACCATCTGCAAACTGATCCACATCCGCAATGACACGGCTCACCACTTCCCCGTAGGGATGTGCATCGATATATTTGAGGGGAAGATGCTCGATTCGCTCAAACGCTTCCCTGCGGATATCCCGGATTACGTTGTAGGTAATCTTGTTATTGCAGGCATTCATAATCCACTGTGCTGCAGCCGTGATTCCGATGATTACTGCAATTTCCCGGATCAGCGCCACAATGCCGCCAAAATCCACCGCACCGGGTCCCACAATCAAATCCACCGCTTTTCCGATCAAAATCGGAATATAGAGGGTACACGCCACCGTCACTGCTGCCAGAATAATGGACATTCCCAGAAAAAACCAATATCTTCGGATGTAACGCAGCACCTTCGCCAGCGTTGTCTTCTGTTTCCGGCTCATTCCTTTTTTCATGCCCGTTCTCCCTCCTTCCGAAACTGAGAATAATAAATCTCCTGATATACCTCGCAGCCAGCCAGCAATTCCTCATGTGTCCCAATGCCCGCGATATGTCCGTCATCCAGAACAAGGATTTTGTCTGCATACTGAATGGATGCCGCGCGCTGGGATACGATAAATACGGTCATGGCGTTCCCCATCTCCCGGATTGCCATGCGCAGCTTTGCATCCGTGGCAAAATCCAGCGCCGATGCGCTGTCATCCAGGATAAGAATTTCCGGCTTCTTAACCACGGCACGGGCAATGGTGAGACGCTGACGCTGTCCACCGGAAAGATTTCTTCCGCCCTGCTCAATCTCATAATCAAGACCGCCATCCTTTGTCTCCACAAATTCCTTCGCCTGGGCTACGGCAAGCGCCTCCCAAAGCTCCTCCTCCGTGGCGGACGGATTCCCCCACTTAAGGTTTTCCCGGATGGTTCCTTTAAACAGGACTGCTTTCTGAAGCACCGTGCCTACCTTACCGCGAAGCTCCTCCAGCGGATACTCCCGCACATCCTTCCCATCTACCCGGACCGTTCCCGACACCACATCATAAAATCTGGGAATCAGATTCACCACAGAGGATTTTCCGGAACCGGTACCGCCAATAATTCCGATGGTCTCCCCTCTTTTTACAGAGAAATGGATGTCCGTCAGCGCTTCCTCCGATGCACCGCCGTAGGCAAGTCCCACGTGTTCAAATTCCACTGCAATATCCGTGTTCTCTGTCTTCTCCCCGGAATGCTCTGACGCTGCCAACCCTGCCGCATCTGTGCCATCGGTCACGGACGGCTTCAGTTCAAAGATATTCTGAATCCGGTTCCCGCAGGCAATGGACTTGTTGATGTTGATAATCAGGTTGGCAAGTTTCACCAGTTCCACAAGAATCTGGGACATATAGTTTACCAGCGCCACCACTTCCCCCTGTGTAAGCAGACCGCCATCCACCTGAAGCGCCCCGGTCCAGATCAGCACCAGTGTCGCACTGTTTACAATGATAAAGGTCACCGGATTCATCAATGCCGAAATTCTTCCCACATAAAGCTGGATTCTGGTCAACGCATCATTCTTGTCGTAGAATTGTGCCATCTCGTCCGCTTCTTTATTAAAAGCACGGATAACCCTGCTTCCGGTGAGATTTTCCCGGGTGATTCCAAGCACCTTATCCAGCGCTGCCTGCACCTTCTTATAAAGCGGAATACTGATAAGCATAATCCCAAATACTACAATCGACAGCAACGGAATTGTCACCACAAACACCAGCGCCGCCTTGACATCAATGGTAAACGCCATAATCATGGCACCGAACACAATAAACGGAGAGCGAAGCAAAAGACGCAGAAACAGATTCACACCGTTCTGCACCTGATTGACATCGCTTGTCATGCGGGTGATCAGTGTTGCCGTTCCCACCTGGTCCATCTCTGCAAAGGAAAGACTCTCAATGTGGGAAAACAGTGCATGGCGCAGCTTTGTGGCAAACCCCACAGCAGCCTTCGCCGCAAAATACTGCGCCGTGATGGAACAGCTCAGACCGATTAACGCCAGAAGCACCAATACAAGACACATCCGGGCAATATAACCCATATCGCTGTTTTTCACCCCTTCATCAATGATTGCCGCCATAACCAGCGGGACAATCAGCTCAAAGGTGGCCTCCAACAGCTTAAACAGCGGTCCCAGCACACTTTCCTTTTTGTAATCCTTTAAATATACCAGTAATTTCCTCATGTTATATACCTTCCGGTTATTTCTTAATACGCTTTAACAATTGCATTCCGACAATGACTGCGCCACCAATCAGGAAGAAAAGGATGGAAAACTCAGAAAATCCCATGGCAGGCTGTGCTTCCTCCAGCGTGGTAGGTCCCATGATAACCGCGTAAATCGAGCCAAGCATCAGTCCGATGATGGTGTAGATGGTCTGGGCGCGATACCGCTCCAGCGCTTTGCGGATTAGTCCCACCACGGAAAATACTCCCACCAGAACGCCGCAGCCGAACATGATTAAAGACGGCAGCACCGTAAAGTTCAGATGTAAAAACTCCTTAATCGCAGAAATCACCGGCAGATACACTCCCATAATCAGAAGGATTGTGGAACCGGAGATTCCGGGAAGCACCATGCAGGAAATCGCAATCATACCGGACACAAAAAGATAAAGGGCAAGTCCCACATGGAACTGTTCCATATTCACACTGCTGCCACCGCCGGACACCGGATTAAAATAGGTGATAGCGCAGACCACAAGCAGCCCCAGCAGAACAAATGGGATGCAGGCTTTATGTCCCAGCAGACACTCCTTCTCTTCCCGTGCCACAACGGGAATCGCAAAAATGATAAACCCGATAAAAAGGGAACTGACCGCATAAATATGGGACTCAAACACACGGGTTAAAACCAGAACAGCCAGAATCATTCCGCATACCCAGCCAATTCCAAGCTTAATCAGAAAACCAAGCGCCTTTTTCTTCTTTTCCATACTGCCACGGAGCAGATCATCAATAGCCCCGATAAAATTGTCATAAAATCCAAGCAGAAATGCCACGGTTCCGCCGGATACACCGGGAACACTGTCTGCCAACGCCATACAAAATCCTCTTACAATCTGTACCAGCCACATATGTCTACCTCATTTTTCATTTTCTTATTCTGGGCACTATTCCGCCCAGTATTCATCATTATAGTATCTTTTCCGCCTGTTTGTCTATGTTTTTTCCGGAACTTCCTGAGAAAAGAACAACGGGGCTTTTCGCTATGGGACTGTCGCACAGAAAAAATCCCGGAGGAACCGCAACGGTTCTCCGGGATTTTCTGTCTTCTACTGTCTTGTATACTTGTCCAACTGATGGGATACATCCAGCACATCCCCTAACAGGGACTTGGTGGACTCCGCATTGTCCAGATTCTTCATACTAAGCTCAGATGCCTGGGAAGAAGATGCTGTCACTTCCTCGGTGGTAGCGGACAGATGCATGATATTATCCACGATCTGATTATTTGCCTCGGACAGATTATTTAACATCTTGTCAATCTCTGCAATATCCGCAAGAAGCAGATTCACATTCTCATTCATAGCGCCAAAGCTCTCGGAAGCCCCGGCAATCATATCATCCTGTGCACTTGCTGCGGTGACAGACTTCTCCACCGCATTTGCGGCTGTCTCTGCGTTATCGGAAAGCTCAGCCAGAATCTTGGCGATATTCTCCGTCTCCTGTCTGGTCTTCTCTGCAAGCTGGCGGATTTCATCCGCAACCACCGCGAAGCCTCTTCCTGCCTCCCCAGCTCTGGCACTCTCGATAGATGCGTTTAATGCCAGCAGGTTTGTCTGACTGGAAATGGAGAAAATGGTGTCCGCGATGCTCTTTACCGCATTGGTGCGTTCCTGCAACTGGTGCATTGCCTCTGCCACCTCTGCATTGGTGCCGGCAATTACCGAAGACTGCTGCTTTAATTCTTCCATAATCTGTACGCTCTTATCGTTGAGCTCGCTGGACTCTTTTGCCACCTGTACCATCTGCTCGGAGCGCTCGAGCGTCGCGCTGATGGAGTCCTGAATACTCTGGGTCATGGTGGTCTGGGTCTGAATATTCTCCGCGGTACTTAAGGTACTGTCTGAAATATCCTTCATAGCTCCATTCACTACTTCTGTAGAGCTGTTTAAATCATTCACAATATGCATGGCATTTTCCGTGCCTACTCTTACCTGTTCCGCCACAGAAATGATATCATCCATCATTTTCTGCTGCTGTGCTTCCTTCTCCTTTAAGCTGCCGATGGTATCCTGATTGAACTTGAAGCCAACGCGGGTCATAAGATATATCAACACCATCAGAAGACAGATTGCACCGGTGGCACATACCTGATCCAGTGCTTCCTCTCCCTCGTAAGCATGGAGCACACAGATTTTCAGCAAAGTCATCCCGACATTCAGTCCTGCCATCAGAGACCCTGAAATCACCGCAAACTTCGTATCAAAAAACAGTATCCCGGCAACAAAGGGAATTGCCGCCATAAACCGCACATAATAATTATCAAATGCCATCGCCATAAAAAAGGTCACCACCAGAAGCCCCACCACAGCCATGTAGCGAATCTTCGTATCACTCTTATTTCTGGCATACAAAACCACCGTTGCCAATATGGAAATGACGATAACCGCGCTGAGCATTCCGGTGTAACCCACACTGCGTACTCCCCGAAAGCAGGCTGTCAGCACCACCAGCATGACAAACACATAAAAAATCACAAAACCTAATACCAAAAAGCTGTTGGCTTTTTTCAACTGCTCCTTCGTATCTGCATACAAATACTTTCTCTCCTGCATAATTGTGTCATTCTTCCTTTCCTATGTATGTAACAACCAGTCATGCAAATTATATCATATTTTTTCCAAAATAAAAGTCCCTTTTATTCCTTTTCCGTCACAAAACCGCGAAGCATCCACAAACCGATGATATTTGGGATTGCCATAAACGAGTTAAAAAGATCCGCCAGTCCCCAGACCAGCTCCATGGAAACCACCGCCCCCATATAGACAGAAATCATATAAAGGAGCTGGTAAGTCTTTACCCCCTTCTCTCCCCACAGATACCGCACCGCACAGTCTCCGTAAAAATTCCAGCCGATCATCGTGGCAAAGGAAAAAAGGGTCAGGGAAACCGCAAGGATGGCATCCCCCTGCACCGGTAGTTCCCGAAAAGCCGCAAAGCACAGTTCCTCCCCGGATATCCCGGCATACGCGGAAGGGTTCTTCACCATGCAGCTTACTATGGCAATTCCGGTAACCGCACACATAACCACAGTGTCCCAGAAGGGTCCGGTCATGGAAATCAGCCCCTGCTTCTCCGGGGAAATATTTCCGGCAGATGCCGCCGTCATGGGAATGGAGCCAAGCCCCGCCTCATTGGTGAAAAGTCCCCGGGAAATTCCGGTCCGTATCCCTGTCATCACCGCAGTTCCCGCAATTCCTCCCCCCACTGAACGGAACGAAAATGCGGAAACCAGAATTGTTTTTATCGTTTCCGACAGAACAGAAGCGTTCCGGATAAGGAGCATCATACAGCCACCCATGTAAAAAAGACTCATCACCGGCACCAGCCAGGTACAGACCTTTGCAATCTTTTTTCCGCCCCCCGTAATGACAAGTCCCACCAGAACTCCCGCCACAATTCCGATTACATGAGGCGACACCGGAATCTGCCCCGTGATTGCAGCCGCCATGGAATGGGACTGCACACTGCTGCCAATCCCAAAGGATGCCAGAATGGTAAACAGAGCAAAGGCAACGGCAAGTCCTCTTTGCTTTAAGACCTGCCCCAGCACATACATGGGACCGCCCTGATAGGTTCCGTCCTCTCTTCGGGTACGACATTTCACTGCCAGGAAGCATTCCGCGTAGCAGGTGGCAATGCCAAACACTCCGGTAATCCAGCACCAGAACACCGCGCCGGGTCCCCCGATGGCGATTGCCGTGGACACTCCGATGATATTCCCGGTGCCGATTGTGGCTGCCAGAGCCGTGGCAAGTGCCGCATATGAAGAAAGACCTCCCGACGTCTTCTCCTTTTTTGAAAAGCTTAAGCGTATTCCCTCCGGAAGCCGTCGCTGAATCCACTTCAGTTTTACCGTAAAATATATATGCGTTCCAAACAGGAGCAGCAGCATGGGGAAGCTCCAGAGATATTCCTGAAATGTAGTGACAAATAAAAGCAGCTTTTCCATAAAAAATGTCCCATATCCAAAAGCTTTCCTTTCAGTATATGGGACATTTGCCCGGTCCATTCCTTTCCGGTGAAGATTCCTAGCTTCTGTGCACCGATTGTGCTGCCATCCTTACAAGCTGGATTACAGCCGTGGGTGCAAATGCCAGAAGAATGACAAGCCCAAGCTCTCTCCCCGACAGTGCCTCCACCAGAAACAGGTCTTTAAAATATGGTACAAACAATATCAGCGCCAGCATTGCCACACCAACGCCGAAGGCTGCCACGCTCCAGAGATTGCTTCGGATACCAATCGCAAAGAGTGGTTTTTCACTGCGGCAGTTAAAGCCATGAAACAGTCGTGCCAGCGTCAGCGTCACAAATGCCATCGTCACCGCCTTCCCTTCCGAAACATTCAGTCCCAGGTGAAACGCCGTCATGGATACGGCCGCAAGCAGCACTCCGTAGAGCAGAAGCCGCAGGGAAAATCCCCGGGTCAAAATGCCCTCCCCCGGATTTCTCGGCTTCTTTTTTAACAATGAGGGGTCTGAAGGCTCCATTCCGATTGCCAGCGCAGGCAGGGAATCCGTGACCAGGTTGATAAACAACAGATGAACCGGTGCAAAGGGAGCAGGAAGCGCCAGAAGGGAGCAGTACAGCACCGATAAAATTCCCGCCAGGTTTCCGGATAGCAGGAACTGGATGGCATTCTTGATATTCCGGTAGACGTTGCGCCCATTCTGCACGGCACTTATAATCGTGGCGAAATTGTCATCCGAAAGAATCATCGCCGCGGCATCCTTGGAAACCTCCGTTCCGGTGATTCCCATTGCCACTCCGATATCCGCCTGCTTGAGCGCCGGGGCATCGTTGACGCCATCCCCGGTCATCGCCACGATATGCCCCTGTTTCTGCCATGCCCTCACAATACGGATTTTATTCTCCGGCGATACCCTGGCATAGACGGAAATGTGCGAAAGCTTCCGGGAAAGCTCCTCCTCATCCATGGCATCCAGTTCCTGCCCGGTAACCGCAATATCCCCCTCTCCCAGGATTCCAAGCTTGGCTGCAATCGCCGCCGCAGTCACCTTATGGTCCCCGGTAATCATCACCGTCCGGATTCCCGCTGTCTTCGCATCCACCACAGCCTTCGCCGATTCCTCCCGGGGCGGGTCCATCATGGCAGCCAGCCCGGTAAAAATCAGTTCTTGCTCCGACTCCCGGGACAATGCTTTCTCTTCCTCCCATTCCCGGTAGGCAAAGGCAAGCACCCGGAGCCCCTGCTTTGAAAATTCCTGATTCTGAAGCCGGATTTCCTGCCGCAGTGCCTCGGTCAGTTCCACCACCTGAAAGCCCTTCTCTGCGGCAGGCGCTGTTTTCTCAGCATCTTCCGTATCTGCTGTTTTTCCCGCAGGTGACTCTCCCGGCAGAGCAATATAGCGGCAGCGCTCCAGCAGAATATCCGGCGCCCCCTTACAAAATAGAACCGGTTTTCCACAGAGCCGGTACAGCGTACTCATCATTTTCCGGTCGGAGTCAAAGGGAAGCTCAGAAAGTCTGGGCATCAGATCCCGGATATCCTCCTCCGACACCCCTGCGAGGGATAGCCCTGCTCGCTTTGCCATGGAAAGAAGGCAATACTCCGTGGGGTCTCCGACCCCCTGTTCCCCGTGAAGAACAGAATCGTTATTTAAAATCGCATTGTACAGCAGATACCGGTGGAGACGGTTTGTCAATTCTAACTCCTCCGGCACAAAGCTTCTGTTCCCCACATACACCCCGGTCACCGTCATTTTGTTCTGGGTCAGTGTTCCCGTCTTATCGGAGCAGATTACCGAAACACAGCCAAGACTCTCCACCGCAGCCAGCTTCTTCATGATGGCGTGATTTTCCGCCATGCGTTTCGTTCCCATCGCCTGCACGATTGTGACGATGGAGCCAAGCGCCTCAGGAATTGCCGCCACCGCCAGCGCCACGGCAAACATCATGGAATCCACCACCGGAGTTCCCTGGTATAAGCGCAGGGAAAATACCAGAATGCATATAATAATAATGACGATGGCAAGCTTTTTTCCAAAATTGTCCAGAGATACCTGCAGGGGGGTACGCTTTTCCGCCGTCTCATTCATAAGCCCGGCTATCCTGCCCATCTCCGTGTCCATTCCTGTCCCTGTCACCAGCACCTCTGCCCTGCCGTAGGTCACCAGACCACCGGAATACACCATATTAATCCGGTCCGCCAGTGGAATCTCTCCCTCCAGCACACAGTCTGTCTTTTCCACCGCCGCAGACTCCCCGGTAAGAGAGCTCTCATTTACCTTCAGGGAGCTGCTGTTTATGATGCGTCCGTCCGCTGCCACCAGATCGCCTGCCTCCAGAATCAGCACATCCCCCGGCACCACCTCCCTCGATTCCAGCTCTGTCATTTTCCCGTCCCGCAATACCTTTGCATGGGGCGCGGAAAGCGCTTTTAAAGCATCCAGTGATTTTTCCGCCTTCACATACTGTACGGTTCCCAGCACAGCATTCAATATTATTACTACAAATATCACAACCGTACTCTCCGCATTGCCGGAAAGCATGGAGATTGCCGCCGCCACAATCAAAATCAGCACCAGCAGATCACAGAACTGTTCAAAAAAGACGGTGAACACACTCTTTTTCGTTCCCTCGCAGAGTATATTTTCTCCCTTTTCACTCCGTATTTTCTCTGCCTCCTCTGTCGTTAATCCACCGGCATCCACTTCCATGTGCCGGTATAATTCTTCCCGGTTCATCTGATAAATTTCTTTCATTGCTTCCTCCTTTTCTTAAAAAAAAACGAGACTTTTTGTGTACGTAGAATCTACGTACACAAAAAGTCTCGTTTTGCAAAAACTGCACCTAGGCTCCGGGGCATTGCAGAAATGCCCGTACTGACGAAGCCTATCACACGCTGCCGGAATACCGCAACGTGCAACTACTCCCTTTTTGATGTTGCTATCATACTATAGAAGGGACAACGCTGTCAACGAAATGTTGTCGACAAATTTTCTTACTGCCTTTATAGCCTGATCTATTCCTATCATTATATCCTCAGTTAAACTTTACCACATCTTTACAAAAATATGACCTAATATATCTGTTTTCTTTTTTTGTTTTTGGGTATCATGTAAGCAGAAGGTAAAAAATACGTACAGAAGGGAAGTATTTCATGGGTAAAATTACATACAAAGATATCAAGGCATCCGAAGAAATCAATGAATATATCCGGCAGGGCAATGAAACTCTGGGTGTGCTGGGCTACACGGATCACTCCTCTGAACACGCGCTCATCGTTGCAAACACCAGCGGAAAAATTCTGCAGAAACTGGAATATGGGAAACGGGATATTGAGCTTGCTAAAATTGCAGGCTATATGCACGACATCGGAAACTGTATCAATCGCAATGACCATCCCCATCACGGAGCCATCCTTGCACGCAGTATTTTAAAAGAAATGGGCATGAGTTTTTCCGAAATTGCGCTTGTCATGAATGCCATCGGTCTTCACGACGAAGCCACCGGCGGCGCCGTCAATCCCATCTCTGCTGCCCTGATTCTCGCAGACAAGACCGACGTGCGCCGCAGCCGCGTCCGCAATCACATCAAGGAAACCTTTGACAAGCATGACCGGGTCAATTATGCCGTTATTTCTTCTTCGTTAGAGATTCTTCCGGAGAAACACACCATTCTTTTTTCTATTAAATTAGATGAAAGCATCTGCTCCATGATTGATTATTTTGAAATCTTTTTACAGCGGATGCTCATGTGCAAACGGTCCGCAGAAATCCTTGGCATGCGTTTTAAAATGGTGGCAAACGGAAATAAAATCTGCTGATAATTTTATATCCCGTTCCGCAGAAATCTCCTATAAGACAAAAAGAGACCGCCGCAGTTTCCCTTTCAGGAAATCCTGCGGCGGTCACATGCCGTCTCTCGTTTTCCTACTGTACGGACAAATAGGAGTAGCCCATCAGGCTGATATCCACTTCTCTTGCCACCTCACGTCCCTCGCGGATTGCCCATACCACAAGTGACTGTCCGCGGTGCATATCGCCGGTAACAAACACATTCTTCACACTGGTGGCGTAAGCCCCCTCCGCCGTGGAGACATTCGTTCTGGCATTCAATTCCACCCCAAAGGCATCCGCCACATATTTCTCGGTTCCAAGGAATCCAGCCGCGATAAGCACCAGATCTGCCTCAAGCTTCTTCTCAGACCCCGGCACTTCCGCCATCACCATACGCCCGGTTTTCTCATCCTTTTTGCTCTCAAGATTTACCGTGATAAGACCGGTCAGATTTCCGTTCTTATCCTTTAAGAATTCCTTTACCGTAGTCTGGTAAATCCGGGGATCATGACCAAATACCGCAATTGCCTCCTCCTGACCGTAATCTGTCTTGCAGACCTTAGGCCACTCCGGCCAGGGATTGTTCTCCGCACGGGTATCCGGCGCTTTCGGCATCATCTCAAGCTGGGTCACGCTGGCACAGCCGTGACGGATGGAGGTTCCCACACAGTCATTTCCCGTATCTCCGCCTCCGATGATTACCACCTTTTTACCCTTAGCGGAAATATAATTATTGTCCTTCAGATTGGAGTCCAGAAGGCTCTTTGTGGTTGCCTTCAAGAAATCCACCGCAAAATAGATTCCCTTCGCATCCCTGCCCGGCACATTGATATCCCGGGGATTCTTTGCACCGCAGGCCAAAATCACACGGTCGTATTCCTTTAGCAGTTTTGCAGCCTTTATGTCTTTTCCCACATTGACACCGGTGACAAATTCGATTCCTTCTTCCTTCATCACTGCAATTTTGCGGTCAATAACCCATTTTTCCAGCTTCATATTGGGAATTCCATACATCAGAAGGCCACCCAGACGGTCATCCCGCTCATAAACCGTTACCGAATGTCCGCGTTTGTTCAACTGATCCGCAGCCGCCAGACCGGAGGGCCCGGAGCCGATGACCGCCACCTTTTTGCCGGTGCGTACCCGGGGCGGCTTTGCCGCTGCGTATCCCTGCTCATAGGCATTCTCAATGATACCGTGCTCATTCGCCTTACAGGTCACCGGGTCCTCCCAGTGCCCGCAGGTGCAGGCTGCCTCACAGAGGGCAGGACACACGCGGGAAGTAAATTCCGGGAAATTATTTGTCTTTTTCAAACGGTTGTATGCCTGCTCCCAGTTGCCGGTGTATACCAGATCGTTCCACTCCGGCACCAGATTATGCAGCGGACAGCCGGAGGTCATCCCCATAAGTGTCATACCGGACTGGCAGAACGGCACTCCGCAGTTCATGCATCTTGCACCCTGAAGCTGCTGCTTTTCCCTGGAGAGGGGCGTATGAAATTCATTAAAGTTCTTAATGCGCTCTTTCGGCTCTACCGCCTTGGCATTTTCTCTCTCATAATCCATAAATCCTGTTGGTTTGCCCATATCATCTATCCTTTCTAGCCTCTTGTGTTTGCATAAAATGCTTCAATCTGTGCCTGCTCGGAGGAAAGTCCCTTCTCCTCCATCTGAACGATTGCCATAAGCATACGGTTGTAGTCATACGGAATGACCTTCTTGAACTTCGGCAGATAGGTGCTGAAATTGTCCAGAATCTCTTTTCCTTTTTCGGAATTGGTAAGGGAAACATGCTCTGTAATCATATCCTTCAGTTCCATGACATCGTACTTATTGGACAGCTCCTCAGAAAATACCATTTCCTTATTGATTCTGGTGTACAGATCGTTGTCCTCATCCAGCACATAAGCAATACCGCCGCTCATACCTGCTGCAAAGTTCTTGCCGGTTTTGCCGAGAACTACCACACGTCCGCCGGTCATATATTCACAGCCATGGTCGCCAACGCCCTCCACCACTGCGGAGGCACCGGAATTGCGGACGCAGAAACGTTCCCCTGCCACACCGCTGATAAATGCCTTACCGCTGGTAGCTCCGTAGAGTGCCACATTACCGATGATGATATTTTCATCCTTCTTGTATTTCACGCCTGCCGGGGCATATACCACCAGCTTACCGCCGGAAAGTCCCTTTCCGAAATAGTCATTGGAATCTCCCACCAGCTCTAAGGTAAGTCCCTTCGGGATAAATGCGCCAAAGCTCTGTCCGCCTGCGCCGGTACACTTCACGATGAAGGTATCCTCCTCCAGTCCCTCACCGCCACATCTCTTGGTGATCTCGGAACCAAAGATGGTGCCGAAGGAACGGTCCGTATTGGTAACCTCCACATCTATGCTTCTGCGCTGCTTCTTCTCAAGCGCCGGTCCCAGTTGTTTTAAAAGCACCGTGATATCCTTGGATTTCTCCAGTTCAAAGTCATATACCTGCTTCGGATCAAAGGTTACTTTTTCCTTTGGATTCACAAAAGGATTATTTAAAATCTTTGTAAGGTCGATTTCCTTCTCCCGTCCGGACAAATCCTCACGTACACGCAGAAGGTCACTTCTTCCCACCATCTCATCAATGGTGCGGCAGCCAAGCTTTGCCATATACTCTCTGAGTTCTTCCGCGATGAACCGCATGAAGTTCTCCACGTACTCCGGCTTTCCTGCAAAACGCTTGCGCAGCTCCGGATTCTGGGTTGCGATTCCCGCCGGGCAGGTGTCCAGATTACATACACGCATCATGACACAGCCCATGGTCACCAACGGTGCCGTTGCAAAACCGTATTCCTCCGCACCCAGCAATGCCGCAATAGCAACGTCACGTCCGCTCATCAGCTTACCGTCTGTCTCAATGCGTACCTTGTTACGCAGTCCGTTCATAATCAGAGTCTGGTGTGTCTCTGCCAGTCCCAGCTCCCAGGGAAGTCCTGCGTTATGGATGGAGCTTGCCGGAGCTGCGCCGGTACCGCCGTCGTAACCGGATATCAGAACAACCTGGGCACCTGCCTTGGCAACACCTGCTGCTACCGTACCAACACCAGCCTCAGAAACCAGCTTTACGGAAATCCGCGCTGCCCGGTTCGCATTCTTCAGATCATAAATCAACTGCTCCAGATCCTCGATGGAGTAAATGTCATGGTGCGGCGGCGGAGAAATCAGGGAAACTCCCGGTGTGGAAAGTCTGGTTTTTGCAATCCAGGGATATACCTTCTTGCCCGGCAGATGACCGCCTTCACCCGGCTTTGCTCCCTGCGCCATCTTAATCTGAATCTCCTGTGCGCTGACCAAATACTCACTGGTGACACCAAAACGTCCGGAAGCCACCTGTTTGATTGCAGAGCATCGGTTGGTGGTACTGTTCCTGCTGGCAATACGCTCCGGGTCCTCACCACCCTCACCGGTATTGGACTTTCCGTGGAGACGATTCATGGCAATTGCCAGCGTCTCATGTGCCTCCTGGGAAATCGAACCGTAGGACATTGCTCCCGTCTTAAACCGGGTCACAATAGAATCCACGCTCTCAACTTCCTCAATGGGTACTCCCTTCTTCGGGTAATTGAAATCCATGAGTCCACGCAGCGTGATATTCCGCTCCTCCTTATCCACAAGCTCTGTGTACTGTTTGAACAGATTGTAATCCCCGCGTCTGGTGGATTCCTGCAGCAGGTGAATGGTCGCCGGATTGTAAAGATGGGCATCTGCCCCGCTTCTCATCTTATGACGTCCTCTGCTGTCCAGCGTAAGATCCGTTTCCAGTCCCAGCGGATCGTAAGCGGTGGAGTGAAGCTCGTTTACATCCTTCTCAATATCCTTTAAGGTAATGCCGCCAATCCGGCTCACCGTATTCGTGAAATATTTGTCAATAACCTCGGAATCAATACCGATTGCCTCAAAAATCTTTGCACCTTCATAGGACTGAATCGTGGAAATTCCCATCTTGGACGCAATCTTTACGATACCGTTTAAAATCGCTGCATTGTAATCCGTCACTGCCGCATAGTAATCCTTATCCAGCATATGCTCATCCACAAGCTGCTTTACCGTCTCCTGCGCCAGATAGGGATTGATTGCGCAGGCACCATATCCCAGCAGGGTAGCAAAATGATGCACCTCTCTCGGCTCACCGGACTCTAAGATCATGGCAACCGCAGTTCTCTTTTTGGTGCGCACAAGATGCTGCTGCAACGCGGATACCGCCAGAAGAGACGGAATCGGCACATGGTTTTCATCCACACCGCGGTCAGAAAGAATTAAGATGTTGGCACCCTCCCGGTACGCCCGGTCCGCCTCCACAAAGAGACGGTCAATTGCCTTCTCCAGACTGGTGTTCTTATAATAGGTAATCGGAAGTACTTCCACCTTAAATCCGTCTACTTTCATCGCCTTAATCTTCATCAGATCCGTGTTGGTCAGAATCGGGTTGTTTACCTTCAACACCTGACAGTTGATTGCCTTTTCCTCCAAAAGGTTGCCGTCTTCACCAATGTATACGGTGGTGGAGGTCACGACCTTCTCACGAATGGAATCAATGGGCGGGTTTGTCACCTGGGCAAATCTCTGCTTGAAATAGTTGAACAGCGGCTGATGATCGCCTGCCAGCGCTGCCAACTGGGTATCCGTACCCATGGCCGAAGTACCCTCCGCACCATTTTTCGCCATCGGAAGGATATTGTCCCGCAGAGACTCATAGGTATAGCCGAATGCTTTCTGCATTCTCTGGCGTTCCTCTTTGGTGTATTCCGGCACACGCTGATTCGGAAGTTTCAGGTCTGACAGATTCAAAAGATTGCGGTCCAGCCACTCACCGTAGGGCTGCTTGCTGGCGTAGCTCTCCTTCAACTCATCATCGTCGATAACTCTTCCCTGAATGGTATCCACCAGAAGCATTTTACCGGGGCGTAAGCGCTCCTTCACTACAATCTTCGTGGGGTCCACATCCAGCACTCCCACCTCGGAGGAAAGAATTAAATAATCATCGTCCGTAATATAATAACGGGACGGACGCAGACCGTTGCGGTCCAGCACTGCTCCCATCAGATCTCCATCGGAGAAAAGAATGGATGCAGGACCATCCCAGGGCTCCATCATGGTAGCATAATACTGATAGAAATCCTTCTTCTTCTGGGACATGATATTGTTATTTGCCCAGGGCTCCGGAATCATAATCATCACCGCCAGGGGCAACTCCATACCACTCATCACCAGAAATTCCAATGTATTGTCCAGCATTGCAGAGTCAGAGCCCTCGGTATTGATGACCGGAAGCACCTTCTGCAGTTCTCCCTTCAGATGCTCCGACTCCATGGTCTCCTCTCTGGCAAGCATCTTATCCGCATTTCCCTTAATGGTGTTAATCTCACCATTATGTACGATAAAGCGGTTCGGATGTGCACGCTCCCAGCTCGGATTCGTGTTGGTGGAGAAACGGGAATGCACCGTGGCAATGGCAGACTCGTAATCCTTATCCTGTAAATCCGCAAAAAACAACCGAAGCTGTTCCACCAGAAACATTCCTTTATATACGATAGTCCTGCTGGAAAGAGACGGCACGTAGGTGTCATCGTTGGACTGTTCAAATACGCGGCGCGCCACATAAAGCTTGCGGTCAAAGTCAATCCCCTTCTCCACATCCGCCGGACGCTTCACGAAGCCCTGCATGATAAAGGGCATACAGTCCACTGCCTTCTGTCCCAGTTTGGTGGGGTCAATCGGCACCTGACGCCAGCCAAGAAATTCCATTCCTTCCTTTTTGATGATGACCTCAAACATCTTCTTTGCCTGATTGCGCTTTAACTCATCCTGCGGAAAAAAGAACATACCTACACCGTAGTCCCGCTCCTCTCCCAGCTCGATGCCCAGCTCCTTCGCCACCTTGGAAAAGAACTTATGGGAAATCTGAAGCAGGATACCAACACCGTCTCCGGTCTTTCCTTCCGCATCCTTGCCGGCTCTGTGCTTTAAGTTCTCTACAATCTTAAGTGCATTTTCCACGGTCTCATGGGTCTTAATACCTTTGATATTCACGACAGCACCGATACCGCAGTTGTCATGCTCAAATGCCGGATCATACATACCCTCTGCCTGCGCGGTCTTATCTGACACTGCAAACCGGTTCAGGCGATCCAGTTTTACTTTGTTTTCATACTGTTCTCTCATTTCTACCTCCTCATGTCCGCTTGTACTGTTCCTCTTCCGGGGAATTGCGTCATCCAGCCATCAAAAATGGCAGGAAATAACGCACCTTTATCGGCACTGTGGTTTCCCACCGCCCTGGCAACTGTCCTCCATAGAAAGACAGTTGTTTTTTTCTGACTTGCTATCCCTAATATACAACTTTCACTTCCGTTTGTCTACCTGTTTTTTTCTGGAATTGTCTGATATTCACATTATTAGCCTTATATATCATTAATTGTCTGATATTTTATTCTTTTTTCTTTTTAAAAAGGTTGTTATTACACAATTCCAGCAAAAAATGGCGTGAAAAAAATTTTATCAAAATTCTTTTCACGCCATAAAAAAACATGTTTTTTGAAATTGTTTCCAAATTGTATCTTGCATTGGTAGCCGGTACAGTCCAGAATCTCTCCCGTAAAAGGTCTATTCTGTCTTTTCACCGTTTCCCTTTGTCACAAGCCACAACAGCAGCACACCGACTGCCGCCAGCACCACTGTCACCAGAATTCCCGGCAGCTTCGGCTGATAGGCAAAATCCAGCCAGCCCGTATGTGCCCGCACCACCGCCACCGTATTGGCAGCCATATGTCCCAGCACCGCCCCCCAGAGATGTCCGGTATGCTCCACAAGATATGCCAATACAAGTCCCAGCACAAACGCATAAAGAAACTGCACCAGGTTCACATGAAACACTGCAAACAACAGTGCAGAGCCAAACAATGCAGCACGCTTTCCAAAATACAGCTTCATTCTGCCGTACACCACGCCACGGAATAAAAGCTCCTCCGCAAACGGAATCACCAGGCAGGAACCAAGCAGTTCAAAGATAAGCTCTCCGCCAAAGAAAGCCGCATTGGCGCTCTGAAAGCCGGCGGAAAGCTCCATAAGCGGTGTCATGGCAAGCAGGTTATTTACTGCCAAGCCCCAAACAGCCCCGGCAATTGTACAAGCGAGAAGAATTCCTGTCTGTTTTCCGTCCATACAAAGCTTCTGTTTTCCATATACCGTTTCCCGCTCCTTTTTATCCTGCTGATAAAAAGAAAGCGTGAAGGGAATCGACACAGAAGCGCAGACCATCTGACGCAGCATGTAGGTGGCATCCTCTGACCCCATGAAAAATTCCAGAGCAAAATATGTAAGGCTTGATACCACATAATAGATTCCCACCGGATAAAGAATCTGCCAGACTCTAAAGCCTTTCATTGTTTTCAAGGTATTCCTCCACCTCCTCAATCCGGTCAAGCACCGCCACAGCACCTGCCTCTGTCAGTTCCTCTCTGGTCCCGAAGCCATAGGTGACCCCGATGCAGTCAATGCCGAATTCCTTTGCACCCAGTACATCGTAACGGGTATCGCCGATTAAGCACATATCTTTTTTCTCCACAGCAGAGCATCTTCCGCTGCCGTCCTCCGTCTTAACATTCATTCTCCGATACAGCTCTCTAAGTACCTCCTGCTTGGTACTGATGGAGCCGTCCAGCGTGGAACCCACGATGAAATCAAAATAGGGAAGCATATCGAAATGTTCAATAATACGTCTGCACGCCGTCTCCGGTTTGGAGGACGCTAACGCCACCACGCAGCCCCGCTCCTTCAAGTGGCGGATCACATCCTTCACACCGTCATAGAGACAGCATTCAAAAATTCCCTTCACATCAAAACGCTCCCGGTATTTCTGCACCGCTTTCCATGCGTCCTCCTCAGACATCCCGTACCGTTCCCGGAATACCGGGTCAAGGGGCGGTCCGATGAAGCACAAAAGTTTCTTCCGATCCGGTTCCCAAATCCCATATGCTTCCAACGCATATTGCACACATTTGGTGATTCCCTCCTCGGAATTGATAATGGTGCCATCCAGGTCAAACAAAACTGCTTTCATAAAGCTCCGATTTCCTTTCCTTCTGCACTGCCACGCGCCTGTGCCTCCGTGTAAAGCTCCCGCACCGTGCGGTTTAAGAGCGGATGCCGGTAATTCGGGCAGAGCTGTAACAGCGGTTTTAGTACAAAAACACGGTTCTGCATATCGATATGCGGGATGATTAGCTCCTCGTCCTCGTATACCAGCTTGTCATAAAAGATAATGTCCAGATCCAGCGTCCTGGGTCCCCAGTGAATCTCCCGCTTTCTTCCCTCTTCCCGCTCCGCCTTATGCAGAACGGAGAGCAATTCCGTGGGGGTAAGCAGTGTTTCCACCTGCAGCGCCCCGTTCAGGAAATCATCCTGTTTCACGGAGCCATAGGGTACCGTGGCAATGAAATCGGATACCTTTTTCACCCGCACATCCGGGTGCGCCATCAGTCTTCGGATACCGCTCTCAATGCACGCCTTTTTATCCCCCATATTAGAGCCCACCGCCAGATATGCCGTATGCCAGCTACGTTCTATGGTCACGGACACATTTTCAAAGGGAAGCCCAATCGGCGCATGCGGTTTACATAACTCTATTTTCACTGTTTTAAGACCTTCCAAAGACAAAAGCATCTCCCGCGCCAATTGTTCGGCTGCCGCCTCAATAAGCTGATAGGTATGCTCCGTCAGAAAATCTGTGATGAACTGACACACCCTTCCATAGTCCAGTGAATCCTCCAGGTGGTCAGAAAATCCCGCCCGCCTGCAGTCTGCTCCCAGACTGGCGTTTATGTAAAAATCCTGTCCGTCTCTTGTTTCCTCCGGGAACACCCCGTGGTGGGCAAACACCTTAAGATTTGTGATATTGATCTGATCCATTCCCATCCCCCTTATTTTCCGTAAAGAATCGCCTCCGCCATACGGATTGCCCGGCAATTCTCCTTCACGTCATGAACCCGGACAAACATACAATGTTTCTCCACCGCAAGCACAGTGGTAACCAGAGTGCCCTCCACACGCTCCGATGCCGGCAGATCTAAGGTCAGCCCGATTACGGATTTCCGTGAGGTGCCAAGCAGCACTGGATATCCCAGTTCCTGCAGCTCCTCGAGACAGCGAATTGCCTCCAGATTATTCTCATAGGTCTTTCCAAAGCCCACACCGGGATCTAAAATAATCCGGTCTTCACCGATTCCCGCCTGCTTTGCCAGCGCTACAGACTCCGCAAGGTCCCGTTTCATGTCTGTCATAAAACCGGTATACTCCGTATTGTCCCGATTGTGCATCAGACAGCATGCCGCGCCGCTTTCTGCAATGACTGCTGCCATCTCCTTATCGTATTTTAATCCCCAGATATCGTTGACTAAGTCGGCTCCCGCCGCCAGCGCTGCCCTTGCCACGCCGCTCTTGTAGGTGTCAATGGACACCGGAATATCAAAGTTCCTTTTGATTGCCTCGATAACCGGCGCTGTGCGCGCAATCTCCTCCTCATCGGATATCTTCTCATATCCGGGTCGGGTGGATTCCCCGCCCACATCAATAATTGCCGCTCCCTGGGCAATCATTTCCTCCGTATGCTTCAGTGCCGCATCCGAACGGTTGAATTTTCCTCCATCCGAAAAAGAATCCGGCGTCACATTCAGAATCCCCATTACATAGGTTTTATTTTTTTCTGCAAACTCTCTGTTTCCGATTCTCATTTTCTTTCTGTCCTTCCTGCTGTCTTATTTCACTAACGCAAAAAAACGGTTTTTTAACTCCTCATGCTCCGCGAACTGCCCTCTGGCGGCATAGGTAACCGTCCTGCTGCCCGGTTTTTTAATTCCACGCATGGTCATACACATATGCTCTGCCTCCAGCATAACAATGGCCCCCTTAGGCTGCAAGTATTCCATCAGAGCATCTGCAATCTGTGCGGTAAGCCGTTCCTGTAGCTGAGGACGCTTCGCATAGACCTCCACAGTCCGTGCCAGCTTACTTAAACCCACCACTCTTCCGTCGGGGATATATGCAATATGGGCTTTCCCGTAAAAGGGAAGAAGATGGTGCTCGCACATGGAATAAAAGGTAATATCCTTTTCAAGGACCATCTCACCGCTCTCTGACGAAAAGGTACGGGAAAGCGGCTCCTCCGCCGTCTGCCCGATTCCGGCAAAAATTTCCTCATACATCCGGGCAATCCGCTCCGGTGTATCCATAAGTCCTTCTCTGCCCGGGTCCTCACCCATTCCTTCCAAAAGCAGCTTCACGCCCTGCTCAATCTTTTCTCTGTCCATCATGGTTTTACGCCTTTCTGTCCCTATGCTCTTTTGCCCCCGCAGACCGTCCCAGCAACGCCCGCCGTACCTCATTCAAGTAAGACAGCGAACCAAACGCAAGAATCACACCATCCGGCTCCGTTGCCTCCAACGCCCGTAACACCGCCTCATCTACGGTAACACACGCGGCAATCCGCATATCCGATTTCTGCTCCACTGCCTGCTCTGCTGCGGCACACACCGATTTCTCTTCTGCACCACAGACCGCACCTTCTTCGGCAGCAATCCGCGCCGCCTCCGCTGCAAGCGCCTCCGCTGTCAATGCCCTTGGATTGTCCGGCGTCACCGTAAATACCCGGTCAGCCAGAGGCAGCATAATCCGCAGCATTTTCTCATGCTCCTTATCTGCAAGTACCCCTATTATATAAGTTATCTTCCTGTTTGTAAAATAATTTTGCAGCGTCGCGCGTAATTTCTCCGCCGCATCCTCATTGTGCGCCCCGTCTATGAGAAACAGCGGCTCCTTTTGCAGAATCTCAAACCGCCCCCGCCATTTCATGCGGGCAAAGCCTCTCCTTATTGCCTCTGCGGGAATGTGCAGTACCTCCTTTAACACAACCGCTGCCAGCAGGGAATTTTCCACCTGATACAGCCCGGGGGTCCCAAGTTTCAGTTCTCCAAGTCCGCTGTACCGGTAAGAGCAACCTTCCAGCGAAGCCACAAGCTCCTTCACATGTTTTGACGGGTCCGCCACATAAAGCGCCGCGTTTTTTGCTTTCGCCTGTTGTTCAATAACAGCCATTGCCTCCGGCTTCTGCCAGAGGGTTGCCACCGGGCAGCCCTCCTTAATGATTCCCGCCTTTGCCCCTGCAATCTCCCCCAGCGTCTCCCCAAGAAATTGCATATGATCCATGCTTACGGATGTAATTATGCTGCAAAGCGGACGGGTAATCAGATTCGTGGCATCCAGCACTCCTCCCATACCGGTCTCCAAAAGCACATAATCACATTTTTCCTGGTAGAAATAAAGAAATGCCACAGCTGTCTCCACCTCAAATAACGTGGGCTGCGGCATTCCCTCCGCCACCATCGCCTCGCAGGCACATTTCACCTGAGAGAGCAGACGGGCGTAGGTCTCCTTTGTTATGTTCGTTTCGTTAATCTGCCATACTTCCAGCGGGTCAAAGACCGCAGGGGAGGTATAACGCCCCACACGGTATCCCGCTTCCTCCAGCGCTGCGGCAAGAAAGGCTCCCACAGAGCCCTTTCCGTTGGTTCCTGCAATGTGAAGAACGGGAAGCTGCTCCTGCACATCGGAGAGCTTCGCCATCAGTCCTTTGATACTGTCGAGCCCAAGAATGCTGCCGCTTTTTCTGAGCTGTTCCCTGTAAGCTACCGTCTCTTCATACGTCATTGTTCTCATTTCTTTGTCCCCTTAGTATCACGGTTTCCAATATGAAGACGGTGCAGTGCAACCTCCTTGCCCCTGACCTCGATATTCCGCTCTCCTTCCGCTTCCAGAAGATAAAGTGCCGCAAGACTATCGTCTGTGCCAAGCTTCATTCCCCGCACGCCCACTGCACCCTTCTTCTTCTCCGGAACAGTGTCCGCCGCAATCCGCAGGAAAAATCCTTTCTCAGACTGCATGACTATCGTCTCGTTTTCGGTAAGTGTCTGTACCAGGAGCACCTCATCCCCATCGGTGAGCTTCGTTGCCGCCGTGGTTCGCTTTGCCACATTAAATTCCTGTCCGTCCACCACCTTAAGCATGGCTGTCTTTGTTCCAAACAAAAGCTTTGTTTCACAGATTGCAGCAAGATTGATGATAAAAACAAAGTTCTCCTCACTGCTGTTATAGTTGCTGAGGTTATCGATGGGAACTCCCTTATCCCGGAACTTCCCGAAGGGCAGATCCAGCACCTTCAGCAGATGCATCTGTCCCTTATTGGTAAAAATACAGATTTTATCCGTATTTTTGCAGGTAATGATATAGCGCTGTTCCGCATCCACAGCCTCCCTGTTGCGCTCGTAAGCCGCAGGGTCGATGGTCTTCGCATAGCCAAAGCGGTCCATCAGGAATACGACATCCGTCTCCTCCAGCTTTTTCTCCTCGACAACCGCTTCCTCCAGATTCTCAATCCGGGTTTTTCTGGGGTTGGAAAATTCCTTTTTATAACGCTCCAGTTCCTTGATGATCACCTTCGCCATGGCACCGCGGTTCTCCAGAATCTCCTGATAATCCGCAATATTTTTAAGCGTTGTATCGTGCTCCTTCATAAGCGCTTCGATTTCCAGACCGATCAGCTTGTATAAACGCATCTCCAGGATTGCGGATGCCTGTCGCTCGGTAAAACGGAGCTTTGCCGCAGCTTTCTTGGACTGCTCTGACTTAAAGCGGATTCCCTCCGTGATTCCCTGCGTCAGGCATGCCTTGGCATCCTTCACGTTCCGGCTACCGCGGAGAATCTCAATAATCAGGTCGATTACGTTGCAGGCCTCAATCAATCCCTCCTGAATCTCTTTTTTCTCCAGTTCCTTGGCAAGCAGTGTCTTATATTTTCTGGTTGCCAGTTCATACTGAAAATTCACATGATGACGGATAATCGGGACAAGTCCCATGGTCTCCGGTCTTCCGTCTGCCACAGCCAGCATATTGACCCCAAAGGTATCCTCCAGCTTTGTCTTTTTGTAGAGAAGGTTCTTCAGATTCTCCACATCCGCGCCCTTGCGCAGCTCCAGCACAATGCGGATTCCCTCCTTGGAGGACTGGTTGGTGATATCCACAATATCATTGGTCTTCTTGGTCTCCACCAGACTATAAACATCATTTAAGAATTTGCCGATGTTGGCACCGATCATGGTATAGGGGATTTCTGTAATGACCAGACGGTCCCTGCCGTTTTTCCCCTTTTCCAGCTCCACCTTTCCGCGAATCTTGATTTTGCCGGTTCCGGTGGAATAAATAGCCGCCAGTTCATCCTTATTGGCGATAATTCCTCCTGTGGGGAAATCCGGTCCCGGAATATATTTCATCATCTGAAGGGTGTTGATGTCCGGATTTTTCATGTACGCAATCACACCGTCCATCACTTCACCGAAATTATGAGGCGGAATACTGGTGGTCATACCCACCGCAATGCCCTCTGCCCCGTTTAAAAGCAGGTTCGGCACCTTCACCGGCAGCACCTCCGGCTCCTTCTCCGTCTCGTCGAAATTGGGCACAAAATCCACCACATCCTTATCCAGATCTGCCAGATAGGCCTCCTGGGTGATTTTCTGCAGACGCGCTTCCGTGTATCGCATGGCAGCCGCTCCGTCTCCCTCGATGGAGCCGAAATTTCCGTGTCCGTCCACCAGCGGCAGCCCCATCTTAAAATCCTGTGCCAGCACCACCAGTGCCCCATAAATAGAGCTGTCCCCGTGGGGATGGTATTTACCCATGGTATCCCCCACGATACGCGCACATTTCCGATAGGGCTTATCGTAGCGGATTCCCAGTTCATACATGTCATACAAAGTCCGGCGCTGCACCGGCTTTAATCCGTCCCGCACATCCGGCAACGCTCTGGAAACAATAACGCTCATCGCATAATCAATGTAAGATTTCTGCATCAATTCCGAATATTCGGTATGGATAATCTGTTCCTGCTGATTCATATTTACCTCTTATCTGCACTTCTTCCGCCGCAAGCCGGGCGGAACGCGCGTACTAGCTTATCATTATGCAATCGTATCCAGTTCTGCATCCTGGGCGTGCTCATATATAAAGGTCTTGCGGGGCGCCACGTCATTTCCCATCAACAGCTCGGTGATGTCCGATGCCATACGCCCGTCCTCAATCTCAATCTGCTTTAACAGGCGGCGCTCCGGGTCCAATGTGGTCTCCCACAGCTGTTCGGCATCCATCTCTCCAAGCCCCTTGTAGCGCTGCAGGGTAAAGCTGCCCTTATGGGTCTTGCGGTAACGCTCCAGTGCGGCATCGTCATAGAGGTATTCCTCCTCACCCTTTGCCGGGATTGCCTTATATAACGGCGGCATTGCCACATACACATGTCCCTCATAAATCAGTTCCGGCATGAAGCGGTAGAACAGAGTCAGAAGAAGGGTAGAAATATGGGCACCGTCCACGTCCGCATCCGCCATGATAATAATCTTATCGTAACGCAGCTTTGTGATATCGAAATCATTGCCGTACCCCTCCGAAAAGCCGCAGCCGAAGGCATTGATCATGGTCTTAATCTCCGCGTTGGCAAGAATTTTATCAATGCTGGCCTTCTCCACATTCAAAATCTTTCCGCGGATTGGAAGAATTGCCTGGAAATTCCGGTCTCTCGCCGTTTTCGCAGAACCGCCTGCGGAATCTCCCTCAACGATAAAAATCTCACAGCGCGAAGCATCCCGGCTCTCGCAGTTCGCCAGTTTTCCATTGGAATCAAAGGAGAATTTCTGCTTCGTCAGAAGATTGGTTTTTGCCTTTTCCTCGGTCTTACGAATCCTTGCCGCCTTCTCCGCGCAGGAGATCACGGTCTTCAGGTTCTCCAGATTCTTATCAAAATAAAGCTGTATCTCATCTCCCGTCACCTTCGCCGTGGCTCTCGCAGCATCCTGGTTGTCCAGCTTCGTCTTCGTCTGCCCCTCAAACCGCGGGTCGGGATGCTTGATGGAGACCACCGCCGTCATACCGTTCCGGACATCTGCCCCTGTGAAATTCGCGTCTTTTTCCTTCAAAATCCCCAGTTCTCTGGCGTAGGAATTAATTACAGTTGTAAATACAGTTTTAAATCCTGTGATATGGGTTCCGCCCTCTGCATTAAAAATATTATTGCAGAATCCCAAAATGTTCTCATGAAATTCGTTGGTATACTGGAATGCCGCTTCCACCGTAATGCCCTCGGATTCCCCCTGAAAATACACCACATCGTGCAGGGTTTCCGTGTTGTGGTTTAAATCCTTGACAAAGCCCCGAATTCCTTCCTCCTCATGGTATTCGATATGCTCCGTCTGTCCGTCCCTGCGGTCTTCATAAATAATCGTAAGCTTCGGATTCAGATACGCCGTCTCATGCATACGGCTTTTGATTTCATCCTCCTTGAAACGGGTCTTCTCAAAAATCTCCGGGTCGGGCAGGAAATTGACTTTCGTCCCGGTCTTTTTGGTCTTTCCGAGCTTCGGCAGAAGTCCGTTTTCCAGCTCCACCACCGGAATTCCCCTCTCATAGCGGTCATGATGGATATACCCGTCACGGCTGATTTGCACGTCCATATACGTGGAAAGCGCATTTACCACGGAGGAGCCCACACCGTGGAGACCACCGCTGGTCTTATAGGCGGAATCATCAAACTTGCCGCCCGCATGCAGGGTAGTATACACAAGTCTTGCCGCCGAAACTCCCTTCTCATGCATCCCCACCGGCACACCACGCCCGTTATCCTCCACGGTACAGGAACCGTCCGCCTCAAGTATCACATAGATGGTGTCACATGCCCCTGCCAGGTGCTCATCCACGGCATTATCTACAATCTCATAGACCAAATGGTTCAAGCCTTTTCTGGAAACGCTTCCGATATACATTCCGGGTCTTTTGCGGACTGCCTCAAGTCCCTCCAGAACTGCTATACTATGTTCATCGTAAGCTGCTTTTGCCATATTTCTACTCCTCTACTTTCTGATAATTCATATGTGCCAGCACCATCATTGCAATCTTGAAGGTCATGGCATCGTCGAACTTCCGAATGTCCAGACCGATGATTTTCTCCAGCCGCTCCAGCCGGTAAACCAGCGTGTTGCGGTGCACATAAAGCTGTCTTGCTGTCTCGGAAATATTCAGATTATTCTCAAAAAATTTCTGTATGGTCGTGGAAATTTCTTCATTGAAGATATCCGGCACCTCATCACCGAACACCTCATGGATAAACATTTCACACAGACTCATGGGAAGCTGATAAATCAGACGCCCAATTCCCAGATAGCGGTACGCGATGGTCTCCTTTTCCGCATAGAAAATCCTGCCCACCTCCAACGCCATCCTTGCCTCCTGATAGGATTTGGCAATATCCTGCAGATTATTCACCCGGTTGCCATAGCCTACACGCACCCGGACCATTGCCTCTGTATGAAGGTTGTCCACAATCATATCCGCCAGCGTCTGCAAATCCTGCTCCTGTTTCATATCTCTGGTGTCTTTAATCAGAATGATGCTCTGGTCATCCACCTCCGTCACAAAATCCCTTGACTTGCTGGCAAACAGGTTTTTCACCAGTTCCACCACCGATGCGTCTTTTTTCTGTTCGAGACCAATGACATACACCACACGCTCCGCCTGCTCAATATGCAGCTTCTGCGCCTTATTATACATATCTACCACCAGCATATTTCCAAGCAGGATATTCTGCATGAAATTATTCCGGTCAAACTGCTCCATATAAGCGGAAACCAGATTGCGAATCTGGCACACGGCAAGACGTCCCACCATGTAGGCATCCTCCGCGGATGCTCTGGTCAAAAGAACATATTCCAACTCCCCCTCCACCAGAACCTTAAAAAAATGACAGCCCGCCACCATCTGGCTCTCTGCCAGGGAATCCACAAAGGAGCATACCGCAGCCTCAAAATCCTTCTCCGGTTCAAAGGTGGCTGCCGTCATCTTCCCCTTCTCAGTATATAAGGCAAGATCAATCCGGGAAATCTCCTTGATCTCATCCAATGCCGTCTGCAGCTTATGCGTTGAAATCATTCTAACATCATCCTTTCAAGCCCAACGTACACATTCCAATACGATGAAAAACTGGGTACATAAATTGCACCCAGTTTTTACTATTTTGTTCGGTTTTATTGTACCGAATTAGTTTGTAATTGTCAATTCTGTTTCTTTATCGAATACATGAATCTTCTCCGGATCAATTGCCAGAGTGATGTGGTCACCCATACGTGCAGTTGTTCTGGAATCAACCTTTGCAGTCATGTTAGCACCGCCTGCCTGGAAGTACAGTAATACTTCGGAACCAAGCAGCTCGTATCCGGTAATATCAGCCTCGAATGCGCTGTCTCTGTGTGCCTCAATCTCAATCTGAGAATCAGCAATTGCTTCCGGTCTGATACCCATGATAACGGTCTTTCCGTTGTAACCGCCGTCTGCCACCTTCTTAGCCTTTGCAGGAGGAAGTACGATAGTGGTCTTATCGAAGGTAAGTGTAACCTTCTCACCCTCAACCTTGCACTCTGCATCTACGAAGTTCATCTGCGGAGAACCGATGAATCCTGCAACGAATAAGTTGTTCGGCTCATTGTATAACTTCTGCGGAGAATCTACCTGCATGATTACGCCGTCCTTTAATACGACGATTCTGGTACCTAAGGTCATAGCCTCGGTCTGGTCATGTGTTACGTAGATAATGGTAGCTTTCAATCTGTTATGTAAAGCTGCGATCTCAGAACGCATCTGCACACGAAGTTTTGCATCCAGGTTGGATAACGGCTCATCCATAAGGAATACCTTCGGATTACGAACGATAGCACGTCCCATAGCAACACGCTGTCTCTGTCCACCGGAAAGAGCCTTCGGCTTACGGTCAAGCAGCTTCTCCAGGTCAAGAATCTTAGCTGCCTCTTCCACTTTCTTCTTAATCTCTTCCTTCGGAACTTTTCTTAATTTAAGACCGAATGCCATGTTGTCAAATACGGTCATATGCGGATACAGAGCGTAGTTCTGGAATACCATTGCGATATCTCTGTCTTTCGGCTCAACATCGTTCATAATCTTGCCGTCAATCTTTAACTCACCGGAAGAAATCTCCTCCAGACCTGCAATCATACGAAGTGTGGTGGACTTACCACATCCGGACGGTCCTACGAAAATGATGAACTCCTGGTCTTCTACTTCCAGGTTGAAATCCTTAACAGCCTCAAAGCCGTTCGGATATACTTTGCAAATGTTTTTCAATGATAAACTTGCCATTGGTGTAAATACCTCCTATAAATATTGTGCGTTTTTTAACTATACTTACTATACCGAAAAAACGTCCAAATTACCATAGGTCAGCTCCACAAAGAATTTGGGCATTTCTTGTAGAATATCACGGCAATTTGGACGTTTTTCCTGTTTTTCCGTCAAAATGACAGGTTTTGTACAGAAAACCGGGCAGATTGACGAAGGTTCTATTCCTGATAGCTCCCGGCATCCTTCCCGACCACCTTTTTCCACTTGTCAAAAGACGAATATGTTTTTCCCAGATACACAAAACAGGTCTTATTTTTTTTATTTCCATTGGAGTACTTATTGTTTTTAAATACGATGTTCTTCGTATAACCGCTGCCAAATTCCGAATAGATTACGGCAGCGCTGCCGGAGGTATTGCAGAATGTATTTCCCTGTAGCACAACACCGTCACACTTTGCCAATGTGACAATCGCGTTTGTTTTTCCATTATTCCGGCAGACATTATTCTGTATTTTTACATTTTTCACCCAGCCGAGGTTCTTTTTGTAGCCTCCCACCGTGATTCCGTTCTCCCGGTTATTCTTAATCGTATTCTCCAAAACCCTGATATTGGAAACGGAGTATTTATCTTTCGGGGCCTTTCTCTCTGCGCCAATCTCTATGCCTCCACTGCATCCCGACACCTGATTACTCTGGATTGTAATATTCTGCCCACCATCCACATAAATGCCGTAGGAGGTTGCATACTGCGAAACGCAGTTGCTGACTTTATTCTTATAGATAAACCCATTTCTCGGAAAGTCCTTGGACGGGTCACTGCAATAACCGTAGTTCCCCGAAAAATCAATCCCTATATTTCCCGTATTCTTAATGGTGTTGTCCACAACATTAATATTTTTACAATTCCCGGTTACGGAAATGCATTCCGCCCATCCGGTCTGGCAGTCATAAATCTCATTTCCATAAATCAGCACATCATGGATGCTTTTTTTGCTGCTGTCACCGAACAGAAGTATTCCGTTGGCACAGTGATCCTCCTTATATGGGTCCTTAACGGTAATATCGTGCATGGTATGATTTGCCAGAATGACATGATGGGAACCTGCCGTCACAGATATCCCGCAGGCATCCTGCCCGGATGCATTCTGAAATTCAAGGCCGGACACTCTTAAATAGGATGCGCCGTCTACGGTAAGCAACACAGGACTTTTCTGCGACTTCCCGCTTATCACCGCCTTTTCCCCGGAATAATTACAGATTGTGATATACTTGTCGGCAGTTCCGCTGCATTTCGCCGGAATGACAATATTCTCCGTATACGTTCCCTTGCGGACATAAAGGGTATCTCCGGGTTTCAGCTTCTTAAGCGCCGCAGAAAAGGTGCGAAACGGTCTGCTTTTGCTTCCGTTTCCCTTATCGTTTCCTTTCGGTGAGATGTAATACTTCTTTCCGCTGCCGCGTACAACCGTCCCCTCACATTCCTGCCTGATTCGTTTTACAAACATTTTATCCCCGCAATAATCGGGAGAAGACGCTGCCAGACATACGCTGCTATCATCCGCTGCAAGCATGCAAAAAACAAATAGGATAAAAACTGCAAAAGAAAGAAACTTTTTTTTCATAAGCTCTCCCCCTTCCCCGCGCAGAACTCTCTCTGCGCGCTGCCTACTTCGTCCCGGTGGAACCGAATCCCCCTTCTCCACGTGCCGTTTCATCCAGCGTATCAGCTTCCTCAAACTCCACCGCAAGATAGGGCTGTACAATCAACTGGGCAATCCGCTCCCCCGGCTCAATGGTCTGCGCCACAGCCGAATCATTATGCAATGCCACAATTACCGGCCCTCTGTAATCGGAGTCCACGACACCGGTACAGTTTGCCGGACGCACCCCCTTCTTCGTGGACAGTCCGCTTCTTGCATAAATACCGCCGAAATACCCCTCCGGCAGTGCAAACGCAAGTCCCGTTCCCACCTTCGCCGTCTCTCCCGGTGCAATTGCAAGCGGCGTTTCGATATCCGCACACAGATCATAGCCTGCTGCCTGAACGCTTCCTCTCACCGGAAGCACCGCTGTCTCCGTCAGTTTTTTTACCTGTACTCTCATTCTTCGCTCCATTCCAGATTACTGTGCTCTGCCTTCTTATCCCGGAGCATCAGCTCCCGCACGGCTTCCTTTGCCGGCTTTCCTGCAAACAATACCTCGTTGACCGCCTCAATGAGCGGCATATTCACCCCGTACTTTCCGGCAAGGGCAATGGCTGCTTTGGCAGAATATACGCCCTCCACCACCATTTTCACCTCATCCATCGCCTGCTGCATCGTATATCCCTGTCCAATCAGCATTCCCGCCCTACGGTTTCGGCTGTGCCGGCTCTCACAGGTCACAATCAGGTCTCCGATTCCGGTCAGTCCGTTTAACGTCTCCGTCTTGGCTCCCATCGCCAGAGCAAGACCACTGATTTCCGAGATGCCCCGGGTAATTAACGCTGCCTTGGTATTATCACCATAGCCTAAGCCATCCGCCATACCGGCAGCCAATGCAATAACGTTTTTCAATGCACCGCCCAGTTCCATTCCCAGCACATCCGGGCTGGTATAGACGCGAAACACGTCATTCATGAAAATATCCTGTACGCCCTCTGCCACGCTGCGTCTTTTTGCTCCTGCAACTACGGTCGTGGGAAGTCCGACTCCCACTTCCTCCGCATGACTCGGACCGCACATCACCGATACCTGTGCCGCCGGAATCTCCTGTTCCACGATATCGGAGAGCGTCATCAGCGTCTCCTCCTCAATTCCCTTCGCCACACAGACAATAACCTGCCCCTCTTTCACATAGGGAGCCATACTTTTTGCCGTGCTTCTCGTAAATACGGAGGGTACCGCAAGAATCAGGTAATCCCTGTCGGCAATGGCTTCCTCCAGTTCTGTGGTAAATCTTATCTCCTCCGGCAGCTTCACTCCCGGCAGCTTATCCACATGCTCATGCTTTTCCTTAAGCATAGCAATCTCCTGCGCAAGGGCAGACCAGACTGTCACCTCATGTCCATTGGTATCCAACACCTTTGCAAGTGCAATTCCCCAGCTCCCTGCTCCGATTACCGCTGTCTTAGCCATTTATTTATTCTCCTCTTTCTTCATTCCGAACTTGTTTTCAGTTCCGGTCAGAAGGCGTTTGATATTTGCCTTATGACGCCACAGCGCCATGACAGTAAAGCAGGCACTGACAATATAAAATTCCGGCAGATATGAGGCATCCAGATGAAGATACCCCAGCTGTCCGAAAACAATAACCTGAATCAGATAGCTCACTACCACAAGAATAGATCCCAGCGACACATAGCGGGTAATTCCCACTGCCGCAATAAAAAGAACCAGACATATCGGCGCCGCAATGGGACAGACTGCCAGTATCATACCGGAGGTGCAGGCAATTCCCTTTCCGCCCTTGAACTTCAGGTAAAACGGAAAATTATGTCCCAGCACCGCACCGAAGCCCGCATAAAGCTCTAGAATCTTTACTCCCTCAGGATAGCTGGTTCGGAAAATCAGCTTCACCAGAAGTACTGCAATAATCGCCTTAAACAAATCTCCCAGGAACGTGACAAGTCCCGCCTTCCAGCCCAACACACGCAGGGTATTTGTGGTTCCCGCGTTGCCGCTCCCCTGAGTGCGGATATCCACACCATGCTTCTTCCCGTAAAAATATCCTGTCTGAATCAGACCGAATGCATATCCGATTACTGTTGCTATGACTCTGGCACCAATCATTTCTGTTCTTCCTTTCTCTCACGTATAATGAACTTTAATGCAGTTCCCCGGAACCCGAAGGTCTCACGAATCCGGTTCTCCAGATACCGTGTATAGGAGAAATGCATGAGCTCCTTGTCGTTGACAAATATGACGAACGTCGGCGGTTTTACCGCCACCTGTGTCACGTAATAAATTCTTAACCGTTTGCCCTTGTCGGTGGGGGGCTGCTGCATTGCCACAGCTTCTGCCACAATCTCATTGAGCACACCCGTGGCAACACGCATACTGTTATTCTCAATCACCACATCGATGGTCTCAAACAGTTTATTCAGACGCTGTCCTGACTTTGCCGAGATAAACAGGATTTCCGCATAGGGCATAAAGCTCAGAATCTGGCGTATTTTCTCCGTGTGCCGGTAAATGGTCTTGTCATCCTTCTCAATGGCATCCCATTTATTCACCGCGATAATAATACCCTTCCCACGCTCATGGGCGATTCCGGCAATCTTGGCATCCTGCTCTGTCACTCCCTCGGTGGCATCAATGACAATAATGCACACATCGGCACGTTCCACCGCCGTCACGGCCCGGATAATGCTGTAACGCTCAATCTCTTCCTTTATCTTATTCTTGCGGCGAAGTCCCGCCGTATCAATGAAAACATATTCTTTTCCATTATATTTGATGTCTGTGTCGATGGCATCCCGGGTGGTTCCCGCAATGTCAGACACGATTACCCGGTCCTCATTCGCCAGTTTGTTAATCAGCGAGGATTTCCCCACATTCGGCTTACCGATAATGGCAACCTTCGGGCGGTCATCCTCTTCCGTCTCCCCTTCATAATCGGGAAAGTGCTTTGCCACCTCGTCCAGCATATCGCCAAGTCCCAGCATGGATGATGCCGATACCGGGAAGGGATCTCCGATTCCCAGGTTGTAGAACTCATACACATCCGCCATGTATTTGTCAAAGTTATCCACCTTATTCACTACCAGAACCACCGGCTTACCGGAACGGCGCAGCAAATCCGCCACCTTGGCATCCGAATCCTGAAGCCCCTGGCGCACATCGGTCAGAAATATAATGACATCCGCCGTTGCGATGGCAATCTCCGCCTGCTCCCGCATCTGTGCCAGAATCACATCCTTACTGTCCGGCTCAATACCTCCGGTATCAATCAGCGTAAACTGTCGGTTCAGCCAGTTCACATCCGCATATATCCGGTCTCTGGTAACACCCGGCGTATCCTTTACAATTGAAATCCGCTCTCCCGCAAGCACATTGAACAGCGTGGATTTGCCCACGTTGGGACGGCCTACGATTGCTACTACAGGTTTACTCATAATTACCTCACTTCTATAAAAATCGCTGCTTCAAAACAGCATTGCATCCAACAAATCCTGACCGCTTGATTTTACAATATCTGTTTCTACTTGTAAAGCAGTTTTCAGTTCCTCCAGGGTCATATCATCCAGGAAAACCTCCTCACCGCTGCGCAGCAGATTGCAGGGGAGAAGCAGACGCTCGCCCAGTTCCTTTTCCTTAAGCTGTGCCAGAATATCCTGCCCGGTGAGCAGTCCCGAAACGGT
>JBJEJC010000146.1:0-7492 GCA_051877675.1 Roseburia sp. | reverse complement strand
TCTCGTCAACAGCCGCAAATACATTTTCACGAATAAATGTACTGTTCCATTGTACCGAAAGCCACATCATAAAATCCATTTCCTGCAATTCTGTCAAATACTTATCTTGAAAGCTTGTAATTGCAACCATTTATCTCCTCCACACATCTAAGCCACTTTAACTTTGTCGAGCTTTCTGACTTTTTCCATGTCTCACAGCTCCCGTATCGCAACAATTTCGTCCCCACAGGCTTCTCCGTTCTCCACAAAACCACAAGCTGCATACAATGCTTTTGCCCCTACATTCTCGGGTTCATAAGAAAGCCAGCACAATTTTGCTTTTCCACAAGGCTCTGACCTGACATAATCCAGGGCAAGTTTCATGGCTTCCTTCCCATAGCCTCTGTTTTGAAATTTTTTATCAATCATCAAACGCCACAGGCAGTAGTTCCCCTCGGCAACCTCGGGTTCATCGTCATCCCCCAGCGAATCATATCCAAACATGATAAATCCGACAGCCTCATCTCCGTCATAGATTCCAAACGGAAGTGCCACGCCCTGATTCGTAACTGCTACATATGCCTCCATCAGACTCTCACAGTTGGTCGCCACAAAATTCTTCTGCTCTGGATTCACGGAAAGAGACACAATTTTGTATACATTTTCAAATGTAATTTTTCTAAATTCCAGCATCACACTATTTACTCCTTTTCACACTCTGCCAGTTTTAGAATATTTTGGCAGTCACAGTTTTTCCATCCTCCATAATACCTAAAAAGCAGCAAAAAATCTACATTTCTTCTATATCTTTTATTCTTTCCTCATGTCCATATCTGCGCACAGGCCAAAAGCTCCGCTTTCATTTTACAGCCGCGGTCTTCTGCTCAGATTTTCCTTCGAAATATCTTCATCAGGCAAACAATCCAGCCGACAAACAAAGCCAGCGATAACGGCAGTGCGATAATCAATTTATCCTGAATATATTTTCCAATCCAGAACATCGGAAATACAGAAAATACATATTGCACCGGTCCCTTTACGATAAGAGGTACGAACAGCATCATTCCAAAGCCGCCGGAAAGTTTTCCTATCGCCATTCCCTCGACCTTGTTTGAGGAAATGGAAATCACTAAAAGCGACATTATGATTCCGCTTGGCACGGTAGATGCAATCATAATCAGCAGCGTTTCCGGATCAATGCGTACCAAAGAGAACACCGGAATTATTATACCTGCAAATACCCCTGATATGATTGCCGGGATAAATATTCTTGCAACAAGATATCCGGTTGCTCCCATCGGGGTTACACATAGGTATCTGGATACCCCGTCGTCAATCTCCCCCAGCACCACAAGTCCCCCGACAAACGCAAATAACATACCGGACAGCAACGCCAAAAGCCAGTTAAAATACCCGTAATACGGAACCAATATCTCTCCATACCCAAAGCCCGATAAAATTCTTTTCTCAAGGAACGGGATTCCAAATCTGAATAAAATTCCGGCTAATATGGGAGCGATAACAAGAAGCATCAGCATTGCTTCGTCTGCAATCTGCTTAACCATCTGCCTAAACATAATGAAACACATTACAATTTTTTTCATCAACATATTTTTCACCTGTTACAATTTCACTCCGCCTGCACTGCGAAACATTTTTCTTGTTGAAAACAGAGCGAGCATATACAAAACAGCAATCCACCCAAGAACACTGACTAACGACAAAAGCATTGTGTTTCTGTCTCCCTCAATGAGCCTCATAACCGCACAGCCAGGGTGAAGCAGCATCAGTAAATTGTCCCACATAAATCCGGCCCTGTAGGCAATAACAGGGACAAATCCAATAAGTTCAAATGGCAAAGTCCCCACTATATACTGATTCACATTGTCTATCTTTGTCCCGACAATAATTCCGCAAAGACTAAACAGCACTGAGCCCGCAAGAATTCCGATACTACAGCTTATCACGCTTTCAGTCCTTCCCTGGAAGATCAGGAGCAGACCAACCACAAGAGAGATCAGGCCGATTGAAACGACTTTACCTCCTATGTACTCGCCCGGGCTAACCGGCGAGACCGCAATGGAATTAATCACTCTCTGGCTCTTTTCGAGAAGAATCAGTGCGCCCATAAAAAACATCCCCATGGCTGCCGGGTCCGAATATACGCAGATGGCTACAACCGTGTCCTTTATATCTCCCTTAAGGCAGGAGAAAATCGACGTATATATAATTATCATAATAAAATAAAGAAGATAAAAACCATATTTCCACTGAAAAATGATATCACCCTTTATTACATTGATTTTCCTCATAAAACATTCCCCTCATCAGCAAAGCTTTGCACCGGTTATCTCGATGAAAATATCATTCAGTGTCGGTTCCGTACTATGTATTGACGTAAGTTTATTCTCCCTGATAAGATTTACAAGAACTTCATCTTTGCTTAATTCAGCTAAAAGACTGCTTCTCTCATATGAGGTATCGTTGTCTGTATATGTATATGTGACCCTTGTTGCCCCCCGTGACATAATGAAATTTCTCGGTGTATCAATCGCCTTTATCTGACCATCTACAATAAACACGACCCTGTCACACAATTCCGTGGCATCCTGCATATTGTGCGTTGTAATAATGATTGTTTTCCCCTTATCCCGCTCAGATAGAATCAGTTCCTTCATAATTTGCGCATTGTTCGGGTCAAGACCACTGGTCGGCTCATCAAGAAATAAAACCTTCGGCTCATGCACTAACGCTTTAATGAAATTAAGACGCGATTTCATTCCTTTTGAAAATGCCTTCACTTTCTTATCCCCATGTGATAGGAGCCCTACTGACTCCAGCAGTTCATCAATATCACGTTTTGGCTCGCTGTATAGGGATGAGAAAAATCTGAGATTTTCCCGTGCTGTCATCTTCTCGTACAAGCTGGGGAATTCAAAATCGACACCGATACTCTCATAGAATTCCTTATTGTGCCGCTTACTCTCCACCCCCAGAATCTTTGCGCTGCCCGAATAAGAGGTGCACAATCCTGTCAGTATTTTCTGAAGTGTACTCTTCCCTGCGCCGGAAGGTCCCAGGAACCCAAATATCTCACCTTTTCTCACCGTAAAATTAATATCTGATAAAAAAGGAACGTCCGTATAGCTAAAATTCAGTTCCTTAACCTCTATCACCTTATCATTGACAAAATCGTTCATTCTGTAATCCTTTCTGCTTATCCAACCAGTTGAAGAACAAGTCCTCGAATCAAAGTACGCATACTGCCGCACCAGTTTTCCTCACCAACCTCGCGCTTGTACATACCGCCGAAAATAATCATCATAAATGCACCGACAAGCTCCTCAACACGGAGTCCTTTTTTCTCAGCAAGTTCCTCGAATATCCCCTCACCAAGTCCCCGGTCCTCCTGTCTGTGCTTTTCCAAAACATCATCCGGCAGCTTCGATAAAATCAGGTTCATCGACTCCGGATTCAGAAGAACCTGAAGACATGAGGAATAGGTGATTTGCATCGCGCCAAGAATCACATCCGTAAGCTCCTCTACGCAATCGGAAAAATCGATATTCTCATCCATTGTCCTATTTTTTTCTTTCACAATTCTCATGATACCGGCATTCAGATAAGCATCAACCTGCTCATGAAAATCCTGCGATACGTCAAACAGCAGCAGCTCCTTTGACGGATAAAACAAATAGAATGTCCCCTTGGGGATTCCCACCCGCCTGACCAGTTCATCCACCGTGGTTTTCTTCACGCCCTTTTCCTGCATCAGAATATTGGCTTCTTCCTTCAGCCTTGAAATAATATGATTTCTTTCTTCCTCCGAATATACTTTTGGCATTGTTCTATTCCTTTTTTGACCATTTTTAGATTTTTAGTCAATATAGCACACAAAAAAGCAGATGTCAACCTTCTTCGACATCTGCTTTGCTATGAAGCTGAAATTCACTCCGCCATCTATCTTTTGTATTTTCTGATCAGTCTATGATGATACCAGATCATAATTATAACCGGCACAATCAGTCCTCCGCAAAACGGAATCAGACACAGAATAGTATCTCCCATAATATATCCCACAAAATAGGAAATAATTATTATAATCCCATACACCAGCCACATCATACCGTGTTTTTTATTCCACGCCTTCACATCCGTAAGCTCATTTTCCGCAGGCGGCTTCTCCCCCGAGTAAAATCCCACCGGAGATGTACTTCTAAGCTGGGAAATCCCGATTCCTATCATCATACCTGCCACAATAAGAAAAATAACCAATGTCATTATGCCTGCCGCTGTCATACAATTCCTCCACTCTTTTTAAATTCTGCCAGCTATTCAAATGTACCAATTCTATTGGAGTCCCTACTCTCAAAAAATTTTTTTCACGCATCCTACCGCAGGATTTCCTGTAATCTCGCATCCGTATGAAGAACCTCCTTCGCCCGGTCACGATACTGCTTCTCGTGCAGATACGTGTAGCGGAACGGCTTAATGGACGGTGCCAGTTCAATCGCCTGTTCAAAATCCGTGCGGCACAGTTTCAGCGTCTTCACGTAATCCCAGAACCCGGTCTGTGTAAAAATTGTATCCACTCTGCGATAGCGGTGATTCTGCACAACGCTCATCAGATAGGTGGCGACACCCACCTGGATTCCGTGCAACTGCGGATGCTCCAGCATTTTGTCAAGGGCATGGGATACCAGATGCTCGCTGCCGCTGGTGGGCGCACTGCTTCCCGCGATTTCATTTGCGATACCGCTCATCGCCAGCGAATCCAGCAGTTCCTTTAGGAATAAATCATCCTGAATGGAGGTAAATGGGGTGCGCACAAAGCTGTTGACCGCTTTTTTTGCAATCATGACCGCAAAATCATTTACTTTTCCGTATCCGTGTTCCTCCTCAAAAATCCAGTCGTACAGCGCAGTAATCTTCGATACCATATCCCCAATACCGGAATAGAGAAACTTCTCCGGCGCGCTGCGGATAACGTTTGTATCCGCCACAATGCCATATGCCAGACGCGCCGGGACTGACTTGCGCCGCCCCTCCACCAGAAGTGATGCGCTGGCGCTGGAAAACCCGTCACTGGATGCGGAAGTCGGAACACTGATAAACGGAAGATCCCGCAGAAATCCACAATATTTTGCTCCGTCAATAACTTTTCCACCGCCAATTCCAATCACCGCCTGGGTCTTGGCAGGCATGGAAAAAGCAAGGCTGGTCAAATCCTCCAGTCTCACCGTATCCAGTTCCTGATATTCGAGAATCTCAATATCCTCCCGCCGCAGCGCGTCCATAACGGTCACACCAAACATCTCCACCAGACCGTTTCCAAACAAGACCACCACCTTCTGCAGCCGCAGTTCCTTTAAATAAGTTCCCAGATGCTCCAACGCACCCGCTCCAATTTTCAGCAGGGCCGGAATCGCAATATGTTTTCCTTCCATAAATTTCGCTCTCCTTTTTAATCATCCAGTCTTAACTCCATCAATGTTGTATTTTGCCAGTTTCCAAATCTGTCTTTTGCGATACGCTCTCTATATCCAATTTCTCTAAAGCCGCATTTTCTATGCAGCGCAATACTGGCTGTGTTTATAGATATAATTGCAGAATAGATACTCCAAATCCCGGCATTCTTAGCTTCGGAAATCAGTTTATCTACAAGCCCCGTTCCTATCCCCTTGCCGCGATAAGCAGAATCAACATATATGCTCATCTCGACACATCCTCTATACACACATCTTCCCGATGCTGGACTAACGGCTATCCATCCAACCACTTTTCCGTCTTCTTCATATACATATCTGCATTCCCTGATATGTGAAGCATCCCACTCTTCAAAACTCGGACACTCCGTATTGAACGTTGATATTCCACCTTCCAAACCCTGCTTATATATTTCTGCAACTCTTGTCCAATCATCATTTACCATTTCTCTAATCATAACTGTTCTCCTCTGCTCTTAGGCATGCTTCATTGTATATTTTCAAGGCCTCTATAACCTGATCCCGCTTTGCCTGGGGAATATTTTCAAACACTTCCTTGAACTTCAAATACATGTCATGCTCTATTTTTTCAAACCTTTCCTGCCCTTTTTCCGTAAGATGTAAGGTAACGAATCTTCGGTCTTTTTCGGACGGATTGCGCTCAACATAGCCCTTCCGGACAAGCTCCTCTACCGATCTGCTGATACCGCTCTTATCCAGCTTCAGGATTTGTGCCAATTCCTTCACAGAGACACCTGGTCTTCTTCCAATCTCAACAACCAGAAAGCATTGAGACTCACTAACTCCGCACTGGCAGCAATCTGCCTTATTCATATGTTCCAGATGACACTCCAATGTCCTTGTATATTCACGAAATTGCTGTATGGCGTCCATTATACGACCTCCTGACCGTTATCATATTAATCCAGATAGTTGCATTTGTCAACTATTTATTATATCAACTATACAACTGTCTTGCCGGATTCACATGCACCATAATATGCTTTACCTTAGAAAAATTCCGCTCAATATCATCATGCACAGTCTCTGCTATGTCATGTGCTTCCTGTAATGTAATTGACCCATCCACCTGGATTTCCACATCCACATAAACTTTATTCCCGAAGATACGTGTATGGAGTAAATCTATGGCCATCACATGCTCATTCTCCATAACGCAATCATGAATCTGCTTTTCCGTCTCTTCATCACAGGAATGATCTACCATCTTGTCCATGGCATCTTTAAATATGTCAAAAGCCGCTTTTACAATAAATACAAAAATCACCAGACTGGCAATAGAATCCATAATCGGAAAACCTAATCTGGCTCCTCCTATTCCTATCAAAGCCCCTATGGAAGAAAATGCATCGGAACGGTGATGCCACGCATCCGCCATTAACGCACTGGAATCAATTTTCTTTGCATTGTATCTTGTGTACCAGTACATTCCTTCTTTACTGACGATTGATACAATTGCCGCAATCAACGCCAGAATTCCGGGCACCTGCAAGTCACTGTAATTTCCCTGCAGAACGTTCTTTAATGCTTCCATGCCAATTCCAAGACCTGTGATAAAAAGAACGATTGCCAGAATAATAGCCGCCACGCATTCCAGACGCTCATGCCCATAAGGGTGCTCTTTATCCGGCTTCTTTGATGCCAGCTTAATCCCAATAATAACCACAAACGTACTGAATACATCGGATGCTGAATGAACGGCATCACTGATCATCGCATTCGAATGTGCAATAATTCCCGCCAGAAGTTTAACCACTGACAATGCCAGGTTTCCTATGATGGTAATAATCGACACCCTGTTTGCCACCCTCTGAAACTCAGCGTCCGTAACATTGTCCTGTCTTGTTAGTGTTTTGCTTTTTTCCATATCAGTTACCTCCAAATTTTAAGATAGCTCTATGGCACTAAATACATGTGGGAGTTTTAATCGAATTGATTTTGATAAAAAAATATAAAAAAACACCCACGAATCAGTATTAGCAACTACTGTCCCGTGGATGAAAGAT
>JBJEJC010000145.1:0-7548 GCA_051877675.1 Roseburia sp. | reverse complement strand
TATGGGATACCACACATCGGTGCCCGTTCCTCGGTACCGCAGTTTTTTCCGGTCAGCGTCAGTTCCAGTTCCTTCGATACCGTAATGGCATCGTCAAAGAACATCTCGTAAAAATCGCCCAGCCGGTAAAATAAAATGCAGTCCTTATATTCTTCTTTTGTCAGCAGATATTGCTGCATCATTGGTGTATATTCTTCTGCCATTGTATATTGCCAAGCCTTTCTAAAAATTAAGCCTTCCTAAGATTATTATGCTTTAAGGATTGCCTCTGCCACCTTAAGTCCGTCCATGGCTGCCGACATGATTCCACCCGCATATCCGGCTCCCTCTCCGCAGGGATAGATTCCCCGGATATTTGCCTGGAAGGTATCGTCCCGGACAATCCGCACCGGTGAAGAGGTACGGCTTTCCACACCGGATAAAATTGCATCATTTCTGTCAAAATCTGGTACTATATGACCAAAATGCTGCATTCCATCCAAAAATGCCTGTTCCACTTCCACAGGCAAAAGCCCTCTCAGATTGGAAAAACAGGTTTTTCCCCTGGTCTGGGACATAAAACTGCCATAACCGCCTGAGGGGCGGTTGGCACAGAAATCTCCGTATAACTGCTGGGGAATGCAGCCCTTACCCAGCGCAAAGGCTTTTTCCTCCAGCCGCTCCTGGAACCGTACTCCGGCAAGTGCACTGATTTCTCCCGGATTCCCGGCTTCTGCAAAATCCTCCGGCGTAACGGAAACAATGATGGCACTGTTGGCATTTGCCCCGTCTCTGCCGGAATAGCTCATGCCGTTGACCGCCAGCCTGCCCGGCTGGGAGGAGGCATTTACCACATAGCCGCCGGGACACATGCAGAAGGAATAGACGCCTCTGCCGTTACCCGCTGTCGCCGTCACTTTGTAGGGAGCTGCCGGAAGTTCTTTATAGTAGAGATCTCCGTATTGATTCCGGTTAATCATCTCCTGCGGATGCTCCACGCGGAACCCAACGGCAAAGGATTTTGCAACCATAGTTAATTGTCTTGCATAAAGCATATCAAAGGTATCTCTGGCGCTGTGTCCGGGTGCCAGTACCACACAGTCTGCCGAAATCCATTCCTTTTCATTGATACAGACCGCAGAAACCGCGCCGGCTTGAAACCGCAGGTCTGTGACACAGCTTGAAAAACGAATTTCTGCGCCTGCATCCTGCATAAACTTCCGCATTCTGCGGATGACCTCTGCGAGAATATCCGTTCCGATATGCGGCTTGTTCTCGTAGAGAATCCGTTCCGGTGCCCCGAATTTCACAAAGGTTTCCAGCACAAACCGGTTTCTCCCCACCGGGTCCTTCACCAGTGTATTCAGCTTTCCGTCCGAAAAAGTTCCGGCTCCACCCTCTCCGAACTGTACGTTGGAGGAGGGATTCAGTATGCCGCTTTCCCAGAAATGCTCCACATCCTGCATCCGTTCCTCTACCCTGCTTCCCCGTTCCAGCAGCAGCGGATGACAACCGGAAAGCGTCAGTGCGTAGGCACAGAACAAGCCTGCCGGTCCTGCTCCCACAATCACCGGGCGTTTTTCGGGAAGCTTAGCGGTGGGAAGAACATATTTGTTCTCTTTAGTTAACATAACATTATTATCGTGAACTCTTTTGCAAATCTGGGTTTCGCCGTCTATTGTCACATCCACGGCATAGCTATACCAGAGATCAGGCTTTTTTCTGGCATCGATGGATTTCTTTGCAATCTGCCAGGTAAATTTCTGTCCGGGCTTTATATGTAGTATTTTCCTGATTTTTGCCTCCAGCTCATCCTCCGTGTGATGAATCGGCAGCTTTAACTGATTAATGCGAATCATGTTCTATTGTTCTCCTGCTTTTCTGGCGGCGCTGCTTCCTGCCACATACCCGCTGGACCATGCCCACTGCAGGTTGTAGCCGCCACAGGTGCCGTCAATGTCAATTACCTCTCCGGCAAAGAAAACACCGGAAATCAGCCGGGATTCCAGCGTCCTGTTGTCAAGTTCACGGGTATCTATGCCGCCTGCACACACCTGTCCCTGATCGATGCCCTTACTGCCGCAGATATCTACCCGCAGAGCTTTGATTTCTTCCCCAAGCGCTGCGAGCTGTCTGGAGGAAAGCTGTACACCAGGCTGTTCCAGCGGAATTTTCGCCTCCCTGAGCAGAACCTCATTTAATTTGCGCGGAAGCAGCCCGGTCATGCAGGAAATGGCATTCTTTCCGTGAGAAAAGTCAAAAAAACGTTCCCGTAACAAGCCCTGCAGTTCTTTTTTTGTAAGCTGCGGCATAAAATCAATCAGGACATATACGTTCTTTCCCTGGCGCAGCGCCCGGGTTGCGTAACGGCTTACCTGAAATACCGGAATTCCGGAAATTCCATAATCCGTAAGCTGCAGTTCCCCCTGTTCTGACGCAATCTGCTCGTTTTTCAGGTACAGATCCAGCCGCATTTCTGCACGTATTCCTGCAAGACTTTTAAAGAATGACTGCTTTCCCTGCAAAGGAACCAATGCCGGAACTATATCTATGAAATGATGTCCCAGAGCTTCTATATATGGGAAGGCGCTTCCATCACTTCCCGTCTTTGGCGCAGCCAGAAGCCCGGTGGCAAAAATGATTGTTTTTGCGCGGATTTTTCGCTTCTCCGGTGCATCTCCCCGGACTTCTCCGGCAATTGAAAAGGTAAGGTTTTTCGTCTTTGGGCTGGGGCATTGTAAAGAAGTCAGGGAAAAGGAGGTCCATACGGTAACCCCCTGGTATTCTGTTTCCATGCGAAGTACATCCAGCACGGAAGCTGCCTGTCCGCTGGCAGGATAATAATACCCCCGCTTTTCCCTGGGATAGATTCCCAGTTCCCTGAAAAAAGCAATGGTTTCCGAAAGCCCGAACTGTTCAAAGACCGGCAACACAAATGCAGGGTCCTCGCCCCTGTAATACGCGATACCCTGCAATGCATTCGTATAATTGCATTTTCCGTTTCCGGTGGAAAGAATTTTCTTTCCGACCCGGTCCATATGCTCTAAAATAATGGTTTTTGCACCGCTTCTGGCGGCTGCAATGGCGGCTGTAAGTCCGGCAGCACCGCCGCCGATTACCGCCACATCATAGAGTTTTCCCTCTGTATGACTCATATTCATCCTCCGATATTTTAGCACATCGAAAAATAACATTCAACCGGAGAAATATTTCCTTTAGCTGGAGCAGTTTTCCAGAAACTCATAAAGTCCCGCTTCATCTGTGAAATAGACTCCCTTTGAAATCCGGTCAATAAGCTCCTGTCCCAGATCCGACGTACGGATTCCGGTCTCAAAAAAAACGGTAGTTCCGTCACTGTGGTAAACCACCAGTTTTCCATCCTGGATTCCAATCACATAGGCGTAGGGCTGCTTTACTGCCATGCTTTCCGCCGCAGGAATCTCCGTGACCTGCTCCGTCTCCTGCACGGAAACGAAATCTTCATTTTTATTTTCCTGTATTTTGGGACCGGAACCTGCCATTCTGACAGCAAAAGCAACGGCAAAAGCCAGTCCTGCAAGCGTCCAGATACCTATCTTCTTTTTCATATTCCCACATCCTTATGGTTTTTGATAAGTATCTGCCAGCTTTTCCTTTTTTATACATTATTAAGAAAAATCCTAAAGCAAATGCAGCCGTCTTGCCAGACGAACCAGCAAATCTCCCTTAGGGAATCTTAAGATTTCCTCCTCACTCAATCCATGCAGCAGAAGTAACAGGATTGCGTAGACTAAAACACCGGCAATAATTGACACCAGCGAAACTAATGTGCCGGAAAGTCTTCCCGCTCCGAGCGGATTTACCAAAAGCCCCATCAGCATTGATACCAGAAATACCACTACTCCCATTCCGGCTGCCGATAATAACGGTACAAAAAAGGTTTTTTTCAGTTCCTGCCGGTATCCGCTGTATTTGCGCAGAGAATGTCCGTTTAAAAGGCACATGATAAGACCGCTGGAAACGTTTGCCGCAATCATACCATATATGTTCCAGTCCAGAAACAGCATCGTGCAAATCAGAATCAGAAGCTGAAGTACCAGCGTTATGGCCGCGTTTTTCACCGGCTCTTTCATGCGGTTTATTCCCTGAAGCAGACCGTTGGTCAATGTGGAAAGCGAGAAAAAAACGATGGATACGGAGCCAATCCGCAACATCTGTGCCGCAAGCTTTGTGGAATCATTAAAAAGCATCTGCAAAATCGGGGATGCCAGAATCGCCATTCCGACTGCACAGGGGATTGCAATAACGGTGATGAAACGGGTTGCCTTTCCAATCTGGTTTTTTGCTTCATTGCGCCTGCCGTTGGCGTATGCCGCCGTAAGTGCCGGTACCGAAGAAGCCGCCAGAGCCGATGCGATGGAAATCGGCACATTGATTAGCGTGGTATATTTCATGGTATAAATTCCGTTCCATGCATTGTAGTCCGCGGCTGCATACCCCTGATAGGCAGCGATATGCTTATACACCGACATATCAATCAGATTATTACAATTGTAAATGGTTGTAGAAAGCAGTACCGGGATGGTGGTGACAATAAGTGTCTTAAAGATATCCCCGTAGGAATCCACATTACTCTTCCGCTCCCGCCGCATCTGCTTCTTAAATACACGAAGGTAAACCAACAGCACAAACAGGGAGAATAAAAGTGCAATGACTGCTCCTGCTGCGGTTCCAATGGTTCCGCCCATGGCACCGTAGGCAGCGGCGTACTGCTCGGGATTCCCCAGTACAGCTCCAAGCTTCATTCCCTGTGCATACAGCACATAGGCTGCCCAGACACTGACAACCGCATTTGCAATCTGTTCCAGAATCTGGGATACAGCGCTGGGCATCATGGTCCCCAGTCCCTGGAAAAAACCACGGAGCACACCAAGAATTGCCACGATAAGCAATACCGGTATCAGGACACGAACCGCAAAAATACTGTAGGGGGTATTCATAAGCGTTGCTGTGATGAAATCCGCGCCAAACAGCAGAACTAGCGCTGCGGCAGAACCGGAAACTGTGGCAAAAAGCAGTGCACATTTTAATATCCGGTACACATTCCTTTTCCTGCCGCGGGAAATATTTGCGGATACCATCTTCGATACCGCTAGCGGCAGGCTGTAGGAGGATATGATCAAAAGATTGTTATAGATTTCAAAGGCGATGCCGTACAAGTCATTTCCGGTGTCTCCAATAATTGCAGACAGCGGCATGCGGTAAATAAGTCCGATGACACGGCTTAACAGGGAAGCGATTGCCAGAATCGACCCCTGTACCAGAAAGCTTGAACTGCTTCTTTTTTTACTGTTTGCCATAAAGATTCCTCTATCTTAAAATATTCATCTCATTTAATATCACATTCTGCTTATCTTCCATGCATGCTGCCTCCTCCGGCGTCATGTGGTCATAGCCAAAGAGATGAAGCATACTGTGGAGAATCAGGAAGGCATATTCCCGCTTCTCACTGTGTCCATAAGCTTCGGCCTGTTCCTTCACACGGTCCACGGAAATTACAATATCCCCCAGCATGATTTCTCCGGTATCCGGGTTGAAATTATCGTCGTAATCCTCCTCCAGCCGGGAAAAATCGCCGGCTTTTTCATAGGAAAGCAGGGGAAAAGACAAAACATCTGTAGGGGAATCTATCTGACGGTACATTTTATTGATTTCATGAATGCCATCGTTGTCGGTGAGGGTCAGATTCACCTCTGCCTCATAGGGAAATTCCTCATGCTCCAGGGCAAAAGAAACCACTTCTTCCGCCAGCTTTTCATAATCAAAGGGAAAGGAAACCTCCACTTCCTTCTCAATATTCAGACTCATAAGAGTGCCTCCTCTTTTACAAGATATTCCCGGATTTTAAGGAACATATTCATGCTGATCCCGGACTTATCGTAAAGCCCCGCCGCCGAATATTCATTCAGGGTCTGATAAATTACCATGTCCTGATTCCACTCACTGTTTAAGGAGGTCTTTCCGTTCAGCACCTCCATTTTGAGCAGAAGTCCGTTTACCATATGTACAATGGCAGATTCCGCCGTTGATGGCAGCTCCTGCTTGCCGTCATATTCGCGGATAATCTGGATAATCTCCTCCGGGAAGCAATATCGCTGCGCAATGCGCACACCGCTCTCCGCGATAGGCTCTCCCTCAATAATGCCGATGCGGTAATAAAATCCCGCTGCGGCACAAAGCTTCTCGTCTGCACCAATCAGCTTCGCACAGGCACCGGAAAGCCTGGAAACCTTTCTGGCATGGTCCAATTCCCGTCTGGAAAAACTCCCAAGCTCCCTTGCAGCGGGGTAAGACTCATCCACGATATCATCCAGAATTGTCGGCACCTCCACCGCCCGCTCCTTCAGCATCATCCGGTAAAAGGTCATCACAAAAATGGAAACGGCAAGACCTTCCGCACCACCCCAGAAAAACAGGCGGATATTTACCTCCTGATATGTGAAATAATAAAAAAGCTCCGGCATAAGAACAGATAAAGCAAAGAGAATTCCCGTACACCAGGGCTGGTTCTTCCGGTTCATCATGGCTTCCGCCAGCATGCAGCCTGCCATTGTTAAGAAACAGCAGCAAATCAGTTCTTCGCAGCTTGTCCCAAGAATGAGACAAAGGACGGAGTCCAGAAAAATTCCGGTGCACATGGCAAGCGGTACGGAACCCACACCGGTCATAATAAACGGAAGAAATAATACCGGTCTTACATATTCGGGAAAACGGGCTCCCGCAAGCAGAATCAGCGCCGATAAGGTGTAGCCCAGAAAAATCTTCCGGTAACTGCAGGCCTTATTTCCCGCCAGCCGTCCTGCGGCGCGCTCATGCTCAAGCATAAAAAACAGCAGGGCAAAATAGGCGGAATCCACAAACAGCACGCCGAGGAACTCATCCGGCATCTGCCTGTGCATCCATCCAACTGTCAGGGTAAAGGCAACGGTAACAGCAAAAATCAGGAAAGCATATATCAGTCTTCTTGCGACAAAACGTTCTTTCATTTTTCTGCCTTCCCCTGCTTCTTTTTCGAGGTCTGTTTTTCAGGCTTTGTCTTTTTTGCAGACTTTGAATTCTTTGCAAGTCTGCTTTCGTAGTCTTCATATGCCTTGACAATCTTCTGTACCACCGGATGGCGCACCACATCCTGGCTGGTCAGCTCGCAGATACCAATCTCCTCCACACTGCGCAACACCTTCAGTGCCACGTCGAGACCGGATGCTGCACCGGGAGCAAGATCCTTCTGAGTCGCATCTCCGGTGATGACTGCCTTTGAGCCAAATCCGATACGGGTCAGAAACATCTTCATCTGTGCCGGGGTCGTATTCTGCGCCTCATCTAAGATGATAAAAGCATTATCTAAGGTACGACCGCGCATATAGGCAAGCGGTGCCACCTCAATCAGTCCTTTTTCCATGTTCCGCTGGAAGCTTTCCGCCCCCATAATCTGATACAAGGCATCGTAGAGCGGACGCAGATAAGGGTCAACCTTGCTCTGCAGATCTCCCGGAAGAAAGCCCAATTTCTCCCCTGCCTCAATGGCAGGAC
>JBJEJC010000144.1:0-36361 GCA_051877675.1 Roseburia sp. | reverse complement strand
CAGCGACAGCTTATTAACTATATCACAGTCGAACTTTCTTGTCAACAACTTTTTTATTTTCTTTTTTTGAAAGTTTATTGCCGTTCAACGCGACAACTTCTATATATTATCACAGTCGTTCGCATCTGTCAACAACTTTTCTCAAAAAAATAAACAACTCATATTTTCAAATAAAGCGGAGAAGGAGGGATTTGAACCCTCGCGCCGGTTGCCCGACCTACACCCTTAGCAGGGGCGCCTCTTCGGCCTCTTGAGTACTTCTCCAAAGTTATTATTTGACAATATGATATTGTTCTGCGCCGTGACGCATAGATAATGATACTAAATAGATTTTATTTTGTCAATATATATTTTGAAAAAAACTATTTTTCTCTTTTTCCTAAATTATAAAAGGTAAAGCTGCCGTCAATCAGTATTTTTCCGTTGTCATCGGAGATTTCCACTCGGATGACAGAAAGCTTATGACCATGACGCACTACCCGGGCTCTGCAGTTCACATACTCCGTGTTCTCCACAGGAAGCAGGTAATTCATGGATGCATTCACCGTCGTCACATACTCCCCGTAGGTGGCAGCTGCAATCCCGGAGACTGTATCCGCCAGCGAATAAGCACAGCCACCATGCATACCGCCGTAAATATTCTCATGCTGCCTCTCAAAATTAATTCTGCCAAATGCGTAGCCTTCCTCTACCTCCACAAGCTCCATCCCGATATATTTTGCAAATGGATTTTTCTCGACAATCCCGTTCATTTCTTCGAATGTCATTTTATTTCTCCTCATCAGGACTTTCCAAATCAATCCTTCGCAAATTCTTTGATTGCTGTCTCGTAAAGGTTGTTGCCCTGGCTGTCAATGACTACGATAACCGGAAAATTTTCCACTTCAATCTTGCGGATTGCCTCTGCGCCCAGGTCTTCGTAGCATACGATTTCGGATTTGGTAATGCATTTGGAGAGAAGTGCACCTGCACCGCCAATTGCCGCAAAATAAACCGCATGGTTGCGCACGATGGCATCAATGACTTCTTTGGTACGCTTTCCCTTTCCAATCATTGCCTTTTCCCCCAGGTCAAGCAGCGTGGGAGCATATTTGTCCATCCGGGATGCCGTGGTAGGTCCCGCAGAACCGATGGGACGACCTTCGCGTGCCGGGGAAGGTCCCATATAATAAATCGTGCTGTCTTTGATGTCGATGGGAAGCTCCTCTCCGCGATCTAAGGCCTCTATCATGCGTTTGTGTGCGGCATCCCGCGCAACATAAAGTGTTCCTGTAATATAAACATAATCGCCGGATTTTAAATTCTTCGTTACCTCTGCCGTAATCGGTGTTGTAATGTGTTTATCCATCTTTTCCTCGTTTCCTCATATATATATGAAATAATCCTGCTCATTTTCAGATTTCCCGCACAACATGGCGGTTTACATGACAACAGATGTTGACAGCTACCGGAAGCCCGGCAATGTGTGTCGGGTAGGTGTTGATATTGACGGCAAGTGCGGTCGTGGTGCCGCCAAGTCCGCCCGGACCGATGCCAAGCTTATTAATCCGGTCAAGCATTTCTATCTCCATATCTTTTACATAGGGAATCGTGGAATGCTCGTCCACGGGACGGGTCAGCGCTTTCTTGGCAAGAATCGCACATTTTTCAAAGGTTCCGCCGATTCCTACACCTACCACCATAGGCGGACAGGCATTGGGCCCCGCATCCTTTACTGCCGTGAGGATTGCATTTTTTACACCCTCGATGCCGTCCGCCGGCTTTAACATAAATACGCGGCTCATGTTCTCACTGCCAAAGCCCTTGGGCGCCATGGTAAGCTTCACCTTATCCCCCGGAACGATGGAATAATGGATGACCGCGGGTGTGTTGTCCCTGGTATTCTCCCGGAGCAACGGATCGCCTACAACGGATTTCCGCAGATAGCCTTCTGTATAGCCCTGCCGGACACCCTCGTTGACGGCTTCCTCAATTGCCATGCCCTCAAAATGAACATCCTGTCCCACTTCCATGAAAATTACCGCCATTCCAGTATCCTGACAGATTGGGATTCTTTCTTCATCTGCAATCTTAAGGTTGTCCTGGAGCTGGTTTAGGATTTTTTTGCCAAGTTCGGATTTCTCCGTGTCCACTGCACGTTTCATCGCCGCATCCATATCGGCAGAAAGATAATGGTTCGCCTCAATGCACATTTCTTTTACATTCCGGATCACGTCATCCGTATTTACTGTTCTGATCATGATTGACACCTCTTCTATATATGATTTCTATGCGTCCTTTTCCCCGTCTTTCCCGGTTCTTCTGATGTTAAAATACTTCTTATATTTCTGAAGGGATTCATTCTGGTTTCTGGAGGTCATATTCGGGAATGCCTTCATCAGACGCTTGAAGCCGCCGTTTTTCTCACGCATGAGGCTCTGATACTTCTCATTCATGGCTGCAAGCTCAGCCTTCTTTGCGGCAAACTCTGCTTTCTTAACCTCGTATTCAGCTTTTTTATTCTCAAGATTCTCGGCAAGCTTCTCTTTCGCTGCTCCGGTGGTCTCGGCAAGCTTTTCTTTTGCTGCTCCGGGCAGGTCCTTAATTTCTTCCCTGGTATCGGAAATCTTATCTAAAAGCTCGGCATGGCTCTCCTGAAATTCCTCGGATTTCTCCATCATTCCTGCCACGTTCTCGTAGATATTTTCACCAATCTCATCGGAAAGCTTATGAATCTGCGCTGCCACATCATCCATAACCTTCAGACGCTTGTTGAACTTAAGAATTGTAGATACCGTGATTGCGCAATCCACAGCAAATACCACCATGATAATGGAAAGCAGAATAACCCCCGGCAGATGCGGAATCAGCGTGATGCCCTTATAAATGATGGGATGTACGATATCCATAATAAAGGTGCAGGCAAGTCCCCAGTATATTGAGAATTTCAGACAGACATAACCTTTGATGTTAAAGGGCTTGTCAGAGTAGTCCCACCATTTATTATGGAAGACCTTCTCCAGTAAAAAGCCCGTGATATATTCCAAGACAGATGTAAGTATGAAAGAACCTGCAAAAAGAAGAAACAGGTTTTCCTTTAACGGTGTCAGCGCAGCAATCACTATCACTACTCCGCACCCGTAAATCGGGCAATAGGGACCGTTCAAGAAACCACGGTTTACAAAAATCCCGCGGTCCACGGCGGCGTAGGACACTTCTGTGCACCATCCAAGAAATGCATAAATAATAAAAATCCAGACTAATTCGTAAAAATTCTGTGGCATAGGAGATTCCTCCTTTATTTTTTTATAATAGTACCACAGTTATTTCTAAAATAAAAGATTTTCGTTTTTCTAATCATTTACACGTATATTTTTGTTCATGATCAGACACTTGATCCTATACTACTCTTTTATGAACAGATTTCTATCTGCAAGTTTCCTCTTTAAACACGCAGTTATCAAGCTGTTCTCTATCCTCGTGCAGATACATATTCTACTCCCGTTTCATAAATTGCCTTATATATTTTTACTGGGTAATTCATAATAATTTTGTCTATCTTTTTCTTTGTAATATCATTTTCTTTTGCAAAATTACTTAAAATCCTTCCACAGATTTCTAATTCCTCTTCTGCACATTTTTCTATATCCTTCAAGCAGTCCAAAAACTCCAATACCTTTACGTTTTCTTCCGTCACCTCTACTACAGGTCTTCTGACGATATATTTTCGATTTTTTATTGTTAATTCACGGACAGGTGCCGGTGCAAAATTGCTGGTAATCTCCTCTGTAAATGGAACCTGCGTGGATAAACCCATACGATTAGCCAAGGTGTATCCGGAATAATAACCTATCCGTTTTCCTCTGCGTCTGATATATTTGTGAATAGCAACTGTATCTGCGGACAAATTCATCTTCTCCCCAAAAATATCTGTTTTTGGAAAATAGTATATTCCCGACTCAAATCTACATATCATACCATCATCCGTAAGCTTTTTTAAATAATAGCGCAGATTTACCTCTGACAATCCGGGTATATCAATATCTCCAGTAAAAATAGGTTCTCCCGGAATATATTTTTCTTTCAAATATTCATATAACATGACCATCGTATCCTTTCAATAAGTAAATATAATATTTACTTATTGTTAGTTTATCCATAATTCTTATTTCTGTCAATGGAAATAAGAGTTAATAACATGCTACACTCATGATATTATTTTTCGTCTTCCCCGCAGGGATATGTCAAAAGCAGTTTTTCTTTTAGCTGTTCAAATGCTCTCACAGCCTCTTCATCCTCCCCGAAAAATTCATTATCCCTGACTTTCACATACGGAACATACGTCGTCATCCCGTTTGTCTCTGATATCTGATTTTCTTTATTTTCATAACAAAATAATGGTGCAATCAAAGAATCATCATATAATTGATAACTGGGCGTATCGCTGTATAAATCTTCTGTTTGTCCTGTTGAAAACGCAAGATACTGTGTCCCAATGTCCATAATATTTATAAATCCACGCTCAATCGTATACGGATCTCCCGTAAGAGCCAGATTCCAGTGATTTGAATACAGATATATTTCATCCCCTGCAACAATGCCATCTCCCTGGTATACTTCCCTGACACATACTTTCTGGCGGCTTACTCCAAAAAGATGTTCCATCTCTTTCACTGCCTCCACGCGTATAATAACAGGCATTTGTGGCAATGTTTCTTCCAAATTGGCACAATCACTGACTGCCATTTTTCCCGGAAGCTCTGCCACCTGTACCAGACTTAAATAATCTTCCGCCGTCAGATTTGTATAACTTTTCTTTTTCATTGCACCAAATAATCCTGCTGCCAGAACTATACCGGATGTTACTATCAATAATATGCGACTTTTCATAAAGCTTCCTCCCTCATCCGGATACGTCCATTTTCAATCTGGTAAACCTCATCCGACAACAGTTTAATATCCTCTTTATTATGGCTCGCCAATAAAATCAATGCACCTCTTTCTTTTTCCTGACAAATAATCCTGCGGATTTCCTCTACTCCTGTTTCATCCAGGGCATTTGTAGGCTCGTCTAACAGAATAACATCCGGTTTTTCCATGATTGCCTGCGCAATTGCCAGACGTTGCTTCATTCCAAGCGAATATTTTCCGTAAACCCGTTTATCCTCCGGGTTTAATCCAACACGTTTTATTGCAACACAAATATCTTCTTTTCCTATTTTTTTGGTTAAATTCGCCAGGTAGGTTAGGTTTTCCACCCCTGTCAGGTTTGGATAAAGTCCCGCATTTTCCAACACAATTCCAAGATTCGGAAGTACAGAAAAATCCTTATGAAGCTCCTTCCCATCCCAGGTAATTCTTCCACTGTCCACATCCATTAACCCGGAAAGTGCACGAAATAACATTGTTTTGCCAGAACCGTTTCTCCCCACAAAACCATAGATTTTTCCGCTGGATAATTTAAGCGAAATATCATCAAGAATTACTTTTCCACGAATTGTCTTTCCAATTTTATCTGCAATCAAATCCATATCACTATACCCCCATTTCCAAATCAGAGACTAATAAGTTATGTTTTTTCACTATCATAGAACCAATTCCTAAAATTACCACGCAGGTAAACAACTGAAAAAACACAGAACTATTTAAGTACAGTCCTGCATAGGATTGTGAAAATGCCGGACGAATGTCTGCTATACTGCTGTCATGCCAACCCAATACAAGATGTGATATCGGATTATACTTTAACAACAATCCTTCCTGTTGAATGAAATTATTTATTCCTAAAAGTGTAATTTCTACCATCTGTACTCCCATGGTAAGTGCAAACGATGTGCTGCTTCCCAGCCAAAGCGCCAGAAGATTGATGATTGCAACCATTTTACAAATCCAAAATGTATAAATGAAAAAATGATATAACATCAAAAGAATTCCTGCCCAATCCACCGTTATCTGACACCTCATCATGCTTACCATTAGCGTTGAAACTAAAAGCAAAAATTCAAATATAGCCGTGCTGATAATCATAAAGAATATTTCCTTCCAATACCATTTCACACGATTTGGATATCTTGAAAACACATAGATACTTGCCGTACAGAAATGACGATACAGTGATATTCCCATGTAGCTTTCAAATACAAAATAAGGAATCAGCCTCATTGCAAAAGAAATCAGTTCCGTCATGGAAAATGACAGCGGAAATTCTCCCCTGGAACCACTGAGCTGCAAAATAAGCTCGGAAAGTGTTATTTCTCCACTATAGGGATTGACAAACATCACACTGAGAAATATTCCAGCCAAAACGGCCGTTAAGAAAATTGCATGATTTCGATACCGCATCATAGGCAATCCTTTCTTCCGCTTATAATTGCAGCAATCCATGTAAAAATCACAATAATTAAAATTCCAGCGGCAAATACCGGTATATTTTTTTCCTGCTCATCAAAGATAAGAACAAAATCATACCAGCGAAAACTCGCACCCTCTTCCGGTGAAAACATGATACTGGAATTTAACAATAAAAAAACCGGAAGAAACAGAAACACATTATATTTTATTTTAACCACAGAAGAAAACGCTACGGTAAATGCACCAAGAAGCCCTGACAGGATTCCAAATATCAATGTTCCCATGACAGTATACAGGTAAGGCGCTCTTAAATAAAAATCACTGAACAAATAATTATGTACCGCTTTTATGAAGAAGCTTTCATAATAGCTCCAATTGGAAAGGTCACCCGATGCTGTCAATGGAAAAGAAACGCAGTTGAGCACGATTTCGATTAAAAAAGGAACACAGAATACAATCGCCGTAGACAAAAACGCAGCCGTAATTTTGCTGTATCTGTATACTTTTCCACCCAATCGGGCTGTCATATAGACGTTTTCCCCAATCTGATATTCTTTTGCCAGTGTAAACCCTGCCGGACACACAACAAGAAGCGGGTATAACTGTATCAGTAAAAGCGTCAGATCCGCATTATAGTTTGTACGATTATAACTTAACAAAAGCAATTTCATCGGGTGGTACATATTCGTTATGTCTCTTCCCTGAAATGCCACTACATTATTAATAAAATTAAAAATTACCATTCCGAGCAACACATAAAATACAAGGATAGCTCCCTTTCTCCTTAGTAAATAACGTGTCTGCGCTATGGTCGATTTCCAAAACATAATTCCCAGCGTATTCTGCTCCATGAGACGCCTTCTCCTTCCTTATAGAACATAGGAGTATCATAACATATTTTTAATTATTTTTGTAGAAAAAAGACCCTACCGACTCTCAGTATTCTGCCTGAAAATCAGTAAGGTCTTTTAGGAAATGTCTTCTACAGAATTCACACAGACCTACATGGAAATCTGTCCGTGCTTCTCGTAGTTTGTCACCTTGGTCACATGGTTCTTTTCATCCACAAACAATACAGTGGGACGAAGCTCTTTCGCCTCCTCCGGCGTTACCTGGGCATATGCCATAATGATAATCTTGTCTCCCGGCTGTACCATCCGTGCTGCTGCGCCGTTTAAGCAGATCACACCGCTTCCACGCTCCCCTGCAATTGTGTAGGTCTCAAACCGGGAGCCATTATTCACATCCACGATATGAACCTTTTCATATTCCAGGATACCGGATTGCTCTAACAGCTCCATATCCACAGTAATGCTTCCAACGTAGTCTAATGCCGCTTGTGTAACGGTTGCGCGGTGAATTTTTCCTTTTAACATCGAAATTGTCATTTTATCCTCGTTTCTGTGTCGTAATCAGACACGATAAAATTAAATTGATATTTAACTAATTTTCAAAGCTGAAATTGTCAATCAGCCTTGTTTTTCCGATATATACAGCGATTGCCACAAGTACACCATGCTCAATCGTCTCAATCTGCTGCATCGTCTCAGAATCAACTGCCTTTACATAATCGATTTTTGCCAGCGGCTCCTCTTCAATCTCCGCAGTCATCGCATCCACAATTTTCCTGCAGTCACGCTCACCCTTCTCCACCAGTTCTTTTCCTAAGAAGATGGAACGGCTCAGCACCAGTGCAGCTTTGCGCTCCTCCGGGGAAAGATAGGTGTTTCTGGAGCTTTTTGCAAGACCATCGGATTCCCTCACAATGGGGCAGCCCTTAACGGTAAGGGGCATATTTAAATCCTTTACCATGCGCTTGATGATGGCGAGCTGCTGTGCATCCTTCTGACCGAAGTAAGCCCGATCCGGTGTTACAATATTGAATAATTTTGCCACGACTGTACATACTCCGCGGAAATGTACTGGTCTGCTTAATCCACAAAGCTCCTTTGTCAGCACATCCATATCCACATAGGAATAAAAGTTTTCCCCATACATTTCTTCCGGGGTGGGATGGAAAATCAGATCCACACCGTGTGCTTCACAGACCTTTGCATCATGGTCTAAGTCTCTCGGATAGCTTGCCAGATCCTCGTTTGGTCCGAACTGCATGGGATTTACAAAAATGCTGACTACAACCTTATCATTCTCCCCGGCAGCATCCATAAGACTTGCATGACCTTCATGCAGATATCCCATGGTGGGCACAAAGCCTATTGTCTTTCCTTCTTTTCTCCACTCTCTTACCGCGTTTCTTACTTCTTCTACCGTTGATACGATTTTCATATTTTCCTCTTTTCCAGGCATCCACGCTGCCTATTAATATAATTTTTCAATCACGTCTTCTGAGATCTTAAAGGTATGCTCCTCCGCCGGGAAGGTTTTCTCCTTCGTCTCTCTGATATATGCCGCAACCCCCTCCCGCATCAGGTCCCCTACCTGTGCGAACTGTTTTACGAATTTCGGCTTCATATCGCTGTACATGGCAAGCAGATCCTGATAAACAAGCACCTGACCGTCGCAGTCTGCGCCTGCACCGATGCCGATGGTGGGAATATGGAGTTCCTCCGTAATCTTTGCCGCAAGCTTCGCCGGTACACATTCCAGCACTACCATGCATGCACCCGCTTCCTCTACTGCCTTTGCATCCGCGATCAGCTTCTTTGCCGCCTCAAGGTCTTTTCCCTGCACCTTGAATCCGCCAAAGGCATTGACAGACTGAGGTGTCAGTCCGATATGTGCGACAACCGGGATGGATGCCTTTACAATTGCTTCAATATGCGGAGCAAATTCCACTCCGCCCTCCAGCTTGACCGCGTTGGCACGCCCCTCCTTCATGAGACGTCCCGCATTCACGACTGCATCATAGACCGAAGTCTGGTAGGACATGAATGGCATATCCGTCACGACAAATGCATTCTTCGCTCCGCGTGCCACTGCTGCCGAATGATGAATCATATCCTCCATGGTAACGGACAGTGTATCCTCATAGCCCAGCATCACCATGCCGAGAGAATCACCTACAAGAATCGTATTCACGCCGGATTCATCCATAATCTTTGCCGTGGTATAATCATAGGCTGTCACCATGACAATTTTATCTTTTTCTTCCTTCTGCTTCTGTAAGGTTAATACGGTATTCTTCATTTCTTCCTCCACTTCATATCAGACAATCATTTCCATCGCTGCATCGCAGCAGACTACACATTGCCGCATAATCCCGATTCGGATTTTTCCGCTGTGCAAGCTCCACAAGCTGTTTTGCATTCTCCAGATAAGCAGATTTCATATCAGAATCCAGCTCTCTTAAATGCTTCCTCACTGTGTTGCTGTCACCGCGCTCAATCGGTCCGGTCAGAGAGTCCGCAAGCCCCTGTGCGGCAATATTGTCAAGATTGCCCCGCGCAAGCGCGTAAAGCTCCTGCTGCGCTTCCTGTTCCGTAAATCCACATTCCAAAAACAGCTTTTGTGCCATAAAAAAAACCGCTGTCATGTGATTGGATGCAAGGGATGCCGCTGCATGATACTTGATTTTGTTTTCCGCAGATATTACGCGGGTTCGATTGCCCAGCTGCGCAAACATTTGTTGTATTTTGGAGATATTGTTTTCATCACCCTCAATTGTAAAAAGTACATCTGCAAGCTTCCTCCAGGATGTCTCCCGGCTGCTTACAGCGATAAGGGGATGGATAGAATAGGCAGAATTACCAGTTTTTTCTGCATCAGAAAAGATTTTTGAACTGCAAAGACCACTGCAGTGAGCCAATATTTTACCGGAGGCAAAGGACCTTGCCTCCTCCCAGACGCCTGCAATCGCATCGTCCGGCACGGTAAAAAATATCATGCCACAACTGCTCATGATTTCCTCTAAACTCTGATATTGCTTTGTTTCTGTAAAAGCTGCCGCCCAGCGGGCGGACTCTTCGCTGAGACTGTAATAGCCTCCGACCTCTAATCCTTTTTCCCGGAAATATTTTCCGAGAGATACGCCGACTTTCCCGGCACCGATAAAACCAATCTGCATACATGACCTCCTTTCGGAAGCAGTATGCGGCACGTCTCCTCCACGCTATTATCGTCCATCCGATACAACGCCGCCTGGCTGTCGTTCTTCCCGGATCGATATATCGTTTCGTGACATACAGTGTCCTATCGTTCATTTTCTTTTTCTGATAAAAATATGTTCTGGTATGATTTCCGCTATCGGAATATCATCCAGAACATACTATAGCATTCGTGATAAAATAAGTCCAGTATCTCAGACATTTTTTAAATATTCGTATCTCTTTTTATACATCTCATATTCCACATTAAGCCCGGCAAACCATTCTCTGTCTACTTCCCGAATCTGATTCAGTCCCACTTTTCTTACAGCAATCTCCGCTGCTTCCTGTTGTGTCATTTTCAGATTTTTCCGGTCCGTGGTAAGGCAGTTTGCTCCCTCTATTGTGTCATATCTGCCAAATGCCTGATTAAAATCCATGAGATCATAAAGCCTCACCGGCTCATTGGTTCGATTATCTACCAGCAGCCCCCAGTTTCCCCAGTGTCTGTCTGTATTCCCAATCAAATAATCCAATATATTCATCATGTAGTAGGAATATCCATCCAGCTTAAGAATAAACTTCATGGCATCGATCTCATGGTTTACTGCATAGATTTCAAAATATTCTCTGGATACAATACTGTAGTCCAGTGAAGTGATTATTTCACTTTCCGAAACCTTCTGTCCGTCAAAAACAGCTTCCCGGTATACTACCTGACGACAATCAAAGCACTGACAGATGCGGCTTGCCAGAATTTCCCGATCCACCGCATCTTCTCCTCCGTCTTTTAAGAGCAGAAACCTGTCCCCAATGCGAACCCATGCCTTTGGAAAGACACCGTTGGTAGAAAGATCATCTGCAATCAGATGACTGTTCTGTACTGTCATTTGTTTTCCCCTCAGAGAAATATCCACCAGCGCATTATCAAGGTGATGTTCAAACAGATTTATTTCTGAAAAAGTAATCTGCTCTCCTTTTTCTCTCACCCAGTAAATGTCCGTCATAGACATACAATGATAAGACAATGCAATCTGGGCACGCTCTCTGTCCGTCTGTGCCTGCAGAGCACCGATACTGTTTAAAATTTCCTTTGCATAGATGCGGTCCAGAGTCAGTACACGGGAAGCACACCAGAAATAGAAATTCGTTATATTGCTGATTCTTACATCCATTTCTTCCTCTGGTGACAGATTCCGGGTTTTTGTATTTTCAAGATACAGGGAATATGGCAGAAACTTTTCATTTACAATTTCACAAGAACCATCTATAGAGATAAACGCTGTTATTTTCTCCCCATGCATGATCTCATAATTTTTTTTCTTTTCTGCCATAGCTTCCCCTATCATACTGTTTTAGATTTTCACAGATTCCAGTCGCTCCATCTTAAGGATTACTCTTCTTGCGAATCCTTCTCGGCGCGTTCTAACAGCTCCTTCACCAGCTCATCCTCGGTTTCGGAATCCTCCGGTTTACCAACAGCTTTTCTGGCATTTTCTGCTGCAAGAGCCACATTCTTGGCTTCCTCCTCCTCGGTAAGCAGCTCGGAAGCATCACTTTCCTCCATCAGGCTCTTATCCTCGCGGACCTTGGCAATGCTTGCCACAGTCACATTTTCATCCAGATTGATAAGCTTCACGCCAGAGGTAATTCTTCCTAATAATGTAGTGTCACTAACCTTAATCCGTATGATAATACCCTCGGTGGTAATTAACATCAGCTCATTGTCCTTGTTGACTGCCTTAACACCCACGATATTTCCGGTTTTCTCTGTGATCTTATAGCATTTCACGCCCTTACCGCCACGGTTCTGGGTCGTAAATTCAGAAATCAGCGTGCACTTTCCAAGACCTTTCTCGGAAACGATCATTAAGGATTCTCCCTGGGACTGCATCTGCATACCGATGACCTCGTCCCCGTCGGTCAGATTCATACCGATAACGCCCATGGAGATTCTTCCTGTTTTTCTTACATCTGTCTCCTTGAAGCGGATACACTGACCATATTTGGTCACCAGGAAAATATCCTCCGTGTCGTTGGTCTTTTTCACCTCAATCAACTCATCATCCTCTCTGAGGCTGATAGCTGCAAGTCCCTTCTTCCGCACATTGGCATATTCCATGATTGGTGTTTTCTTTACGATACCCTTTCTGGTTGCCATGAACAGATAATATCCGTCCGTAAATTCCTTGATTGGAATAACCGCAGTGATTTTCTCTCCCGGCTGTAGCTGTAATAGATTTACAATTGCAGTTCCGCGGGACGTTCTGCTCGCCTCCGGTATCTCGTAGGCTTTGAGACGGTAAACGCGCCCCATATTGGTAAAGAACATAATATAATGATGGGAGGTGGTCATGAAAAGATCCTCAATGTAATCCTCATCGATGGTTTCCATTCCCTTGATTCCCTTGCCGCCGCGGTTCTGTGCCCGGAAATTGTCTATGCTCATACGCTTAATATAACCAAGCTTCGTCATGGTGATTACGGTATTGGTAACCGGAATCAAATCTTCCATGGAAATATCATACTCATCAAATCCGATGGAGGTTCTTCTGTCATCCCCGTATTTCTCACCAATTGCTGCAATCTCCTCCCGGATTACGCCAAGAAGCTTTTTCTCATCGGAAAGAATTGCCTTTAACTCTGTAATCAGATCCATCAGCTGTGCATATTCCGCCTCTAACTTCTCCCGTTCCAGACCGGTCAGTGCACGCAGACGCATATCTACAATTGCCTGTGCCTGCGCATCGCTTAAGGCAAAACGTTCCATTAAGCGTTCCTTTGCCTCAGGTGTATTCTTACTGCTCCGGATAATGGAAATGACCTCATCGATATTGTCTAAAGCAATCAGCAAGCCCTCTAAAATATGGGCTCTTTCCTCCGCCTTATTGAGATCATACTTCGTCCTTCTGGTCACCACATCCTTCTGGTGAATCAGGTAATAGTTGAGCATATCGTAAAGGTTCAACACCTTCGGCTCATTGTTTACCAGTGCCAGCATGATAACACCAAAGGTATCCTGAAGCTGGGTATGCTTGAACAGAAGGTTTAACATTACGTTTGGATTCACGTCACGGCGCAGCTCAATACAGATCCGCATACCCTGACGGTCAGACTCATCCCGAAGATCCGTAATACCGTCCAGCTTCTTATCCCGTACCAGATCCGCAATCTTTTCAATCAGACGCGCCTTATTTACCATATAGGGCAGCTCCGTCACAACAATGCGGTTCTTTCCGTTCTGCATCGGTTCAATATTTGTCACCGCACGCACACGGATTTTGCCGCGCCCGGTACGGTATGCCTCGTTAATGCCCGCGGTTCCAAGGATCATGCCGCCTGTGGGGAAATCGGGTCCCTTCACAATGGGAAGCAGCTCCTCGATGGAGGTTTCCCGGTCCTCGTTCACCTGATTATCGATAATTTTTACCACGGCATTGATTACTTCGCGGAGATTATGTGGTGGAATATTCGTTGCCATGCCGACAGCAATACCGGTAGTTCCGTTTACCAGAAGATTGGGATAACGGGAGGGAAGTACGGTAGGCTCCTTCTCGGTCTCATCAAAGTTCGGCTGGAAATCCACGGTATCCTTATTGATATCCGCCAGCATTTCCATGGAAATCTTGCTGAGTCTCGCCTCGGTATATCGCATTGCAGCCGCACCGTCACCGTCCACGGAACCGAAATTTCCGTGACCGTCCACCAGGGGATAACGTGTGGACCATTCCTGTGCCATATTTACCAATGCACCGTAAATAGAGCTGTCACCGTGGGGATGGTATTTACCCATGGTATCTCCGACAATACGGGCACATTTACGGTGAGGCTTATCCGGTCCGTTGTTCAGCTCGATCATGGAAAAGAGCACACGGCGCTGCACCGGCTTTAAGCCGTCCCTCACATCCGGCAGGGCACGCTGCGCAATTACGCTCATAGCATAATCAATATAGGAGGATTCCATGGTCTCTTTTAAATCCACCTCATTGATCTGATCAAAAATTTTATCATCCATCTGATTTTTCCTCATTTTCTGCAGTTTAAAGCCTCACGGGCTTATCCTGCCTCTTGCAATACTGGAAACTTAAATATCCAAATTCTGGACATACTTGGCATTTTTCTCAATAAATTCGCGCCGCGGTTCCACTTTATCGCCCATCAATGTGCTGAAGGTGACGTTAATCTCAGAAGAATTTTCATCGTCGATTATGACACGCTTTAAAATACGGCGTTCCGGGTCCATGGTAGTTTCCCAGAGCTGCTCCGCATCCATCTCACCCAATCCTTTGTAACGCTGGATTTTATTATTTCCGTCACGTCCGATTTCCGTGAGAATCTGGTTCAACTCCTCATCACTGTAGGCGTACCACACATTTTTATTCTTTTCAATCTTAAACAAAGGCGGCTGTGCCAGGTAAACATGTCCGGTGCGGATTAACTCCGGCATAAACCGGTAAAGGAAGGTGAGCATCAGCGTACTGATATGTGCCCCGTCCACATCGGCATCGGTCATAATGATAATCTTGTCATAACGCAGCTTTTCGATATCGAAATCCTCATGGATTCCGGTTCCGAACGCCGTAATCATGGCTTTAATCTCCGCATTGCCATAAATGCGGTCCAATCTTGCCTTCTCTACATTCAATATTTTTCCACGCAGCGGAAGAATTGCCTGAGTAGCACGGCTTCGTGCGGTCTTTGCAGAACCGCCTGCGGAATCTCCCTCTACGATAAATATTTCACAATTCTTCGGGTCCTTATCCGAGCAGTCCGCAAGCTTTCCGGGAAGCGAGGTTCCCTCCAGAGCGGTCTTTCTTCTGGTCAGATCCCGCGCTTTCCGCGCCGCTTCTCTGGCACGCTGCGCTAACAGAGATTTTTCACAGATGCTCTTTGCAACCACAGGATTCTGCTCCAGGAAATAGGTGAGCTGCTCGCTGACCACGGAATCCACCGCACCTCGCGCTTCGCTGTTTCCAAGCTTCTGCTTCGTCTGTCCCTCAAACTGAGGCTCCTCAATCTTGATGCTGATGATTGCCGTAAGTCCCTCTCTGATATCATCGCCGGTCAGCGCCGGATCGGAATCCTTTAAAATCTTTGCGGAGCGGGCGTAAGCATTAAAGGTCTTAGTCAGGGCATTCCGAAAGCCTGCAAGATGAGTGCCTCCCTCCGGGGTAATAATATTATTCACAAAGCTGTAGGTGGAATCATTGTAGGAATCGTTGTGCTGCATGGCAACCTCCACGTAAACACCGTCCTTGGTTCCCTCACAGTAAATCACCTCCGGATAAAGCACCTCTGCGCTCTTGTTCAGATAAGTGACAAATTCCTTGATTCCTCCGGCATAATGAAAATCCTCACTCACCGCGGGTTCTTCTCTTACATCCGTCAAAATAATACGAAGCCCCTTTGTCAGAAACGCCGTCTCCCGCAGTCTCTGCTTCAAGGTAGCATAATCATAAACCGTATCCTCAAAAATACTTGCATCGGGCCAGAAGGTAACCTTTGTTCCGTGTTTGTCTGCATCACAGGTACCAATCACCTTTACCGGTTCATCGGGCTTTCCGATCTTGTAGCTCTGTCCGTAAACCTTACCATCCTTGTATACCTCAACGCAAAGCTTTGTGGAAAGGGCATTCACGACAGATGCACCTACTCCGTGCAGACCGCCGGACACCTTGTATCCGCCGCCGCCAAACTTTCCGCCGGCATGCAGCACCGTGTATACAACCTCCAGAGCTGATATTCCCGCCTTGTGATTGATATCCACCGGAATTCCCCTGCCGTCATCCTCCACGGTGATGGAATTGTCTTCATTTATAGTGACTTCTATATTTTTGCAATATCCGGCAAGCGCTTCATCCACCGCATTGTCCACGATTTCATACACCAAATGATGGAGTCCTCTGGAAGAAGTACTTCCGATGTACATACCGGGTCTTTTACGGACTGCTTCCAATCCCTCCAGAATCTGAATCTGGTCAGCTCCGTATTCGTTTTCTACAGCCATAATGTTACCTATCCCTTTCTGTTATACAGCATCCTTTTCAAACACTTCTCCATGAACCACCTGAAACACTTTATTGATCTGAAAACGATTTCTCACGAACTCGTCCAGACCCGTACAGGTGATAATGGTCTGTGTATCACTGATATTATTGAGCAGATAATTCTGCCTGTTACTGTCAAGCTCTGATAATACATCATCCAGAAGAAGCACCGGCGTCTCATGGATGATGGAACGCACCAGCTCAATCTCCGATAATTTCAGGGACAATGCGGATGTCCTCTGCTGTCCCTGAGAACCAAATTTCCGGATGTCCACCCCCTGAATGGAAAAAAGCAGGTCATCCCGGTGCGGTCCCACCGAAGTCTGGCAATATTTCAAATCCCGTTCCTTCGCCCGGGAAAGCTCGTCTGCAAAAAAGATATCATCGATATCCGGTTCATAGCAGAGCTTAAGCTCTTCCTTTCCCCCGGAAATCCGGTAATGGATATCATGAACAATCTCACTGATTTCCTCCACAAAACGCTTGCGTCTTGCGATAATCTTCTTACCAGTCTCTACCAGCTGCATATCCCATATGGGAAGCGTGTCCTTCAAATCCGGACGGTAAATCATATCCTTTAACAGCTTATTTCTCTGATTGAGAATCTTATTGTAATTGGTCAGGTCCGATAAGTAGATTTTATCCAACTGGCACAGCTCCGAATCAAGAAATCTGCGCCGCTCTGCAGGACCGTTTTTTATAATATTCAGATCCTCCGGGGAGAAAAAGACCATGTTGAGAATCCCGAACAGTTCACTGGCACGCTTCAACGGCATCCGGTTCACTGCGATTCCCTTCGCCCGGCTCTGCTTTAAATGCATATCAATCTGATATTCCTTCCCCTGTTTTTCCACCACGGTCCGAAGATGCGCTTCCTGCTCCCCGAATCGTATCATTTCCTTATCCCGGCTTCCCTTATGGGACTTGCTGGTGCCGCTCATATAGGCAGCCTCTAAGATATTGGTCTTTCCCTGGGCATTGTCGCCGTAAAGGATATTGGTTCCCTCATCAAAAGAAATATTCAGATTTTCGTAATTTCGAAAATTCTTTAGTTCGATGGATTTGATAATCATTTCACAATCCGAAAGGTTTCTCCATTGTAGGCAACCACATCACCATCATGAAGCTTTTTCCCTCTCTGGACCTCCACCTCTCCGTTCACTGTAACTTCTCCGTTCTGGATCACAAGCTTGGCTTCCACACCGGAGTCCACGAGACCGGCTTTTTTCAAAGCCTGTCCCAATTTGATAAACTCATCCGTTTCACGGATACCGATTTCTGTCATACCGATCTCCTCTATACTGTAGCACTGTTAAAGTTTACCGGAAGAATCAGGTAAACGAACTTCCCGTCGTCGTCCTTGATGAAGCAGGGAGCCTTTGGATTCACCATATAAAGAGATACCTCCTCCTCATCGATGACACGCAGCGCATCAATAAAGAACTTGGGATTGAATCCAATCAGAATATCCTTCCCTTCCTTCACAATATCAATATCCTCATTCATGGAACCGATGAAGGAATTGATCTTAAGCTCCATGGTTCCGTCTGTGATATTCATAATAATAGGCTTCTTATCTCCCTCTTTCACCAGAAGGGTTGCACGGTCGATACAGTCTAACAGCTCACGCTTATTAATTTTAACCTTGGTCTCATAATCGGAGGAAAGCATCTGCTCAATCCGGAAATATTCTCCCTCGATCAGTCTGGATACCACGGTGGTATCATCAAATTCAAATACGATATGGTTATCCGTCAGATAAATGTCAACCTCATCCTCCGCATTTCCCGGCAGAATCTTGCTGACCTCCTGCAGAGTTTTTCCGGGAACTACAACTTTCTTATATTCGTAATGATTCTTTAACTCAATATTGCGGATGGAAACCCGGTGTCCGTCTAAGGATACCACCTTAAGCTGATTCTCGTTAATCTCGAACAGCTCACCGGTCATCAGCTTGTTATTGTCGTTGTCTGCAATGGAGAAAATGGTCTGCCGGATTACTTCCTTAAGGGTGAACTGGGAAATATTGATGCACTCGTTCCGTTCAATATAAGGAATATAGGAAAAATCATCTCCGGATTTACCTACAATATTGAATTTTGCCTTCTCACAGGTAATGGTAGTCTTAAAAGAAGCGTCTGTCTCAATCACCACATCACTGTCAGGAAGCTTGCGGACAATCTCAGAAAAGATTTTTGCATCCAGCGCGATAATTCCCCGTTCAGCAATCTCTCCTTCAATCTTTGTCTCAATTCCTAATTCCATATCATTGGCAGTCAGTTTAATCTCATTAGCGGAAGCGTCAATCAGAATACATTCTAAGATTGCCATGGTGGTTCTGGTTGGGACCGCCTTTGATACAATATTGACACCGTGCAGTAAATTTGATTTGGAACAGATTAATTTCATTGTGTTAATAACTCCTTCCTGTTGGTAAAGTGGCGGCAGTCAAAATGCCATATAAAAAAATATAAAAGATATTAAACGTCTTCTTCATAGGGGAGGTTAATAAGTTTATAACCCATGAAAGCCTTGAAAATGAAGGGCTTCAAAAAAAATTGAAGTGGTATAACTATGTGAAAAGCCTGCGGATTGAAATGGGACAAGCTGTGAATAAATAATTATGTAAACTTATATATTTCAGCCTTATCCATATCGCATCCACGTTAATTTCACAGAATATCAACAACATATCAACGTTAATTCGGGTTGATCTTTTTCTTAATGGTCTCGATCAGATTCCGTGTGGTGTCGTTGGATTCGTACTCGTCACTGATCTTCTTAATACCATGAATGATTGTGGAGTGATCTCTTCCTCCTAATAAGGAGCCGATGGAGTCCAGTGGAATGTCGGTCATGGTCTTGCAGAGATACATGGCAATCTGTCTTGGTCTTGCAATCTCACTGCTGCGGTTCTTTGAGATCATCTGATCCAGGGAAATCTGGAAATGCTCGGAAACTACTTCAATAATGAGCTGCGGTGTGATTTCCTTGGGCTTGTCCGGCGTAATGATATTCTGAAGCTCCTTAACTGCGATATCCATGGTGATGCTGGTCTTCTCCAGATTGGAGTAGGCAAGCAGCTTATTTAAAGCGCCCTCTAGCTCACGGATATTCGATTTAATGTTCGTGGCAATATAATTAAGGATATCATCACTTAAATCCATATCATCGGATTCCACTTTTTTCCGAAGGATGGCCATACGGGTCTCATAATCCGGTGTTCCGATATCTGCCATCAGTCCCCATTCAAAACGGGAGCGGATACGCTCCTCTAAGGTCTCCATCTCCTTTGGCGGTTTATCTGAGGTTAAGATAATCTGCTTTCCTGCAGAGTGCAGGGCATTAAAGGTATGGAAAAATTCCTCCTGGGTACTTTCTTTTCCTATAATAAACTGTACGTCATCGACCATAAGCACATCGATGGTACGGTATTTCTCCCGGAACTTATTCATGGCAGAGGCATTACCGCTACGGATAGATTCAATAACCTCGTTGGTAAACTCCTCGGAGGTAACGTAAAGTACCTTCGCATCCGGGTTCTTCTCTAATATGAAATGACCGATGGAATGCATCAGGTGCGTCTTTCCCAATCCAGGACCTCCGTAGATATAAAGAGGATTGTATGCCTCTCCCGGAGATTCCGCCACTGCCAGAGAAGCGGACTGGGCAAAACGGTTATTGCTTCCAACTACGAAGGTATCAAATGTATAGTTGGGGTTTAAGTTGGACTTGTCCGAAGTTTCTGTTAAGACAGCTTTCTGCGGCTTATTCTTTCTTAAATTGATTGACTTGGTATCCTCCGGCTGAATGAACTTAATCTCATATTCGGTTCCTGTGATTTCTGCAATCGCAACCTTCAGGGGAAGATAGTATTTCTTGGAAATATAGCTGAGCATAACCTGCTCGGAAGGGACAAGTATATATAAGGTATTGTCCTCCACACCGTAAATCTGCAGAGGCTTGATCCAGGTATTGAAAGCAACCTCGCTCATTTCGTGCTCTGTTTTTACAGTCTGTAATATTTCATCCCACTTTTCAAGAATTATATCCATGTCAACGCTCCGATTTCTAATTAAATAAAAAATTCTACACCCTTTATAGTACAACATTTAAGCGGTTTAATCAATGAGAAATTTGTTTGGGGCGTTTGGAAAAGCGTATTTCGCAAAAAATGGAAATTTGGGCGTAATATGGACTTCACAGAAGCAAAATATTGGTTGTGTGAATAAGCTAAAATAGTTATAGACCCGTAAAATAAAGATGTCCCGTTGTTTATTCACAACTTATCAGAAATTTTTCCACAACTTATCCACATTTTGGGGATAACTTATGTAAACTCCGTTTTTCCACAAAAAATATATGGTGGGTTATCCACGTTCTGTTTACTATATCTAGTCTGGGATGAGTTTCTTCCTTATATATATAGTGGTTATTTTTTTCAACATCTTATCAACCCCATGGAAAGCCGTAAATTCGGGAAAATAGTATCTTGACTTAAAGCATTTTTCTGTTATAATCAAGAATGATGTTCTTTATCGTAAGGGAGGTGGAAAAACGATATGAAGATGACATTCCAACCAAAAAAGAGACAGAGATCCAAAGTTCATGGATTCAGAAGCAGAATGAGTACTGCAGGCGGAAGAAAAGTATTGGCTGCAAGAAGATTAAAAGGAAGAAAAAAATTATCAGCTTAGGCCACATTTATTGTGGTCTTTTCTTCTATTGTGTAAAATTAAGGAATATTAGATGAAATATTCAGAGTCATTGAAGAAAAACAGAGATTTTCAGAAGGTATACCGACAGGGGAAGTCTTATGCCAACCGTTATTTTGTCATGTATGTGCTGGCGAATGAGACAGACAGGAACCGGATCGGGATATCGGTGAGTAAGAAAGTTGGAAACAGTATCGTAAGACATCATGTCACCCGGCTTGTACGGGAAAGTTACCGGCTGCAGGAAGAAATGTTCAATAGTGGTTTGGACATTGTAGTCGTTGCCAGGAGCACAGCAAAGGATATCAGCTATTGGAAGACCGAGAGTGCGCTGTTGCATCTGGGAAGTCTTCATAAGATTTTAAAAAATAGTTAAGAAGAAGATGGAATCGTTTTGAAAAAAATTTTAATTGCTTTGATTAAATTTTATAGAAAATATCTTTCACCGATGAAGACGACAAAATGCCCTTATTGTCCTACCTGCTCCACCTATGGACTGGAAGCAGTAGAGAAGTATGGAGCTATTAAGGGCGGAGCGTTGGCGTTGTGGAGGATAGTCAGATGTAATCCTTTTTCAAAAGGCGGATATGATCCCGTTCCATAATGGAGGTATTTTTAAGTGTCTGAAATGTTATTAACCACATATAATGGTGCAATTCTTGGACCGATTGCAAAGCTGCTCGGATGGATCATGAACGGTATCTACTATGTGATGGATCTGATCGGTATCCAGAATGTAGGTTTAACCACCATTATTTTTACAATTGTCATTTATGCATTTATGTTTCCGCTGACCTATAAGCAGCAGAAATTTTCCAAGCTGTCTCAGAAGATGCAGCCTGAGATACAGGCAATTCAGAAGAAATATGCCAACAAAAAGGACCAGCAGTCCATGATGGCAATGAATGAGGAGACACAGGCAGTTTATCAGAAGTATGGTGTTTCCATGTCGGGAAGCTGTGTGCAGCTTTTGATTCAGATGCCGGTTTTCTTTGCTTTATACCGTGTATTTATGAATGTTCCGGCTTACGTTTCCGGCGTGAAAGCAAATTTCATGCCCCTGGTAAATGAAATCACTAAGATTGACGGTTTTCAGGATAAGATGGCAGGTCTGGTGACGGATCTCAGAATCGTAACTTCACCAATGGTTGATTTTACGGCAACGGATCCTTCCACTCTTTCAAATTATGTGGTGGACGTGCTCAATAAGCTGAATACCGCGGGCTGGGATAAGTTAGCAGATATTTTTCCTACTTTGTCGGATAACATTTCTGCCACTTATGAGACAGTGTCCCATGTAAATAATTTTATTGCGTTTAATATTGCGGACACGCCCTGGAATATTATTACGAGTTCTTTCAGCAACGGTACGTATCTTCTTGCATTTGGTGCTTTGCTGATTCCGGTAATATCTTATCTGACTCAGGTACTGAACATTAAGCTGATGCCTCAGGCATCACAGGGCAACGGTTCCGGCAATGAGCAGGCGGATGCCATGGCAAACCAGATGAAGATGATGAACAACATCATGCCGGTCTTCTCTCTGGTTATGTGTTTTACGGTTCCGGTAGGTCTGGGTCTTTACTGGATTGCCAGTGCATTGGCACGTGGTATACAGCAGTTTTTCCTGAACAAGCATTTTGATCATGTGGATTTGGATGATATTATTAAGAAGAATCAGGAAAAAGCAAAGAAAAAGCGGGAAAAGATGGGAATTTCCGAGAACCAGATTTACAATGCAGCAAGAATTAATGCAAAGAAAATTGAAACTCCTGCCAAAAAGGATCTTACCTTTGCCGAAAAGGAGCAGCAGATTGAAAAGGCAAATGCTGCAAAGTCTGCGGCAAAGCCGGGAAGCATGGCTGCAAAGGCGAACAGGGTTAAGGAGTTCAATGAGAGGAATACAAAAAAATAGTCAAAGGAAAAAATGGGAGGTTATGGTATGGATTTTATCGAAGTTTCAGCTAAAACAGTTGACGATGCTATCACAGAAGCTCTGATTAAATTGGGGACAACCAGCGACCAGATTGAATATGAGGTAATCGAGAAGGGCAGCGCCGGTTTTTTGGGAATTGCAAGAAAAGATGCCGTAATCAAGGTTCGCAAGAAGTATTCTGTTGAGGATGACACCAGAGAATTTTTAAATAAGGTATTTCAGGCGATGAAGCTTGAGGTTGAGATTAATATTGAGAAGGATGAGGAGGCAGGCACCATTAACGTTGACTTAAAGGGAGACGATATGGGTGTACTGATTGGAAAACGAGGACAGACCTTAGATTCTCTGCAATATCTTACAAATCTTGCAGTTAATCGCCGCGCAGAGAACTATGTGAAGGTAAAAATTGACACCGAGGATTACCGCAAGAGAAGAAAGGAAACTCTGGAGAATCTTGCAAAGAATATCGCTTACAAGGTGAAGAGAACGAAACGTCCGGTTTCCTTAGAGCCGATGAATCCGTTTGAGCGGAGAGTAATCCATTCTACTCTGCAGAATGACAAATTTGTTACAACTCACAGTGAGGGCGAAGAACCTTATCGTCATGTAGTTGTTACTTTAAAGAAATAGTACAGATAAGGGGCTGTCGTCAGACAGTCCCTTTTTATGCACACTCGGTGCGAAAGGATATCTACAGGAAAGGTGTAATGATATGTTTCAGACAGACACGATTGCGGCAATTGCCACCGCCATGACTTCATCGGGAATCGGAATCGTAAGAGTCAGCGGTGAGGAAGCGGTTTCCGTTGTTGATAAGATTTTTCATATGAGAAGCGGAAAAAAATTATCGGAAATGCCAAGCCATACTATTCATTATGGACATATCCAGGATGGGGATGAGGTTATCGATGAGGTTATGGTTCTGCTTATGCGGGGGCCGAGAAGCTATACCAGAGAAGACACGGTGGAGATTGATTGTCACGGCGGCGTCTATGTAATGAAACGGATTTTAGAGACAGTAATCAAATACGGGGCAAGACCGGCGGAGCCGGGAGAATTTACGAAGCGGGCTTTTCTGAACGGACGTATCGATCTCTCTCAGGCGGAGTCTGTCATTGATGTGATTCAGGCAAAAAATGATTTTGCATTGAAAAGCTCCATGAAGCAGCTTTCCGGTGCACTTTCCGATGCGGTGAAAGAGATTCGCGGAGAGATATTACATGAAATTGCTTATATTGAATCTGCTCTGGATGATCCGGAACATATCAGTCTGGAGGGTTATCCACAACAATTGGAAAAAAAGGTTCTTACAATCAATAATCAGATGGAAAAGCTGCTTTCCTCCAGTGATAACGGGCGCATTTTAAAAGAGGGAATTTCTACGGTCATTGTGGGAAAGCCCAATGCGGGAAAATCTTCTCTGATGAATACGCTGGTAGGGGAGGAGCGCGCGATTGTCACGGATATTGCCGGAACCACCCGGGATGTGCTGGAGGAGCAGATTAATCTCAACGGAATTGTGCTAAATATCATTGACACAGCGGGAATCCGGGATACGGAGGATGTGGTGGAGAAAATCGGCGTGGATAAGGCTAAGAAATATCTTGCGGATGCGGATTTGATCATCTATGTGGTGGATACCTCCACGAAGCTGGATGAAAATGACAATGAGATTATGGAGCTTTTAAAGGACAGAAAGGCAATTCTGCTTTTGAACAAATCTGATTTGCAGCCGTTGATAACTTCTGAGGAAATCAGGGAGTGTGTGGAAAAGCGGACAGCAGGCTGCAATCCGATGCGGATGATCTCTATTTCAGCGAAGGAGCATCGGGGAATTGATGAGCTGGAGGAGGCAATCCGGGAAATGTTCTTTTCCGGTGAAGTCACCTTTAATGATGAAGTATATATTACAAATATTCGCCATAAGACTGCACTTAAGGAAGCACTTTCCAGTTTGAGGCTGGTACTGCAGAGTATTGCAGACGGAATGCCGGAGGATTTTTTTTCCATCGATTTGATGAATGCCTATGAGGAATTGGGAAGCATCATCGGGGAAGCGGTGGAGGATGATTTGGTGAATGAGATATTCAGCAAGTTCTGTATGGGCAAATAGTTGGAATAATTATAGAAAGAAGGATTTTATGAACCGCAATTTTTTAGAGGAAACATATGATGTTGTAGTTGTGGGAGCAGGACATGCGGGCTGTGAGGCGGCGCTCGCATGTGCAAGACTTGGTCTGGAAACGATTATTTTTACGGTGAGTGTGGAGAGTATTGCGATGATGCCCTGCAATCCCAATGTGGGCGGCAGCTCCAAGGGACACCTGGTGCGGGAGATTGATGCTCTGGGTGGACAGATGGGAATCAATATCGATAAGACATTTATCCAGTCAAAAATGTTAAACAGCTCGAAGGGGCCGGCAGTGCATTCCCTGCGAGCTCAGGCAGACAAAGCAAATTACAGTATGGAAATGCGAAAAACTCTGCAGAACACAGAGCATCTGACGATTCGTCAGGCAGAGGTATCTGAGATTCTCACCGAGCAGATTTCTTCTGAGGAAGCATCCGGGGAGACGGCTGCGGAAAATCTGCAGCAGATTGTAGGGGTAAAGACCGTGTCCGGTGCAGTTTATCATTGCAGGGCAGTGGTGCTTTGTACCGGAACGTATCTTCGGGCGCGTTGTCTGACCGGAGAAATGATTGTTCACACGGGACCGAACGGACTTATGGCTGCCAATCACCTGACGGATTCCCTGAAGGAACACGGAATAGAAATGTTTCGTTTTAAAACCGGTACTCCGGCGCGTGTGGACAAGCGTTCTCTTGATTTTTCTAAAATGCAGGAGCAGAAGGGGGATGAGCGGGTTGTTCCCTTCTCTTTCACCACGGACCCGGAGAGTGTACAGATTGATCAGGTTTCCTGCTGGCTGACCTACACCAATGAAAAGACCCATGAGATTATTCGGAATAATCTGGACCGCTCGCCAATCTATGCAGGTGTCATTGAGGGAACCGGACCACGTTACTGTCCTTCCATCGAGGACAAGGTAGTCCGGTTTGCAGATAAAGACCGGCATCAGATTTTTATTGAGCCGGAGGGACTGAATACCAATGAAATGTATGTGGGTGGAATGTCCTCTTCCCTGCCGGAGGATGTGCAGCATGAGATGTACCGCACCCTGCCTGGTCTGGAAAATGTCAAAATTGTTCGAAATGCATATGCAATTGAGTATGATTGTATCAATCCGAATCAGCTCTATGCAACACTGGAGTTCAAAAAAATCCGGGGACTTTTTTCCGGAGGTCAGTTCAACGGAAGCAGTGGATATGAGGAAGCGGCATGTCAGGGTCTGATTGCCGGAATCAATGCAGCAATGGAATTGCTGGGAAAAGAATTTCTGGTGCTGGACCGCTCTGAGGCATACATAGGTGTTTTGATTGATGACCTGGTAACGAAGGAAAATCATGAACCCTATCGTATGATGACTTCCCGGGCGGAATACCGTCTGCTGCTCAGGCAGGATAATGCGGACCTGCGTCTCACCAAAAAAGGGTATGAAGTCGGTTTGATTTCCAGGGAGCGCTATGACTGGGTCTGCCAGAAAGAAAAAATGATTGCAGAGGAAATGGAGCGGGTTTCCCATGTGAGAATAGGTGCGGGAAAAGAAGTTCAAAGTCTTCTGGAAAGCTATGGAAGTATTCCGTTGAATACCGGAACCAGCCTGACGGAATTAATCCGTCGCCCGGAGCTGGATTATGAGAAGCTGGCACCAATTGATGCAGAGCGTCCTGACCTTCCCGATGAAGTAAAGGAACAGGTTAACATTAACATCAAGTATGAGGGTTACATTACCCGGGAGATTAAACAGGTAGAGAAATTCAAGAAGTTGGAACAGAAAAAGATTCCGGAAAATTTTGATTACGATCAGGTTCCAAGTCTGCGTATTGAAGCACGGCAGAAATTAAAGAGCTGCAAGCCGCTTTCCATCGGACAGGCTTCCCGGATCTCCGGGGTGTCACCGGCGGACATCTCCGTACTGCTGGTATATATGGAGCAGATGAACTATCATAAGCATGCAGAAAGGGATTGATATATGGCGTATAATCTTGAAAAGTTTCAGGAAGGTTTAACAAAATTGGAAATTTCTCTTTCTGATAAGCAGATGGAGCAGTTTCTTACCTATTATGAAATGCTGGTTGAGACGAATAAGGTCATGAACCTGACAGCCATCACCGAGTTTGATGAGGTGGTTGAAAAACATTTTCTTGACAGTCTTTCTCTGGTACAGGTTTTTCGTCTGGATGCCCGGGATGAACTGCCGGAAAAGTGGAAAATTATTGATCTTGGAACCGGAGCCGGTTTTCCCGGTATTCCCATAAAAATAGCTTTTCCCCAGGTGGAGCTGGTGCTTGCGGATTCTTTAAATAAAAGAATTAAATTCTTACAGACCGTGACGGAGGAGCTAGGGTTGTCTCAGGTGAAAGCTGTACATGGAAGAGCGGAAGAACTTGCCAGAAATAAAGAATATCGGGAACAATTTGACCTATGTGTATCGCGTGCCGTGGCAAATTTATCCTCTTTAAGTGAATATTGCATTCCCTTTGTGAAGGAGGGTGGAGTCTTTATTTCCTATAAATCCGGTGAGGTGGAAGCGGAGGCGAATGCTGCAAAGAAAGCCATTTCACTTTTGGGAGGAAACTTGAAAGAAATATATAAATTTGACCTCTATGAACAGAAGCGTTCCTTCGTGGTGATTGAAAAGATAAAGAAGACACCGAAGACGTATCCCCGGAAAGCCGGAACACCCACAAAGGAACCTATTGCATAAAAAAAGCTGCCAAGTCAGGCAGCTTTTTTTTATTCGGTCAGAAACATATGAATCACATCATACAGCCGGTCCGGTGCTTCTAACTGGGGAAGCATCTTTGCATTGGAGATGGTGGCTGTCTCAATGCGTCTGTTCTGTTTCACGTAGGTATCAGCATTGGCAGCCGCACCCGGAAGATTTCGTCCAATAATAATGGAAAACGGTTTATCCAGTTTCTTTAACGCATGTGAGATTCCGTTGTCTGTATAACTTCCCTCGATACTTGCCATCAGATATTTTCCGTGGCTGTGATCCAAGTGGGCAGATTCGTAATACGCATCCAGAATTTTGGTGGAAATTAACTGTGATTTTAGAAAGTAGTCTTCTTTGAAAAGACTTTGAATTCTTTTTTCATGGGTACGCATATTGTAAATCAGGGTGCCAATGATAGGAAGCTCCAGCAGCACTTTCTTTGCGGAAGAATATTTATCCGGTGTCCGGTTAAACTCGCCAAGCGTCGGAGGATTGATTGCAATAATCCGGTTCATCAGATTGGAGTTCATGTTGGAAGCAAGAACCACAAAGGAAATGGAATTGCCTGTTGCAACCACATCCGTTTTCTCTTTAATAATATTATTGATAAAATCCGTAAGCAACTGAACATATAGATAATTCGTATAGGTCAGACAAGGTTTTTCGGATCGGCCACAGCCCAGCAGGTCGATGGTATATACGGTATGCTCTTTTTCCAATTTTTTCACCAGGCGGCTCCATTCATAGGAGGAGCTGATGGGATTCAAGTCATGAATTAATAAAATCGGTGAGCCGGCTCCACGTTTTGTATAATAAATTTTTCCGTTTTTCCAATCATAATAATTGCCGTTCTCGGATTTGAGAATGTTTTTCATCTCGGCGGTGATATCGACAAAACGGTTGACCAGATGAATTGCTCCTGCAGCCAGTGTTGTCAAAAGAAAAAAATGTTTGATATTTTTTTTCATAGGCGCCTCCATTTGCGACTTTTGTGCTTTTCTATCTATTATTATAGCCACTTTTCCTATGATATACAAATTAATTTTTTTTATATGGAAAATTTTTCTTTTCTTTACATATGTTTTAGTATAAAATAAAAGTGGAATTTTAGCTATAAATAGCAAACGTGTGTTCGAGGTATCTATGGTTAATTATTTAGAGAAACTTCAGAATGAGTACCTGGAGGAAAAGCTTTCGATAGAGAAGGAATTGGGCAACCTCCAGATACACCGGAAAGAGAATATTGAATTCATCAGGCTTTTGGAGGAAAGCAGTGATCCGAATTTTGAGTCATTTTCTCCCAGAGAAGCAAACGGGAAGAATAAGGCAAAAATTCTGGAATTAAAGGAAAGCCAGAAGGAGATTGAGAAACAGATTGATGAAGTCAGGGAAAAGTATACGGTTTGTTTAGAGAAGCTGGACGAGCTTTCCAATGTAATCACAATTGCCAAGAAAAGCATGCTTCTGGAAAAAGAGAATGAAGAAAACGAATTGTATCGACTGACACTTCTTGAAACACAAGAGAATGAGAGACAACGCATCTCAAGAGAACTTCACGATTCCACGGTACAGAATCTTACCAGCCTTGTCCACAAGACAGAACTTTGCAGTAAACTGGTGGAGATGGACCCAATCCGCTGCAAGCTGGAATTAAATATGATGTCCCGGACTTTACGGGAAATCATAAATGAGACCAGAGAGATGATTTATAATCTTCGCCCCATGTCCTTCGATGATATTGGTCTGGATGTTACGATTGAACGGGCATTGGATAAATTAGAATCCAGTGAATCAAAGAAAATCAGTTTTTCTGTGGAAGGAGAACCATATCAGATAAAGCCGGTAATCGGAATTACACTTTTGCGTATTATTCAGGAGGCATGCAGCAATTCCATCAAATATGCAGATGCTTCTCTGATTCAGGTAATACTACGATACGAACCCGATGAGATATATGTTTCTATCGAGGACAATGGAACCGGATTCGATATGGAAAATAATGATACGGGTATGAGACAGGATAATTCTGGTTTTGGTTTATCCATGATGAAAGAACGTGTATATCTTTTATCAGGAAATATCAATATAAATTCCAAGATTAATCACGGAACAAAAATAGTTGTGAAAGTGCCTATCATCAATAAGGAGGAAAAATAGTATGGCAGTAAAAGTTATGATTGCAGATGATCATTCCATGATTCGTGAAGGATTGAAACAGTTGCTGGAATTAGAGGGTGATTTTGAAGTAATTGCAGAAGCATGTGATGGAGTAGAATGTCTGGATAAATTAAATTCCGTTAAACCGGATGTTCTTCTTTTGGATATCAATATGCCGAATATGAATGGTCTTGATGTTCTTCAGAAAATGAAGGACAAGCGAATGAAGGTTAAGGTTCTTGTTCTTACTGTTCACAATGAAGTAGAATATCTGTTGAAGGCAGTTAATATCGGAGTCAATGGATATCTGTTAAAGGATTCTGAATCTGCGGAACTGAAAAAAGCAATTAATGCAGTGGTTAGCGGAGATGACTATATCCAGCCAAGTCTGATTCCGTTGCTCAATGCAAAAATGATTGATATCGATAATGACAGTGTTAAAATTGAAAAACTTACAAGAAGAGAATTGGAGGTTTTGAAATTACTGGCTATCGGTAAGTATAACAAAGAGGTTGCAGAAGAATTAGAAATCAGTGAGCGGACTGTGAAAAATCACGTATCTAATATTTTTAAGAAAATTGGAGTTACGGATCGTACACAGGCAGCGGTATTTGCTATTCGTAATAATCTTATTACCATTTAGTATCATTTTGTTTCCAGTAATGTTTCACGTGAAACATTACTGGAAATTTTTAATTTTATTTCATAGGAAAGACCTTGTTATATTAACGAGTGAAAATGAATGCCTTTTCTATGAAATAAAAAACGCTCCGCGAGGATTGCACTGCGGCGGAATGGTAGATGTTGCTGACGCAACCCGCCGCAGGCGGAGAATCCTGCGGAGCAGGATTCTTTTTTATAATAATAACCAAGAGCCTTTTAATAGTAGAGAAAAGTGTTTTGAAAAACTTTCCAAACCTGAATGTTCACAAAAACAAATATTGAGTTGGTATAAAATTATGTTTCACGTGAAACATTTCCTATAGCAATCATTTTGTAGAAGTGATATAATAGCATCATGACATAAATTGAATAAACGATTATGCCATAAAAAGTATGTGGCATAAGGATAAGGAGAACTATGAGTAGAATTATAGCAATTGCAAACCAGAAGGGTGGCGTTGGTAAGACAACAACAGCAATTAATTTATCGTCCTGTCTTTCAGAAGCAGGAAAGAAAGTTTTGACGATAGATCTGGACCCGCAGGGAAATATGACCAGCGGACTTGGTGTGGATAAGAATGAAGTAGAAAACACAGTATATGAGTTAATGTTAGATCAGTGTTCTATCAAAGAGAGTATGACCGACACTGTAGTGGAAGGTATGAAAATCATTCCTTCTAATGTGAATCTTGCCGGAGCTGAGATTGAACTTCTTGGAATCAATGAAAAAGAATACATATTGAAAAATGCCGTAGATTATATCAGAGATGATTATGATTTCATTATTATTGATTGTCCGCCGTCTCTGAATATGCTCACTATCAATGCTATGACCACAGCGGATTCCGTACTGGTGCCAATTCAGTGCGAGTATTATGCACTGGAGGGATTGAGTCAGTTAATGCACACCATAGATCTGGTACAGCAGAGACTGAATCCAAATCTGCAAATAGATGGTGTGGTATTTACCATGTATGATGTGAGAACAAATCTTTCTAATCAGGTTGTGGAAAATGTAAAAGCCAACTTGGATGCAAAAATATATGAGACACTGATTCCCAGAAATATACGATTGGCGGAAGCTCCTTCTCATGGCTTACCTATCAATCTCTACGATGCAAAATCTGCAGGAACGGAGAGCTACCGTTTACTGGCAAAGGAAGTTATGGAAAGGAAGGGTATCTAAATGGCAGTAAAAAAAGGTTTGGGAAAAGGTCTGGATGTCATGATTCCAGATAAGGTTAATAAGCCGGCTGCACCGAAAGCAGTAGAGAAGGATGAGAAGGCAACAGACGGTGTACTTGTCAGTATCAATAAAGTAGAGCCAAACCGGGAACAGCCCCGTAAGAACTTTGACGAGGATGCCCTGTTAGAATTATCGGAATCCATCAAGCAGTTTGGTGTATTACAGCCATTGTTGGTACAGGATAAAAAGGATTATTTTGAAATCATTGCCGGAGAGCGGAGATGGAGAGCTGCAAAGCTTGCAGGATTAAAAGAGGTTCCGGTTATTATTAAGAATCTTACCGATCAGGAAGTTGTGGAAATTTCCCTGATTGAAAATATTCAGCGTGAGAATCTGAATCCGATTGAAGAAGCCTTTGCCTATAAGAGACTTCTGACAGAATTCAATCTCAAACAGGATGAGGTTGCAGAGCGGGTATCGAAGAGCCGCACTGCAGTTACCAATTCCATGCGATTGCTGAAACTGAATGAAAAGGTTCAGCAGATGGTAATTGATGATATGATTTCTACCGGACACGCCAGAGCATTGCTTGGAATTACTGACTTGGAGAAACAGTATATAACCGCCCAGAAAATCTTTGATGAGAAGCTCAGTGTGCGTGAGACAGAAAAATTGGTGAAGAAGATTCAGCAGGAGAAAGATAATCCTCCGGCAGTGAAGGAAGCAGCCAAGGCAGATCCTAAGATGGAAGCAATTTTCCATGATTTGGAGGAGAGCATGAAAGCGATTCTTGGAACAAAGGTTGCGATTAACCAGAAGGATGCACAGAAGGGAAAAATCGAGATTGACTATTATTCTATGGACGAATTGGACCGTATCATTGATATGCTGCGCACCATTCAGAAATAGAACGTATGTTTGTAAGGAAAGAGGAACAACATGATTGAAAAATATTTGGGGATAGATTCTGATTATATCATTATCGGACTGACAGCGGTACTGCTTATACTTGTCATTCTAACTATCGTCAACATTGTCCAGATGAAGAAGCTCAAGAAGAATTACAAGATTTTCATGAGTGGAAAAAATGCAAAGAATCTGGAGGATACATTAATCAAACGTCTGGAGCAGGTGGATTTCCTTTTGGAGGCAAATTCTACCAATGAGAAAAACATCAAGATTGTTTCCAGAAAGATGAATAAGACCTATCAGAAGATGGGGCTCATCAAATACGATGCACTCAATGAAATGGGTGGAAAGCTAAGTTTTTCCCTCGCAATGCTGGATGAAAAAAATAACGGTTTTATTATCAATGCCATGCATACCAGAGAAGGCTGCTATACCTACATAAAAGAAATCGTAGACGGAAATTCCATCATCGTCTTATCCGAAGAGGAACAGAAAGCGTTGAACCGGGCTATGGGGAAGGAAGAAAAGGACGAAACTGAGTAACAGGGATTTTTTCTATCAATCGGGGAGCAGTTATGAGGATACGACTGATAAAATCGTTAAAGGGTGGGGAGACCTTGGCGGAACCGGTGATTACGGCGGAAAAGGATATTCTGATTTCCAAAGGAACGGTTCTGAAGCCGGAATACCTTGATCTGATGTCATTCCTGGGAATTGATACGGTCTGTATTGAAGATCCTTATGAAGACTATGAGGAAGCGCATCAGATTCTTGGCAAAGAGAAAATAGAAAATTATATCAGCAGAGTGCAGTCCATACTGGAAGGTCATATTTATCACGGGGGAAAATCACTGGAAGGTATGAAAGATTTGTCAAGGGAGCTGGTGGATGATATACTGGCTGCGGAATGCACCACGGTCATTGACATGGAGGAACGGAGCGGGAATCTTTACGAGCACACGGTTATGGTGACAATTCTTTCTCTGCTGATTGCCAGAAAATTAAAGGTAAAAGAAGAAACACTGTATCATATTTCACTGGGCTGTCTTCTGCACGATCTTGGAATCCGTTATATTATGGTTCCATATATAAATTGTGATATGGAGAATAGTCCTCCAGCCGAGGTATTTGAATATAAAAAACATACAATTCTTGCCTATTCCGCTCTGGAGGGAGAGACCTGGCTGGATGCAATTGAGAAGAAAATGATCCTTTCTCATCATGAGAGAAGGGATGGTTCCGGATTTCCATTGAAACAGAAGACGAGGGAAATCGAGTGTAGCATTCTCCAGGTATGTGATACTTTTGACTGCATGATTTCCGGAATGGAATGCAGGCGGGTAGGGGTGCAGCAGGCACTGGAGTATCTGGTGGAAACTGCGGATGTACTTTTTGAAGCGAGGATTGTCAAGATGCTTCAGAAAAGTGTAGCGCGCTATCCGGTTGGTACCCGCGCAAAGCTGACTACAGGTGAGAGCGGAATCGTTGTTTGCCAGACAAAAGATCCCATCCGTCCGGTGGTGGCAGTTATCGATGAAAACGGCACCATAACCGGTCAGAGATATGATCTGGAGAAAAAGAAAACAATTTCCATTATTGCTCTCGGCGATTAACAGTTGCAAAATGAAACTACTTATTATATAATGAATTGCTTTTTCTAACAGGGAAAATAGAAAGGAGGATAGTATATGCATAAATTCTTGAGAGCCGTGGGATTTTCCGGTATCGGAAAAGAAGACCTGGCTGGAATTCTTAAAGAAATCATAGAACATCCTACCACAGAAAAGATTGCAAGAGACTCGGAAGGAAATGAATTTTCGGAGATCACCAAAGAATTCGGAGAAATGTTTGGAATTACACTCCGGGGAACCTACAATGAGGAAGATGCTTTTGAGATGGAGTATTACTATCCTTATTTTTGCGGAAAAAATATTTCCACTACAGAGCAGGCAGATATTGAGAAGCACGCAGAGAAGGAATCCTATGCCGGGGTCTGTGATGAGGTGCGGATTGGTGTGACGCTGATTTTTTATCTGCAAAATGTAGTAGATTATTTGGCATTGAAGAATTACAAGGGCTATCGGAGTCAGGCACAGGGAATCATCCTGGGTGCACTTTCCACAGAAGGAAAAATCCTTCTGCCTGTGAATAAATCCGAGAAAACACAGAAATCTCTGGAGAAGGACAGCAGGGATCGCAATCATCTGATTGCAGCGGCAAGAGACGGGGATGAGGATGCCATTGAGAATCTGACGCTGGAAGATATCGATACCTATTCCCTTTTATCCCGCAGAATCACCCATGAGGATATCTTAAGTATTGTGGACAGCTATTTTATGCCCTATGGAATTGAGAGTGACCAATATTCTGTTCTGGGTGAGATTATGGACTGCAGCAAATGCCAGAATTCCCTGACTGGGGAAAATGTTTATGTGATGGACATTCTCTGCAACGATATCACCTTTGGTGTGTGTATCAATGAAAAGGACCTGCTGGGAGCTCCTGAGGTGGGCAGAAGGTTCAAAGGAAATGTATGGATGCAGGGAAGTGTAAATTACAAAGATTGAGTCTGGTTTTTTTCTTTGTTATGTGTTAAAATATAAAAGCTGTATGTGCAGTATACACATACAGGTTTGTTCTCATAGTTAAATGGATATAACAAGCGCCTCCTAAGCGCTAGTTGTGGGTTCGATTCCCGCTGGGAACATTCATTTTAAGCAGTAATGACTAGAAAATCATTGCTGCTTTTTTCATGAAATAATAACATTTTCGGTGACAAATTTGTCACCGAAATACAGCATGGAGAACCAATTTTGTCAGCGAAAATGATTGATTTCTTGTGCCAAGGAGTTTTTTACAGGAGTATTGCTTGCATAGTTTGCAAATTAAGTTGATGATATTATAATGGAATTACAAATCGGAATATGTTGATTTGATAGTAAAAAACATTTAATAGAGTATGCATAATTGTGTGAAACATCCAGCTGAATGGCTGGATGTTTTTTATAGCAAAATCAGATTTTTATGTTTTATTTATACTATGAAATTTATGAGTGACTCATAAACTTGCTAATATCTTGTTTAGCAGGAGTAAATTTTCTACAATGAGTATGCTGAAACAAGCAAATACGATTTTGGAGGTATTACTGATGTTGAACGAAAATGTTGTAAAACTGCTGAAAGCAAGTATGTGGGATCTGGCTACCTGCGCAGATGGCGAGCCCAACGTGGTTCCTGTTGCGTTCAAAGATGTGACCGATGACGGTAAGCTGGTGGTGGGCGATGTATTCCTGGAAACTACCCTGAACAACATCCAGGTGAACGAAGGTAAAATTGCCATTTCCGTCTATGATGCACAGAATCTGGAAGGATATCAAATCAAGGGCAAGGCCGAATATGTTACCGATGGCAAGATTGTGGACACTTTCAAGGCTATGGTTGAAAAGATGTTCAATGGTGCCGCTACCGCAAAGGGCGCACTGGTCATCACTCCGGAGAAGGTGATTGTAACCACACCGGGCGCTGAGAATAAGA
>JBJEJC010000143.1:0-7663 GCA_051877675.1 Roseburia sp. | reverse complement strand
CTGCGGCGGGTTGCGTCAGCAACATCTACCATTCCGCCGCAGTGCGATCCTCGCGAAGCGTTTTTTATTTCATAGGAAAGGCATTCACTTTCACACGTTAATATAACAAAGTTTTTCCTATGAAATGAAAAAATACTGTCTCAAATTATAGCATTCTGTTGATAAAGAATCAATAAATCTTCGAGTTCCCGCTCCTCTTCCGTCCCTACTCCATCCGGAACCGCATTGCCCATGGCGGCACTGCCTCCTCCTCATAGTCCTCCAGAAACAGAAATGCACACTTGTAATCCGGCTTCTTCTTCGGATAAATTCCTTTTCCGTCCGTAAAGTACAAAAGCCCGCAGAGATTGCGGAAGGCACCCTGTTCCAGAAGCTCCTGCACATAGGCAAACACAGGTCTGAAGTCCGTTCCGCCGCCTCCTGTGACTGTAAAATGGCTCATAAGACGCTCCAAGTCTGATACTCCGGTGACCACATCATCCCGTCTCACCTGATCGTCACACTGCATGATGTGGATTCTGGCATCCCCAAAGAACCGGTTTTGCTGGCTTATGATTGACACGGTCTCCCGCAGGAACTGTTCCACCAGTTCCCCTCTGGTGGAATCGCTGGTATCCACCACAATGACAAATTCCCGGATTTTTCTGACTTCTCTGGTCTCCACCGGCTCCACCAGCGGCATATTGCCATAGAGCCGCAGCCCATAGGAATAGGAATTCAGGTCAAATTCCTCCGGGTCCAGCCCGGCTTCCTCCCGCAGAATGGAGAATTTCCGCAGAAACTCACCGTAGCTGCGCTTCTTTTTGCCTGCGCGAAAACCTGCTTCCAATAGCCGTTCCCCTTCTCCGTCAATACTTCCCTGACGTTCCTGCTCCATCCGGGTCTGGCGCGCAATCTTTTCCCATTTCTCCCGGCTGGCAAGTGCCGCCTGCGGCATAGCTTTTCCATCCTCCTGCTTCGGCCAGTAGCAGTGGTCATCGGTGTAAAATTCCGCCACAAGCTGCGCCTGCTCCCCGGCGCTGAACTCCTCTAACACACGATAGATGACTGCTGCCGAAATAACACTCTTCTCCTGTCCAAGCCTCTCATACATATTCCGGCGCATAAAGCTTAAAATCCGCCTGGTACAGGGCTTATCCATAGTGTCAATCGTATATTCCACCGCAATGTCACAGGCAAGGTCCCACTGATTTTTATCCCGCTTTCCGCCAATCCAGAGATGCGAAAACAGACAATGCAGCACCGTATGCAGGTACGCCCGGTCCAGAAATCTTGGATTATCCCGAAATACCCGTATCACCTGCTCCGGGGCAAAATATAGGAGGCTGCCGTCCGTAGCAATCGCCTTCAAGGCTGGCTGCGGATTTAAGGTAAGCGCAGAAAGAGCGATTCCAAAGAAACGGAGATCCATATAAATTTCCTGTCTGGTCTGCTCGAGCACCTTACACCCCATCCGTGCCTGCCATTCCTCCTCCGTCTCAATATGCTGCATACTGCACCTCCTCTCCATCTTCTTCCATTTTGTTTATTGCATATAAAATGCATATAACACATACAATTTCATCTTTTACCACTCATCAAACGAGTATCTGTCCTTCTCCGTTTCGCCGCCATATGCCTGTTTCCATGCCATAAGGCTCGCCGCCCCCTCGGTCCAGTCCGCTTCTGCCGCAAGAGACACCGCCTCCGCCATGAGGTTTCCGTCGAAGTAGCCCTCCCGGCATAAGAAATGGAGTTCTTCCGCCAGATGCTTTTTCACAAGCCGTGCTGCAAGCTCCCTTCCATGAGCTCTGACATAATCCGCATAGATCGTCCGGCATTCCTCCGTAAGCCCCACCGGATACCGCAGTCGGTTTAACGCCAACCGCTCCAAAACCTCTCCGCTCTCCTCCACACATGCCTTCGGAAAAATACTGTCATAGGCGGAAAGCTCCACCACTCCATCCCGAAAACACTGTCTTGCCCGAAATCCCTCTCCCGTGATATTCCGTCCAAACAGATGAGCCGGAGCAATCTCGTCATAGGTCTCCGAATATTCCGGGTACAAAAGCGCCGCTTCAATCCTGCCTTCTTCCTGAAAAACCACCTCAATGGTGGTGGAAATGCGGCTTAATGTCTGTTTTAGTCCACTGGCTTTGTGGATGCTGCCCCGGACAGTAATCTGTTTCAGCCCGACACAGTTCATGAACACATCGCTTCCAAGCTCCTCCACGAAACGACCCATACAAAGCTTTGTGAGCTTTTTACAATTGTAAAATGCATAATTCCCGATTTTCCGCACAGAATCCGGAATCTCCAATGCTTCCAGTCTGTCCTCGCAAATCTCCTGCAGAAAACCAGCCTCTTTGCCCGGTTCGTTTCCTGCCTGCAAAAGCCTTTGATTTCCTTTTCTGGAAAAGCAGTAATCTCCGATTTCCGTCACCGGCATACCCTCCAGGAATTGCGGCACCGCAAGCACCGGCACGCTGCCATATGCCCGCAGCAGAACCACACTGCCGTCTTCCTTTTTCTCCCCAAGAAAGCCTTCCGAAAATAAATAGTTTTCCTTCCTCATTTGTTTTCCGTTACCTCTTCTACGGTAAGCGTCTCTCCGTTGACACGGAATTTCACATTATATCCCGCAAAGCATAACCCATAAATCCGTTCTGCATCCCTGCTGTAGCCCGGTCTTGGGTCCTGCGCCAGAATCCCTTTCACCGCTTCCCGCTTCTCCTCCGGGAAACGCAGTAAAAGTTCCTCCGGGAACTCCACCGTAAGCGCATGCTCCTTCGTCATATCCGTATATCCACCCGTAGCCTCAGGGTGGCAGTCCGCATAAGGAATATAAGGCTTGATATCATAGATTGCCGTCTGGCTTAACAGATCGACACCGGACACATACAGCACCGGACCATCCTTTTCCTCCCAGGACACACATTTTAGCCTTACCGCCGAAAGTCCGATGGAATTCGGGCGAAACGGCGAGCGGGTGGCAAATACACCGATTCTCTTATTGCCGCCAAGCCTTGGCGGTCGCACCGTAGGTGACCATTTCTCCTGCTTCGCCTCCGAGAACTGCCACAGCAGCCATAGATGGGAAAACTCTTCAATCCCCCGCAGAGCCTCCGGGTTTCGATATTCCGGCGTAAACACGATGCGCCCTTCCAGCCCCTCCACAAGTCCGCTCTGTCTGGGAATTCCAAATTTATCTTTAAAATCCGTTTCAATATATGCAATTACTTCCATTACTTCTTCTGACTCATTTCTCTTGATTTGCGGATGCAGGCGCTGGTTCCCGCAATCACTGCATCCCGGAAGCCGTGCGCCTCCAGTTCGCAGACAGCATCAATCGTTGTTCCTCCCGGTGAGCATACCATGTCTTTCAGCTCACCCGGATGCTTTCCGGTCTCTAATACCATCTTAGCAGAGCCTAGCACAGACTGGGCAGCGAACTTGTATGCCTGTGCCCTTGGCATTCCCGCCGCTACAGCCGCATCCGCCATGGCTTCAATAAACATATAGACATATGCCGGAGATGAACCGCTGACCCCTACCACCGCATCAATAAGCTTCTCATCGATAATCTCTGCCTTCCCGAGATGATCAAAAATATCCTTGATTTCTGCCAATTCCTCCCCAGAAACATGGGCATTGGGGCTGACGGATGACATTGCCTCCCCCACCAGTGCGGGCGTGTTAGGCATGATGCGTACCAGCCTGATATCCCTGCCGAACATTTCCTCGATTCCGTGGATTGTCTGTCCTGCTGCAATAGATACGATTACCGTCTCTTCTTTCACAACATCTCTGATCTGCGGAATCACAACTGCAAATTTATCCGGTTTCACACACAAAAACAGGATATCCGCCTGTTCTGCCACCTGACGGTTATCCGTGGTGCCATGGATTCCATATTCCTTTTTCATCTGCGCTAACGCCGGCTCTGTGCGATTTGATGCCAGAATATCCGCCGTGTCATACAAGCCTGCTTTTACAATTCCGGCAATAATTGCACGCGCCATGTTGCCGCATCCGATAAAACCAATTTTCTTTCCCATATCATATTCCTCCTGTCACCTGTTTTCTCCTCTACGGAATATTCCAATCAGCCCTCCTGCTGTGCGCTTTCCGAAAGCTGCCGCCAGTTGAATCGGTCTTCTCACCGGTCGAAGAAAAAGCCAGATTCCGGCACACGCCACATAAACCGGATTCCTGACGCTGACATGATGCCCCTTGTGCACAAAGGCTGTCAGCACCCCGATAATCTGCTCACCGGGCAGTGGTCCTTCCACTTCCACCTGATTATCGCCCACCATGTAAAAGCCCTCCTCCGTGCACCGACACAACCGGTGCAGCACAAGGATGCTTCCCGGCCTGCGATAGAGCACGACGTCTCCTCTCTTAAGCCTGGCAATATCCGCCTGCTTTAGCACAGCCTTGTCCCGTCCGGGAACAAACATGGGGTACATACTGTACCCCTCCGGGCTGATTTGAATTGTCTCTCCACGCCGGAGCAAATCTTCCACTGCGTATTTTTCTTCTTTCAACGATTCTTCCCTTCCCGTTTTGCGGTACATTTTTCCGGCTTCTATTGTAGCATTTGTATCCGAAAAATGCTACAATAGAAATAGTTGTTTTAGCAGAAGGAGAATTCGGTCATGAAAATGCGGGACGGATACTGTAAAGTAGCAATCTGCGGGGTTCCCTACCTGCTCCCCTACGGACAGGAGATTGCAGCCCACGCACCAAATCTGAGATTAAACCAGACGGGAGAATTTTTATGGGATGCACTCGCCTCCGGTGCCGACCCCAAAGTGCTTCCCTCCCTGTTAATGGAAGAATATGACGGCACAAAGGAGGATCTTCCACGCCTGACGCAGGACGTGGAACAATTTTTGTGTCTGCTGAAGCGAAACGGAATCCTCCTGCCGGACACTTTACCGGAATCCATACCGGAAAGCTCTGCGCCACGCTTTTTGCAGATTGGTCCCCTTCGTCTGGCACTCTATGGCGGTGCTTCTCTTTACGACACTTATTTCTCTGATTTTGCTGCCGTTTCCACTATAGCGGATCAGAAGATTTTTCTGATTCCCGAGAAACCGGCACGCTTATCCTGCGGCCGGATTCTGATCCGAAATGAGGAACTTATCATTTCCGAAACCGGAGAATCTTTTCTCTTTTTCTTTACGGAACGCTATGGGATTCACGAAATGCGCGTTTCCAGAGACGGGGCAAGAGCAGAACTTTTCTACGCGCCCGGGCATGCAGCCCCGGAAAACCTTTTTCAGGCACTGCGTTTTGCATTTCTTGTCCTTGCACACCGGCATGGGCTGTATGTGGTGCACTCTGCCTCTCTGCGATACCGGGACAGAGCATGGCTTTTCTCCGCTCCCTCCGGAACCGGAAAATCCACCCACACAAACCTCTGGCTGCAGCAATTCCTGGTTCCTCTTTTAAACGGTGACCTGAATATGCTGGGCTTTGACGAGGGTATTCCCACCGTCTACGGAATTCCCTGGTGCGGCACCTCCGGTATCCACGACACCGGCAAGTATCCTCTGGGAGGCATTACTTTTCTAAAACAGGCACCTTGCAACAAAGTACTTCCCCTTTCTCCCGATGAACAGGTGTTAAATCTTGCACAACGTCTGATTTCTCCTACCTGGACAGAAGAAATGCTGCAGCAGAATCTGGCGTTTGCAAAGCAGCTTACTCCCCGGATTTTCACCGCAAAGCTGCTCTGCACCAGGGATCCGGAGGCTGCCGTTGTAATGAAAAAAGCAATTGACGATTTTTTAGAAAATAAGGAATAACTGCGAATGTTTGAACAAATTCATCATTACATACAACGAATCAAAGAGGGACGCTTAAAGGAACTCTGGAAGGAAACCGTCTGGATCTATCAATATGTCAGAGTCTATTGGAAAGAGATGGTTTTCTATACGCTGCTGGGGCTTGTTGGGACGGCGATTTCACTGATTTCCAGCCTCATCTCCCGAGATATGGTAGATATCGTCACGGGACATCAGACCGGTCTTCTCTTGCGTACCTTTTGTCTCTACATTGGTTTTTCCGTCGGAAATATTTTTCTGAATCAGCTTTCTACCTATTTTTCCAGCAAAATCAGTATCCGTGTCGACAATTCTATCAAAGCGGATATCTTCGATAAGATGCTGCTCACGGATCTGGAATCCATCCAGGGCTATCACACGGGAGACCTGCTAAGCCGCTGGAGCGCGGATGCATCCAGCATATCCTCCGGGATTCTTAACTGGATTCCAAATCTGATTATTTACATCGTACGTTTCATCAGCACCCTTGCACTGGTATGCTATTACGATCCCGCGTTTGCCCTTCTGGCGCTTCTTGGCATGCCTGTCAGCATTATGATGTCGCGCCGCCTGCTGTCACGTATGCGGAGCAATAATAAGCGGAGCGCTGCCATGAATGCAAAGCTGTCCGGTTTTAACCAGGAGACCTTTTCCAATATCCAGACCATCAAGGCATTTGATCTCATCCGCCTCTATACGGAACGTCTCCGCCAGCTACAGCAGGAATACCTTACCATGAAAATGGATTTCCAGAAATTGTCCATGATGACCTCTCTCCTGACCGGAATTGTAGGGCTCGCCGTCTCGTATAGCTGTTACGGATTTGGAATTTACCAGGTATGGAGAGGAGCTATCTCTTATGGCACCATGACCATGTTTCTTTCCCTGTCCGGCTCCCTGACAGGCACCCTGAATCAGTTAATCGGACTGATTCCAACGGCAATCTCCATCACCACCTCCGCCAGCCGTCTTATGGATATCATGGATATGCCGAAAGAAGATTTTTCCAAATCCGAAGCAGCAGAATGTTTCCGGGAAAACAATCGGGAACATGGTCTCCACCTGTGTTTCTCAAATCTGTCCTATACCTACCACAACGGAAATGCGGTATTCTCTCATACCGATTTTGCCGCACATCCCCATGAAGTCGTAGCGCTCGTGGGTCCCTCCGGAGAAGGGAAAACCACGATGCTGCGCTTAATACTTGGGCTGCTCTGCCCTACGAGCGGGGAAGGCTATCTGTACGGAGCAGACGAAACAATCCATTTTCCCATCTGCCCCTCCGCTCGCGGACTGTTTTCCTACGTTCCACAGGGAAACACGATGTTTTCCGGCACAATTGCAGGAAATATGCGTGACGTAAAACCGGATGCCTCAGACGATGATATCATTCGTGCACTGCAGCAGGCCTGTGCCTGGAGCTTCATTGAGAAGCTGCCCGATGGCATCTACAGCAAAATCGGTGAGCGGGGCAGCGGCTTCTCCGAAGGTCAGGCACAACGGCTCTCCATTGCCAGGGCGTTGCTCCGCCATTCCCCCATCCTTCTGCTGGATGAAGCCACCTCAGCGCTGGATGTGACAACCGAGCGCCGGATTTTGCATAACATTATGCAGGACACTTATCCGCGTACCTGCATCGTCACCACCCACCGTCCTACCGTGCTCTCTATCTGCAGCCGCGTCTACGAAATTCACGATAAGCAGTGCACTGTGCTTTCTGCAGAGGACATTCAAAGACGGATTGAGGAGTTCTGAGCATTTGTCTAATAGAGATTTCCCAGAAAATTTTCTTATCACACAATCGAGTAGGAGGGGATTTTGATTTAAATCCCCGACCTCTCACACCACCGTGC
>JBJEJC010000142.1:0-7671 GCA_051877675.1 Roseburia sp. | reverse complement strand
CACGGGATGGATAAATTCTATACGATGGCTCTGCAACGAGATGCCGCCGTCGGGGTTGCTACGCGGCGCGCCATACTTCAGGTCGCCCTTGATTGGACACCCGATAGCCGACAGCTGCACCCTGATTTGGTGTTTGCGTCCGGTGAGCAGATTCACCTCAAGCAGATGATAATTGTCGCTATGCGCCAGCACACGGTATTTGAGCACCGCGCGGCTACTGTCGGGCTTGGCGGTGTCCCACGCCCGCGACTTGTTGTTGCGCTCGGTGGTGGTGATATAGTGCGTGAGAGTGTCCTCGGGTTTAGGAGGGCAGTTTTTCACTATTGCCCAATAGGTCTTTTTCACCTTGCCTTCACGAAACAGCTCGTTCATACGTGTCAGCCCTTTACTGGTTTTGGCAAACACCACAAGTCCGCCCACCCCACCTGATTCAGGGAAGAGTTCAGCGATACAAACTGCAGCGTGTCATTGTCTCCGGTCGTGCGCTCCATATAAGTGGCAAGATCCCCCACCGCTTCCTTATCAAAGGTTGCAGCATGAAATTCCTCCACAAAATCCAGACATTCTTCCACATGACAATCCACCGGCTCCATAATGCGTGTATAGTAATAAATATTCTGACTCCCACTGGTAAGTTCAATGATGAGCAGATATTCCTCTCCCTCCTCCAGCAGATTCTGAATCTCCAGGTCGGCACGGATTTTTCCCTTTCTCCCCTCATAGGAAGTGACCTCCGCATTCGCAATGAGCCGCTCGGCATCCAGACTTCTGATTTCGTAGGATATTCCGTCAATTGCCATCTGATAGGTCTGAATTGCAATGGGAAGAATGCGATCCTCCCCCACCGGCGTAATGGCATCTCTCATATAGGAAGCGTCCATTTCCACCGAATAGCCATGCAGCTGGTTAAGTTCCCTTCCCTGTGCATACAGCGAAATTACCGGCAGTGTGGCATCCGCCATCTCTGTGGTCAGATCCTCATTTGTGTGATTTGCCAGGCTTCCAAAACCAATGCATGAAATTATAAAAATCAAAAACAGCACAACCGCTTTCACAATCCCCTTGCGCACGGCAGTTCCTCCCTTATCTTTTTTCCGTTTCTCTTACAGGCAGCCCCAGGCAGACTTTCTGCAAAAACGTGCGCCGCAAGGCACACCGCGAAAAAATATACCTACCGCAAATGCGATAGGTATATTGTATGCATTTTTCAAAAAAATCGCAACCGATTTTTACCACCAGCGTCTGCAACGGCGGTGGCGGCAACGTCTCCGGTACATTTCATTATTCAAAAGAACCCCGATTAAGCTCCGCAATGGGTCATTTCTCCGCGGTGGCGGTGGAGGCGGCGGATTCCCGGGTCCACCCGGGCGGCGGTTCTGTATCGCCGTATATTCCTCCTGTGCAGTGACATCACTCCCCTGCACGTTCTGATAGATGCGCTCCACCACCCGCTCTAACATCAGCCGGTCCGGGTATTCGTCAAACATGAGACTCCCCTCATATTCCATCTTATCGCATTCATCCTCCACATATTCAAGGATGCTCTTTACCTCCCGCGGATACAGTTCCTTCATGCGTTCCATATCCTTCTCGTATTCCATCTCGGTCAAATACAGATTCTGCATCGGATAACTCATATAAAAAGGCATTTTCGGCACATTCATTTGCTGCATGGCACTCATACGGGCACCAAAGAATTGTTCCTGATTATAGTCCACTCTATACTCCCTATAGATAACTTCCCTATAAAATATGCCTCCTCCGGCAGTTCTGTGCATTGCAGGCTGCAGATTTTCCCGCCGTCACACAATGTGTCCCTGATGCGCTTCCAATTACTCCCAGTCCGGGTGCTTTAATACCTCCACAAAACGGTAACGCTCATAACCCTCATGCAGCAATTCGGTGTCCACCGTACCATCTCCATGGCTTGTAAAGCGGTACTGATTGTACGCCCCGTCGCGGTACGCAAAATCTGTTCCATTGTCCTGATAATGCTCATAGCTTCCCTCACCCGGGAACACCAAAAGTTTCAAGGTGTCATAAGCTTTCTCACCTGTGTACTGCATCAGTTCGTAGGTGGGAATGATACTGCCCTCCTTTGCAAATAACGGGCAGGTATCCAGCGGTGCATCCACAAGGTAATACTGGCCGCCTTCATAACGCTTTCCGTCCATAAATCCGTACCAGACACCCTTCGGAAGATATACTGTCTTTTTCGTAGCTCCCTGTTCCAGCACAGGTGCAACCAGAAGCTCTTCGCCAAGCAAAAATTCCCCGTTCAGATTCCAGGTTTCCGGATCATCCTCATAGTGGAGCACCAGCGGACGCATCAGCGGAAGCCCGGTCTTCTCGCACACATGGAACAGGTCATAGAGATACGGAAGCAGACGATACCGCAACTCCACAAATTTGCGGTAAATAGCCACCACCTCATCTCCAAACTGCCACGGCTCCTGCCGTACACTTCCCTTGGAGGAATGGTTTCTGCACAGCGGGGAAAATACGCCCACCTCAATCCAGCGGCACAAAAGCTCCGGTGTACAGTCTGCACCAAATCCCCCGATATCCGTACCTGCAAATGCCAGACCGCTCATTCCAAGGTTACATAGCTGTGGCACCGCCATCTGCAAATGGGACCACAGACTCTGATTATCCCCCGTCCACACAGTGGAATATTTCTGTGTTCCGGCATAGCAGGCTCTGGTGATGACAAAAGGACGCCTGCCATCCGCAGCTTTTAATCCCTCGTAAGTCGCTTTCGCCATCAGATGCCCGTAAATATTGTGCATCTGTGCATGCGTAATCGGGCGGTCCTCATCGGTAAACGCCACATTCGCAGGCAGTTCTCCCCGGAAACTTGCCGGTTCGTTCATATCATTCCATACGCCACGCACCCCAAGATCTGTCAGGTATTTCTGTTTGCCAGCCCACCATTTCCGGGTTTCCGGCTTGCCATAATCCGGATAAACCGCTTCCCCCGGCCAGACCTCATTGACGTAGATTTCCCCCTGCTCATCTCTGGCAAAATAGCCTTCTGCCACACCCTCGTCATACATGGCATAGCCCTCGTCCAGTTTTACGCCCGGATCGATAATGGTGACAGCTTTAAAGCCCTGCTCGCCGATTTCTGCAATGATATCTCCCGGCTTGCCAAATGCTTCCTCATTCCAGGTGAATACCCGGTAGCCATCCATATAGTCGATGTCAAAATGGATGGTGTCGCAGGGAATCTTAAGTTCTCTGTAATGCCGTGCAATATCCCTGATGTCCTCCGCGGACTCATAGCCCCAGCGGGACTGGTGATATCCCAGCGTCCAGAACTGCGGCAGCGGTGTGGTTCCTGTCAGATAGGTATAGCCGGAAACAATATCCGTCATATGTTCTCCCGCAATAAAATAGTAGTCAAGATTGCCGGCATCCGCTCCGTAAAAATAGTACCCCGGATTCTCTTTTCCAAGGTTAATATAGGATTTATATGTATTGTCAAAAAATATGCCAAATACACTGTTATTCTTTAAGGTGATCAGAAACGGAATGGATTTGTAGAGCGCACGGTAGTCCTCATTGTGCGCCTGTGGAATATCCGAATTCCAGTTCTCGTACTCATAGCTTTTCTTATTCAGAAAGCCGGTTTTATCCCCCAGTCCATAAAACTTCTCATCGCCATCCATGACCTTTACCACCTGAACCGGATGATTCTGCTGGGAATTGTCGGTAACATCATGTCCCTCCGCCTGCAGCATTTTGATGTATTCCTCGTCCATGGCAGCACCAAAAATCCTGCCCTCGCGGCTGTCCGCGCAGAGCAGCGTTCCGTCCGGCTTATAAAAATCCACATAGAAGTCATCATACACCCTCACTACAAGTGACGATGTTTTCAGAACAAGCGCTCCTCCCTCCTCGGTCATTGAAAACTCTGTGGGCACAGCTTTGACGCCCTCAATGGCTTTGGAGCGGTGTTCCTCCGTCTCCCACGGCACAAACACATTAATGATATCCCCGCGGATTACCTCAATGATTCCCACACCGTTCTCGAACTGGATACGGATGCTGTTTCCCTTTTGCTCCTGGGCAATTTTCTTTCCTAACATATTTCCTCTCTTTCCCCTCTCCCGGCTTCGCTTTACTTCGCAAGATCCTTCAATTCGTTCATCAGATCAAGGTCAGACTGCTTCACCTTCATATTGGTAGTAATTGGCGCTTCCCCCGGCTTCGTCACCGTAATCTCAATCACGGTTCCCTCCGTGATTCCCGTAGAAAACACAGTATTTAAAAATGCAACAAACTTCGGATGATTCTCGGTAAACTTATTTTTCGCATTCATGATTTTCATAATCGTGGCTGGATTCATCATGTTGTACATCTCCCTTTTCTTAACGTTATTCTTCCGCCTTCTCTTATCATACAATGCGTCCTTTTTCTTTTCAAGCTCCATTTTTATACAGTTTCTGACCCGCATTTTCTCATCTCATAACATATTCTTTTTTTCCAGCAAAGAGACAATTTCTTTTGCGTGTTACTTGTACTCACATTCTGTCACAACCAGAAGATATCATATCCTGCACGTCCCGTTGCCGAAGGGATAAATGCTGCAAAGCACAGGAGGCGGAATCGTCTGTACTTCTGCTCCCGACCGTGCCTTATCCGCCGTTCCTCCCTAAGAGTTCGCTTCCTTGTAGGTTTTCTAAAAAGAAAAAGCGGGACACGCCCGCTCTTTCTATAATTATTTTCCCGTTTCATTTTTTCAGTTATCTTTTAATACTTTTTACTTTCTTTTACCTTCTTTTCTTTCCGGCAACAATCATTCCTGTACCTGATGCTATCATTAGCACAAACAGCCAGACATCCGATATATTATCTCCGGTCTTTGGTACATCATCCTTCTTACGTATACCAATTTCCAAAGTATGATTATCTGTAGGACTATTACTTTCCTTTTGACTGTTGTTATTATTACCACTATTATCTGGCGCTTTTGCACTTACCGTAAATGTGGTGCTTGCTGAGCCATCCGTCCACACTATTTCACAGGTGTGTGTTCCCGGTGTCAGGGTATTTAAGTACGCCGCCTTTAAAGAAATGATGGTCGAGCCTTCCTTTGTGCTGTAATGACTCCTATCTAAGACACTGTCGTCAACCTTTACCTCGGAAAACTTGGCAAACTCTCCATTGCCCCGGATAGTAAGACTTCCGTCGCTTTCCAGTGTCCAACTGCTGTTTGCCCCCTCTATAATCTCATATAATGGAGTATCCGGATTGTCTGTACTATCACCCGGATTGTCTGTACTATCACCCGGATTGTCTGTGCTGCCTCCTGCCTCCCGTACGTTCAGTGTTACAGCAATGCTTTCCACTGTGCCGCCACTGTTTGAAACTACACATTTATACTGAAAACTGTCACAGCTCTTATCCACTGTGGAGGTCGTATAACTTGCAGTATTGGCATTTGGTATTTCTGCCCATCCGCTTCCATCATTTCTGTTAATCATCCACTGATAGGTAAGGTTTGTTCCGCTTGCTGTTATGGTAAAGGTTGCTGTCTCACCTTCCTTTACGGTCACGTTCCCGGGTTGTGCAGTTATGCTTGGTGCAGTCTCACCCGGTTTAACAGGCACCGCTTCATAATTGGCTGTCACTGTCACCTCTTTGGCAGGCATCATAAAGGTAACGCTTTCCGATGCGGCATTTCCGCTTGTAATCGAAAGGTCCTCTAATCCCACCCAATTCTTGAACTGCTGTCCATCCGGTGCTGCATCTGCTGTAATGGTTACAGAGTCGTTTTCTGCATACTCTCCGCTGCCGCTACCGTTATTTACGGTTACGGTATATTTCTGTACAGTTGCCTCCGAAACGGTAAGCGGTACCGGCGCACTTGCATAGTCGGTTGCCTTTCCACTGTTTACATCCTCTGCCACGATATAGTAATAGTAACTGTCATTCTTCATATCGTCTGTCAGAGTAAATATCCCTGTTCCGGTTGTATTGGAGTTGTCTACGTCTCCTATCTTCTCATAGGCTATAAGCTTTGCTCCGTTGGTATTGCCTTCTGTATATTCCCCATCCAGTACCATCAAGGATACCTGTGTGGCATTGGCTGCATTACTTCCTGTAAGGGTGTATGAAACAATAGCCTGATTGCTGCTGTTCCGGGTAAGCGTTCCGTTTGTGACAATGATCATATTGCTGTCATTCAATGTCAGCTTATACTCTGCTCCCGGTTGTCCTGCATTTCCCGAGAGGACAGATGAGAAGATGACAGATGACAGATTCACATTTAAAGCGGGACTCACACCAACATAGGAATAACCTAAGTGAGGGCTGCACATAGCAATGTCGCCGCCCGAGTTCACGAAGCCGGCATAGCTAATACCGGCAGAATCAGAATAAACCGACCTCAGCCACCAATAGGCGATGCCGCCTGTCTTTTTTCTGTTCGTTGACAAATTATCCGTATTACTATATCCGTAAGTTTCTCTGGTTGCTTCCTGCACGTCCAGCAGAAAGATTTTTTCCCCACTAAGTGCCGTATATTTGAAGTATGCATTGCCATTTCCATCTGATTCGCTTGCGGATGCCTTCACGCTTGCTGCTATGGCGCTCTGCTCTGTGCCCGTAAAGCTACATGACAAAAAACCTGTATCGCTATATGTCTCTTCACTGTTTAGATATTTTTTCACGTAACTGTTAGTCCACACGTTTGAACTGTCTTCAAGCGGGTTGTTCAAATCGCTGTCCTGCCACAGAACACTGTCACAGTCAAGGAGCATGGTACTATTGCCGAAGTCCGTGGTATTCCGGTCAAGCACACGGTATTTCACCGGAGTGCCATTGTAAGTACCGAAGTACACAAAGCTACCTGTCCATTCATCTGTCGCATCCTGCGGTGCTGTCGGTTCTGCTATGATGGAAATGCCAAGTCCTTTGCCGTTTACCGGTGCATCCGGAGTTTCCACTTTACCCGGATCGGAGGGTGGCGTTACCGTCCGAATATAGCCGCAGATATTACAGTCAGTATCGGTATCATCAGTAAAAACATGCTCACCATAGCTTTCCTTACTGCTAGTATCAGTCACATAGCAACCAGTATTTTCACACTCATGCCAGTGATAGGTTTCATCATAGTTCCAGGTACTTGACCAGCTATGGTCATGGTTAATCGGCTCGATTTTTAGGTACTTGTAAGTGCTCAAAGGTGTGGTGTTGTCCCAAACTGTGTCGGGTGCCGCGTCACCAACAGTAACCTTATAGCCGCCGGTATAGCTACTGAGGTCAGGTGCTTCCATTACAGCTGCCGTACCACCGGTCACTTTCACTGTGCCGCCCTGAATGACAGGAACATTATACCTGCTATTATCATACCCGATTCCATAGGTTCCGCCGGTAGCTTCGACCACTGCATTATCCTTTATGGTGATTGCACCATCGGAAATGTTGTTGCAAATACCACATTTTGTTCTACCTCTAGCATTAACCTTTGCGTCACCTTGGATAGTGACATTTTGCCAAGCCCAAATACCAGAGGTGGAACCGGAAACATTCAGCGTCCCGCTTCCCTCGATGATAAGTGATGGGCCGGAAGCATATCCGAAATCACCAACAATGGCTGCCCCGCTATCGTTCTCCACTGTGTTTGTAGAGCCCTCAGCAAGAACAATCGTCAAATCATGTTTA
>JBJEJC010000141.1:0-37188 GCA_051877675.1 Roseburia sp. | reverse complement strand
TCTTACCAAAAAGGAGCCATTTATTTCCAAAGACACAACTTTTTTTACACTACCGCCTGGAGAAAGAGGAGCATTATTACTAATTTTTTATTTACTCTTGGATTTGCGAGATATTCCGTTAGTAATCGATCAGCCAGAAGACAATTTGGATAATCAAAGCGTAACTAAAGTTCTTGTACCATTTATTCAGGCGGCTAAAAATAGGAGACAAATTATATTGGTCACACATAATCCAAATTTAGCAGTTGTGGCGGATTCTGATCAAATCATTCATGTTAAAATTGATAAAGAAAATAATCAATTGGTTGAAGTTGAGGCTGGCGGCATAGAGGACGATGTGATAAATCAGTCTATTGTTACAATATTAGAGGGAACGATGCTTTCGTTTAAAAAAAGAGAATTGAAATACATAGAGGAATAGAAGTTCACTTTACGGACTCCAGTCCTCATCCATAGCATCAGCCCACGCTTGTAACTCTCCATCAAGAGCCAGTGCAGCATATTTGAGAGGTTCCTCAATCGCAAGGTTATCAATAAGCCTTTGAGAATTTGGCGTAGTGTGAAGATTTTTTCTGCTTCTGTACATGAGAGAAAGAGGAGCGTGTTGTCAGCAAAAGCAATATTGATTCCGTTCTTGTATTGGTTGTAGTAAGCAAAATGTATTTTCATAATGATTGTCCTTTCTTTGTTAATGTTATGAGTAGTTCAGGGAATGTGTGGGCAGTCCTGCGTATACAACATATATGCAACACCACCAACCACAAATCCCCTATTTCAGGGCTTTTCAAGCTATCAAAACGTTAACAAAGAGATAATAAATTTCCTTTTCCAGATAATTGGAAGTATCGAAAAAGAAAAACAACCCTCGGAAGCATTTTGTTTTCGAGGGTTTTCTTTATACTTTTGAAATCTTGTGCAAGACACATTCTGACACTTCCATTGCATATGGCATTTTTATTGAGGGCGCTTTGATTTGAACCAATAATGAATTATAAAAAAAGTATAAATTATTAGCACTCACTATTGACGAGTGCTAATAATGGTGCTATAACGTAGTCAAGAACAAAGGAAACGAATATCGCAACCGGTTCTGTGTAACAAATTGTGCATCATACTGATCTGAGTGGTTCAGGTCAGCGAGTGAGTTGGTTGAAAGGAGAGATGACTTATGATGATGCCTAGTTTATATGGAAGAGATTTATTCGATGAGCTTTTTGAGGATCCTTGGTTTGATGACAGAGAATTCAGAAACATGGAGAAGAAGTTGTATGGACATCATGCGAAGAGCATGATGAACACCGACATAAAAGAGACGAAGGACGGATACGAGCTGGAGATGGATCTGCCGGGCTTTAAGAAGGATGAGATACAGGTAGAACTGGACAACGGGTATCTTACCATCCGGGCAGCCAAGGGGCTGGATAAGGATGAACAGGACAAGGAAACCGGTAAATACATTCGCAGAGAGCGTTATGCCGGTGCCTGCCAGAGAAGCTTCTATGTGGGAGATGCGTTAAAGCAGGAGGATATCAAAGCATCCTTTAAACACGGTATTTTAACGCTTGGAATCCCGAAAAAGGAGAACCATCCGGAGGTTGAGAATAACAGATATATTGCCATTGAAGGCTAAACAAAATCCCCGCAGGGGCTGCCAGACAGCTTCCCTGCGGGGATTTTTTGCACATAGCCGCGTATCTTATTTTACTCCGAGTCCAGATTCAGAAAGCGGTCCCATTCTTCCAGGTCGCCACTTCCGGACACGCGAATCAGGAAAGTGTGGTCTTCGGCGCAGATGGAAAATTCGTAAGCGCCGTCCTTCTTCTCAATGGAATCAATCATGCAGCCGGATAGCTCCTTGAAACCGGTGGCGTAAGCATCCGCCGCAATCGGTCGGTCCTTCTCATTTCGCATCAGCTTCCCGTCGGCATTGTAAATCTTATAGCCCTCCTCGACAAATGCCTGGATATGGGCATCCCGAATCCTAAGCATAAGCTGGTTGGCACGCATTTTGCGGATGTCACGGTTACAGCTATTCTCCGGCAGAATCGTGACGCTGTCCAGAATAATGGAAAAGGATTCGCCAAATGACTGTATTTCGGAGATATAAGACTCCTTAAAATCAAAGTGCTCCAATTCGTCTGTTGTCGTATATTTCATGGAAAACTCCTTTCTTTTTGGAACGTGAAACCCTAATAGTAAAGATAACACCCCGGGAAAAACTCTGCAAGTATTTTACTACTATAATTTCGGATGCGAATATGGTAGAATACAGAAAAAACAGATGGAGAAACAAGATGCAGGACAGGAAAATTGCTTTTTTTGATATCGACGGAACACTGACTTCCGAGCGGGACGGTTCGATTCCCGACAGCGCGGTGCTTGCCATCCGGAAAGCCCGGGAGAAGGGAAATCTGATGTTTATCAATACAGGGCGCTGTTTTCAGAATGTGGAGGAGCGGTTTCGCTCCATTGGCTTTGACGGTTATGTCTGTGGCTGCGGCACGAATATATATTGTCACGATAAGGAGCTGCTTTATGTAAACCAAAGCCATGAAACGGTGCTTGGGCTCCTGGAGCGGGCGCGGGAAACCGATGTGGACATTCTTTTTGAAGCCCGCACGGAGGTGGTATTTGATATGAGCCGTCCGCTGCACCATCCCGATGCGAAGCGTCAGTATTATGCATTTCGGGAGCGGCATTACGATATGTCCCACGACCCGGAGGCGGAGGACTTTATCTGCGATAAATTTGTAATCTGGTATGAGCGGGAGGAACAGCTTGCCAGATTCCGTCAGGTCAGTGACCGGGATTTTGCCTGCATTGACCGGGGCGGCACATTTCGGGAATTTGTTCCCCATGGCTATTCCAAGGCGACGGGAATCCGGTTCCTGCTGGACTATTTTGGTCTGCCGTCAGACAATGCCTATGCGTTCGGGGACAGCAACAACGACCTGCCCATGCTTTCCTACGTGCCGGGCAGCGTGGCGATGGGAAATGCCAGCCCCAGGAGCCTGCTGGGACAGGTGGCGTATGTGACAGATGCAGCCAGCCGGGATGGAATTGCAAAAGCGTTGGACAAGCTGGGATTTCTGGACTAAATAATCGTTTTACGTTACTCTGGCAGTGCAATGCCGGAACATTTACACATAAACCGGGAGGGATTTTACAATGAAATGGCAGAGAGTACAATATCAGCCCAATCTTCCGTTAGGAGCAGACGGGCAGCGGGTGACAGACAGCGGCGCACATCGCAGACTTTCGAAGGATGCGGCGAAGGAGGGCATGGTCCTTCTGAAAAATGAAGGAGGGCTTCTTCCTTTTGCAAAGGGAACGCGCCTTGCCGTGTTCGGGAAAGGCTGTGTGGATTATGTGAAAGGCGGAGGCGGCAGCGGGGATGTGACCGTGGCGTATACCATAAGCCTTTATGAAGGGCTGCAGCGGTTGCCGGATTATGTCAGCGTGTTTGGGGAACTGGGAGACTTCTATCAGGAGGAGGTCAGAAAGCAGTATAAGGACGGTGCGGTGCCGGGAATGACGGTGGAGCCGGAGCTTTCGGAGGAGCTTTGCAGGAAAGCGCGGGCGTTTACCGATACGGCGGTGGTGTCTGTCTGCCGGTTCTCCGGGGAGGGCTGGGACAGAAAGAGCAGCTATGATGCTGGGAAGAGGGAGAAGAATACGGACCCGCTTCTTGCCACGGCAGAAAAAATTTTTGAGGATGGAGATTTTTATCTCTCCCGGGCAGAACAGGCAATGCTTGCGCTGGTCAAAAAATATTTTTCCAAAATCGTTGTGGTCTTAAATGTGGGCGGCATGGTGGACACGGAATGGTTCGCCGGGGATGAGAAAATCGGTGCGGTGCTCATGGCATGGCAGGGCGGTATGGAGGGTGGTCTTGCGGCTGCGGAGCTGCTGTGCGGCATCGGCAATCCCTCCGGCAAGCTTTCCGACACCTTTGCGAAGCGCCTGGAGGATTATCCTTCCTCCCAGGGCTTTCATGAATCCCAGCAGTACGTGGACTACACGGAAGACATTTATGTGGGCTACCGCTATTTTGAGACGATACCGGGGGCGGCAGAGAGGGTGAATTATCCCTTTGGCTACGGTCTGTCTTACACCACATTTGACTGGAGCGTGGAACAGGTGACGCTGCCAGCTGCGGAGCGCATATATGGCAAAGAAGCGGCTGGGGGCAGCAACGCGGCGGGACAAAGCGGCACGGTTCGTCTTGTGGTCTCGGTCACCAATACCGGGGCTGTTTCGGGAAAAGAGGTCATCCAGGTCTATGGCAGTGCGCCCCAGGGCGTGCTTGGAAAGCCGGCGAAATGTCTGGTTGCTTTTTCCAAGACAAGGCTGCTGGCACCGGGAGAGACACAGAAGCTGTTTCTTTCTTTTGAAACGGCGCAGCTTGCCTCCTACGATGATCTGGGGAAGGTGCACAAATCCGCGTGGCTTCTGGAGGCGGGGGAATATCATTTCTACGTGGGTACTTCAATCCGGGATGCATGCCTGTTAAACGAGAGCTGGATTTTAAACGAGACAATTATAGTGGAACAGTTGAGTGAAAAATTGGTACCGTCCTCTTTGAAAAAGCGTATGCTTGCGGACGGAAGCTATGAGGAGCTGCCGTTACGGGAGGGGCATGATCCTGATGCCGGGAATATCGATGCCACGCCCAAAGAGGAATATGACGGGAAAATGCCGGCTGTCCGTGCCCTGGATGGACTGAATGTGTGGAAGCAGCCCTATAAGGCAGGCATCCGGCCCTTTGACCAGGTGGCGGAAGGAAAAATGAGCCTTGCGGATTTTATGGCACAGATGACCGATGAGGAGCTGGCACATCTGCTGGGCGGTCAGCCCAACACCGGCGTGGCAAATACCTTTGGATTTGGCAATATGCCGGAGTACGGCATTCCCGGTGTCATGACGGCTGACGGACCCGCCGGACTTCGGATTGAGAAAAAATGTGGTGTAAACACGACGGCATGGCCCTGTGCAACGCTGCTTGCCTGCACTTGGGACGAGGAGCTGGTTTTTGCCGTGGGAGAGGCAGGCGCGAAGGAAGTGAAGGAAAATAACATTGGCGTATGGCTTACCCCGGCAATCAACATACATAGAAGCCCGCTGTGCGGACGCAACTTTGAGTATTATTCCGAGGACCCGTTTCTGACCGGGAAGCTGGCGGGCGCCATGGTGCGGGGAATCCAGTCCCAGCATATCGCTGCCACGGTGAAGCATTTTGCCTTTAACAACAAGGAGACCAACCGCAGAAATTCGGATTCAAGAGTGTCGGAACGGGCAGCAAGGGAGATTTACCTGAAGGCATTTGAGATGATCGTGAAGGAGGCAAAGCCCTGGTGCCTGATGTCTTCCTACAATATCGTAAACGGGTATCGCTCCTCGGAAAACCGGGAACTGCTGGAGGATATCCTCCGGGGCGAGTGGGGCTTTGACGGAGTGGTGACCAGCGACTGGTGGACGCTGGGAGAGCACTATAAGGAGGCAAAGGCGGGCAACGATATCAAGATGGCATGTGGCTTCCCGTCAAATCTTATGGAAGCAAAGAGACAGGGGCTTCTCTCCAGAGAGGATCTCGTGCGCAATGCCGGGCGGGTGCTTAATCTGCTCTTAAAAATAGATTAGAAATCAGAAAACCTTAAGGTTACGTTAAGGTTCTTCCATTGTCCGCTTAAGGTTTCCGAAGTAAGATGTATTTACAAACAACAAAGAAAACATATTTTCAAGGAGGAAATAGTTATGTGGACAAGAAAAGAGTTAAAACAAAAAGCGAAGGCGAGGATTTCCTTAAATTACTGGAGATGCGTGCTGGTGGCATTGCTTCTGTGCGTCATTGCAGGTGGCACCGGAGCATCATCCGCTTTTTCCGGCTCCGGAAGTGACGGGGCAAACTATGTGGCAGAAAGCTGGCAGGATGAACTGGTAAATGGGGATCATATCAGATTTGAAAAGGAAATGGGAGTGGTTGATGAGATCCGGGATATCGTTAATGCCGAGTTTTTCGATGACAACGAGCTGACAAACTTTGATGTGGCTGTAATTATTGGTGTTGCGGCGGTTATTTTCCTGGTGGTGGCGCTGATTGTGGGTGCAATTCTTCTACTTCTTCAGGTGTTCCTGTTCAATCCGCTGCTTACGGGATGTAAGCGTTTCTTCACCAGAAACTTAAGCGATACCGCACAGGTAAAGGAAATCTGCTTTAACTTCGACAACAACTATATGAATGGCGTAAAGATTATGTTCTTTAAAGGTTTATACACCTTTTTATGGAGCCTGCTCTTTATCATTCCGGGTATCATAAAGGCATATGAGTACCAGATGGTGCCCTATATCCTAGCAGAGAATCCGGACATCACAAAGGAAGCAGCATTCTCCATGAGCAAACGCATGATGGATGGCAACAAATGGAAGGCTTTTGTACTGGATTTATCCTTCCTGGGATGGGAGATTTTAAGCGGAATGACGCTGGGTATCCTTGGTATCTTCTATGTGAATCCGTATCGTAACCAGACAGAGGCGGCGCTGTACGAGGCTTTAAAGAACGAACAGAATTATACAGGCATCGAGCAGAACGGACAGAATGCACAGGCATAAAATGAAATGTGCGGGATGCACAGATATAAGATAAAAGCACAGGCTGCGGCAGGCGTTAAAGAACCTGCCGCAGCCCGTCGCAGTTTGTTAAGGCAGACTTGACGAAGGGAGAATACGATGGCATATACGGTTTTGGTGGCGGATGATGAGGCAGAAATCCGGCAGTTGCTGCGGCTGTACCTGGAGAAGGACGGCTACCGCGTGCTGGAGGCGGAGGACGGCATCCGCGCTACGGCGCTTTTGCAAAAAGAAGAGATTGATCTGGTATTGTTAGACATTATGATGCCGGGGCTGGACGGGTATCAGGTGCTGCGGAGACTCCGCAAGGAGAGCAATATCCCGGTGATGATTCTTTCCGCCAAGGGAGCGGACGAGGATAAAATTTTGGGGCTTGACCTGGGGGCGGATGATTACCTGTCGAAGCCCTTTAACCCGCTGGAGGCGATGGCTCGCATCAACTCCAATATCCGGCGCTTTTATTCCCTGGGGGCAAAGGGGAGTGCCATAAAGGAACTGCGGGTCCGGGATCTTAAGCTGGATACGGATAGCTGCATGGTATATAGGGGCGATACGCCCATTGAGCTGACCTCGGTGGAATATAAGCTTTTGCGTCTTTTTATGGAAAATCCCGGGAAGGTTTTTACCAAACAACAGCTCTATGAGGAGGGCTGGGGAGAGGAGTTCGTGGTGGCGGACAATAATATCATGGTCTGCATCAGCAAGCTTCGGGCAAAGCTGTCGGAGGACGGAAATGCCTACATAAAGACAATCCGGGGACTTGGCTACCGAATGGAGAAATAGGAATGAAGGATAAGAAAAATCTGCGTTTTTTTCTGATGAAGCGCTTTTTGTTCCTGCTGATTCTGGTGGGAATTGCGGAGGGAATATTGAATCTGTTGTTCCATGGTGTGATTTATCCGTGGATTGACCAGGTTTTCGGACTCAGCCATTATTTGGAGGATGTGACACTCTCGGGGACCGTTGCGCTGGTGCTGCAGGGATTTTTTTATCTTTGCCTGGAAAAAGCGGCACTGGTGCTGCCGGAGGGAGCGGCGCAGTTTGTGGAAGCGCATCTGTCAAAAAGAATGGAAGACGGTTTGTTTGAGCAGTTTGCAAGGCATTCGGCAGGGCTTTCGGTATGGGAACAGAGAGTCTATGCTGCTGGTCTGATTTGCGTCATTTTCCTCATAGTATTGTTCTGGCTGCTTCCTTATGTGCTGGCGGCGGTTTCCTTTGGTGTCACCGTATCGGCGAAGGTGGCGGAGCTTACCGAGGAGCAGCGCAGGCAGCAGGAGGCATATGAGCGTCAGCGGAATCTGCTGCTTTCCGATGTGGCGCATGATTTAAAGACACCCATGACCACGGTGGCGGGCTATGCCCAGGCGTTGGCGGAGGGCGAGGTGAAGAATCCGGATACACAACAGGAATATCTGGATGCCATAAAACGGAAGTCCATGCAGATGAACGAGCTCATTGGTCTTCTGTTTGAATATGTGAAGCTGGACAGCGAGGGCTTTTCTTTGAAAAAAGAGGAGACGGATCTGGCAGAGCTGCTGCGGGAGGCGGTGGCATCGCTGTACACGGATTTTGAGGAAAAGGGGATGGAGCTTTCGCTTTCCATTCCGGAGGAGCCCGGCTTGCTTTTGCTGGACCCCGTACAGTTTTCGCGTGCAATCCGCAATCTGCTGACCAATGCCATAAAGCATAACCCCTCCGGTACAACGGTCGGCGTTAATATGCAGGACAAATCCAGGGAACTGGTGGTGGAGGTCTGGGATAACGGTGTGACGATTCCTGCGGAGACGGCGGCGCATCTGTTTGAACCCTTTGTGCAGGGGGATGCCTCCCGACGCAGCGCAAACGGAAGCGGTCTGGGATTAAGCATCACGCAAAAAATTGTTGCCATGCACGGGGGAAGCATACGACTGAAGCAGGAGGAAGCCCGGAAGGCGTTTGTGATAAAATTACCGAAGCCGAAAGAGGAATATTAAGCGGGAAGGAGACGTATACATTTCGATGACAGAACTGGAGCAGTACTACAATAAATTCTGCGAGGAAAAACGCTTAAACAGCCGCCATGGGAGAGTGGAATTTGTCACCTCCATGAAATACATACATGATTATCTGGATGAGGAGAAAAAAGCAAAGATTCTGGATATCGGCGCGGGAACCGGCAGGTATTCCGTGGCGCTTGCCGAGGAGGGCTATGATGTCACTGCCGTGGAGCTGGTGAAGTATAATCTTGGCATTTTAAAGCAGAAGGGGAGCAGCGTCAAAGCATTTCAGGGAAATGCTATGAATCTTTCGCGGTTTGATGCCGATATGTTCGATGTGACACTTTTGTTTGGCCCGATGTATCACCTGTTTGACTTCGCGGATAAAGTAAAAGCATTAAGTGAGGCAAAGCGGGTGACAAAGCCCGGAGGGGTGATTCTTGTTGCATACTGCATGAATGAATATGGAGTCATTACGTACGGCTTTAAGGAAAACCATATCAAAGAATGCCTGCAGAAGAACAAATTGACCGAGGATTTTCACTGTATTCAGGAGCCTGCGGATCTCTACGATTATGTGAGACTGGAGGATATCAATGCACTGAACGAGGCGGCAGGGCTTTGCCGGATTAAGATTATTTCGGCGGACGGTCCGGCAGATTATCTGCGGCCGGTATTAAATGCCATGGACGAGGAGAGCTTTGATGCATTTCTGCAGTATCATCTCGCCACCTGTGAACGACAGGAACTGGTGGGAGCGGGAGCGCATACAGTGGATATTTTAAGGAAATAGACCTATAAACGGAGGTGCTGGTAATGAACAGTATCAGACAGAGAAGACGGAGACAGAGAAAAATACGAAATGCAATTTTTATGGCAACCGGGGCAGCAGTGCTTCTGATTCTGCTGTATGTGGCGATGAGCCTTTATTTTGGTACACACTTTCTGTGGCGCACGAGGATTAACGGAATCCGTGTGGGCGGGATGACTGCGGAGGAGGCGGAGACGGCAATTTCCGAGGATGCGGGAGACTATACGCTGATTGTAGTAGACCGGGATAAAAGACTGTATACCATCGAAGGCTCCCAGATTGGCGCTACATATAAACCGGACGGTTCCATAAAGAAGGCACTTTTGCAGCAGGACTCTAAAAACTGGATTGGTGCGGTCTTTTCCGGAAATCGCATTGATGTGAATACGCCCATGAACTATGATTCCGCAAAACTTACGGAGGCGGTGGAGGGATTGTCCTGTTTTGCCTCTGCAAACATAACGGAACCGACGGACGCCTATATTGTGGAGGAGAATGGTGTTTACCGGGTGGAACCGGAGACACTGGGAAATCAGATGATTCCGGATAAAGTGGTGGAGGAAGTGGGCGCTGCCGTTGCTGCCGGCGAGGGGGAGGTATACCTGTCCGATGCCGTGTATGTGCAGCCGGAGATTACGGCGCAGTCACCGGAGATTACGGGGCCGATGGGACTCATCGAGAAATATTCTTCCGCACAGATTATTTATCGGATTGCAGATTATGACGAGCGTCTAGAGGGCGATGAGCTTGCGGATATGATTCTGGTGGATGAGGAATATCAGGTGTCTCTGGATGAGGATGCCATCGCCCGGTTCGTACAGCGCCTTGCCAGCAAGTATAATACCTATGGAGACGAGCGCAGTTTTAAGACAACCAAGGGCGATACCATCGTAATCGGCGGCGGTGATTATGGCTGGATTATCGATAAGGAGAGCGAAGCAGAGCTTCTGAAAGAAAATATTATGGCGGGCGGCACGACCGAGCGGGAGCCGGTCTATGCCCAGCGTGCCAAGGTGGAGGGATTGGAGGATATCGGCGACACCTATGTGGAAATCGATTACACCAACCAGCATCTCTGGTATTATGAGGAAGGAAAGCTTAAGATGGACACGGACATCGTGTCCGGCAATATTTCCAACGGAAACGGATCGCCGGATGGACTGTTTAAGGTGGTATACAAGCAGAGTCCGGCTGTGCTGGTGGGGGAGAATTACGAGTCAAACGTAGATTACTTCATTGTGTTTGCTTACAATGTGGGGATTCATGATGCCTCCTGGCGCAGCACATTTGGCGGGGATATCTATAAGACCTCCGGCTCTCATGGCTGCATCAATGTGCCGCTCTCTGCCGTGGAGGAACTATACGGTATGATTGAAAAGGATACACCGGTGGTGGCATATTACCGGGATAAGGTGGAGCTTAGCTCCGTAAGCGCGGATGTGTCCAACGCCTATTCTTATGTGGAGCCGGTGGAGGAGGAGCCTCCGACGGACGGAAGCGGAGCGGCACCGGCAGAGCAGACGATGGACGGAAGCGGAGCCGCACCGGCAGAGCAGACAACGGATGGAGGAGCCGCAGCACAATAGAGAAGTACCGGCGGACGAAAGCGGCATGGAGGTACAATGAGATTTTATATGGCACCCATGGAGGGGCTTACGGGCTATGTGTTCCGGAGCGCCTACCAGAGGTATTTTCACAATATAGACCGTTATTTTACACCGTTTATCAACAACCGGAAGATGAATCACAAGGAGCTGGCGGATATTCTGCCGGAGCATAATCCGGGGATGGAGGTAGTTCCCCAGATTCTGACCAACCGGGCGGAGGATTTTCTTCTGGTGGCGGAGGAACTGTCCCATTACGGTTACCGCAGGGTGAACCTGAACCTGGGCTGCCCCTCCGGCACGGTGGTGGCAAAGAACCGGGGAGCGGGCTTCCTCTCCGTCCCGGAGGAACTGGACCGTTTTCTGGATGAGATATTTTCTGCCTGTCCGCTGGCAATTTCCGTAAAAACGCGGATTGGCGTGCAGGATGGAGAGAACTGGGAGCACCTGCTTTCCATTTATGAGAAATATCCGCTGGAGGAGCTGATTATCCATCCGCGGGTTCAGAAGGATTTCTATCGGAATAGGCCGGACTGGGAGGCATTCCGGCTGGCAGTGGAGACGAGCCGTCACGCCCTGTGCTATAACGGGGATGTGTTTTCCGGGGCAGACTACGCCGCGGTCAGGGAGGCGTTCCCTACGGTGGATACGCTGATGCTTGGCAGGGGAATCCTTAGGAATCCCGGGCTGGTGGATGAACTGAACGGGAAAGCGCCGCTTACGGCATCAAAGCTCCGGGAATTTCACGATGAGGTGCTGGAGGGATATCTCGCGGTGATGTCGGGCGAGCGGAATACACTGTTTCGCATGAAGGAACTCTGGAGTTATCTCGGAGAAGGGTTCCCGGAGGGCGAGCGGGGACTGAAAAAAATCCGTAAGGCGACCCAGCTGCCGGACTACCGTGCGGCAGTGGAGGAAGTATTTGCAACGGGCTGGAGTTGACACTTTTCCGTTCCGAAGTTATAATTATCCACGTAGCAGTGCAGAAATCCACACTGCGGAATACATATTTCATAACCTATGAGGAGGAAGTCAAATGAAAAAGTTATCTGTTAAAAGCGTAGTTGCAATTGGTATCGGCGCGGCACTGTTTTTCGTGCTTGGCAAGATTTCAATCCCTACACCGGTGCCCAATACCTACATCAGTTTACAGTACGCAATCCAGGCAGTATTTGCCACCTTATTCGGACCTGTTGCGGGTCTTTTAATCGGTCTGATTGGTCATACCTTAATCGATGCCACCAGCTACGGACCGTGGTGGAGCTGGATTATCGCATCCGGTTTTGCGGGACTGGTGATTGGTCTTGTGACCCTGAAGCTGGATTTAAATGACGGACTGGACAAAAAGAAGATTCTTCAGTTTAATGTTGCTCAGATTATCGCCCATCTGCTGGCATGGGGCGTGGTGGCACCGGTGCTTGATATCGTAATCTATGCGGAGCCGATTGAGAAGCTGTTCGCACAGGGGCTTATGGCTGGCGTGGCAAACATCGTAACTACCGGAGTAGTTGGAAGCCTGTTGCTGCTGGCATATTCTAAGACCATTGTAAAGAAGGGCTCTTTGAATAAGGAAGACTAGGAGCGGCTGCCGTCTGGCGCGCAGAATAGAAGAAACCTGCCGCATCTATGGGAAATTTCCATGGATGCGGCAGCTTTTTTTGACATTTTTGTCGTTGTATAATAAAATGGAACAATCAAAGCTTTGGAGCGTGAGAAATTATGTCAGAACCGGTGATATCCTTTCAGAATTTTGGATTTCAATATGCCGCGCAGTCCGAGCCCACTCTGCATCACATAAACCTGGACATTTATCCGGGGGAAAAGGTGCTGATTGCAGGGGCATCGGGAAGCGGAAAGAGTACCATTGCAAGCTGTATCAATGGCCTGATTCCCTACGCCTACCCGGGAAATATCACAGGAAGGGTGCTGGTGGATGGAAAGGACGTACAGGAGAGCAGTGTCTTTGAATTAAGCCACACCGTGGGAACCGTATTGCAGGATACGGATGGTCAGTTCATTGGGCTTACGGTGGCGGAGGACATTGCCTTTGCCCTGGAAAATGCATGCACGCCCCAGGATGAGATGAAGGAAATCGTGAACAGGGTAGCAAAGCTTGTGGACATTGACCATCATCTCGAATATGCGCCGCATGAACTGTCCGGTGGGCAGAAACAGCGGGTGAGCCTGGCAGGGGTGATGGTGGATGAGGTGAAGGTGCTTCTGTTTGATGAACCGTTAGCAAACCTGGACCCGGCAGCAGGGCGCAACACCATGGAACTGATTGATCTGGTGCAGGAGCAGACGAAAGCAGCGGTACTTATTATTGAACACCGGTTAGAGGATGCACTGTGGCGCAGTATGGACCGGATTGTGCTGATGAAGGACGGAGAGATTGTCGCCAATCTCCCCACAAAGGAACTTCTCTGCAGCAGCATCCTTATGGAACACGGTATTCGGGAACCGCTGTATCTGGCGGCACTCCGCTATGCGGGGATTCCTGTTACGCCGGAGATGGAGCCGCAGCAGGCGGCAACTCTGACGTTGACTAAGGAGCAGAAAAAGCAGGTTCGGGATTGGATGGAGCAGGGAGAAAAGGTGCCGGAGCGGAAAACATCGGAAGAGGAAGTTCTCAGAGTAGAACATCTCTCCTTCGGCTATTCTCCGGATCACATCACGCTCTCCGATGTGGATTTTTCCATAAAAAAGGGTGAGATGGTCAGCATTGTGGGAAAGAACGGTGCGGGAAAAAGCACGCTTGCCAAGCTGATCTGTGGCTTTGAGAAGCCGTCGGAAGGAGCCATTTACCTGCAGGGCAGGAATCTTTCCGGAGACACCATCAAGGAGCGTGCCGCACATATTGGTTATGTCATGCAGAATCCGAATCAGATGATTTCCAAGCCCATGATCTGGGAGGAAGTGGAGATGGCACTCCTCGCTACGGATATGCCGAAGGAGGAACGCAAGGCGCGGGTGGAGGAGACGCTTAAAATCTGCGGTCTTTATCCCTACCGCAACTGGCCGGTGTCGGCGTTGTCCTTCGGACAGAAGAAGCGTGTGACTATTGCAAGCATACTGGTGCAGCGCCCGGAAATTATTATTCTGGACGAGCCTACCGCGGGGCAGGATTACCGGCATTACACGGAAATCATGGAATTTCTGGCAGAGTTGAATCGGAAGGGGTATACGATTCTGATGATTACGCATGATATGCACCTGATGCTGGAATACACGGACCGGGCGATTGTCTTTGCGGAGGGAAAGCTTCTGGCAGACACCACGGCTGCCCACGTGCTGAATGACCCGGCGCTGGTGGAGCGGGCGAATCTGAAGGAAACAAGCCTTTATACGCTAAGTCTTGCCTGTGGGATTGAGGACCCCCAGGCGTTTACCGAATATTTTGTGGCACAGGAAAAACAAAAGTATCAGGCAGGGGAATAGTATGGGAAAAACAGCCATTTTAAGTTATCTGAATCGAAAAAGCATCGTGCACAGCCTTACCGGTACCACGAAATTAATCTTTTTTCTGGTCTGGAGTGTGGCGGCGATGATTACCTATGACACCCGGGTGCTGGTGTGTATGCTGGTGGGAAGCTTTGTGATTTTCCATATCAGCAGGGTGAAATTCCGGGATGTCAGCGTGGTATTGTGGCTGGCACTGGTATTTCTGCTTCTCAACAATCTGTTTGTCTATCTCTTTTCCCCGGAATACGGGGTGGGACTCTATGAGAGCCGGACAGTACTTTTTACGATTGCGGGACCCTACACGATAACGCTTCAGCAGTTATTTTATCACCTTAACATGAGCATGAAGGTAGTCTGCGTGGTGCCGGTGGCGCTTCTGTTCATTGCCTGCACCGACCCCAGTGAGTTTGCGGCAAGCCTTGCGGGAATCGGAGTAAGCTACCGGGTGGGATATTCCGTCAGCCTGGCGCTGCGTTATATCCCGGACGTGCAGAGGGAGTATCACAACATCAGCCAGGCACAGCAGGCGCGGGGAATCGACCTGTCGGGAAAGGATAAATTTTTTACAAGACTGAAAAATTCCATTGCCATTCTGCTGCCGCTGGTACTGTCCAGCTTGAACCGGATTGAGACAGTCAGCAATGCCATGGAGCTTCGGGGCTTCGGCAGGAACAAGAAGCGAACCTGGTATGTGAAGCGAAAAATGCAGAAGGCAGACTGGATTGCTCTTGGCATTGCTGCTGTGATTCTGACTCTGGATCTGGTAATTACCTTCTGGGATGGAAGCAGGTATTACAATCCATTTATTTAATTTTGCAAAAATCTAAATTATTTTACAGAAATCCGAATGATGTTCACGGAATATTTGGGCGCGGTATAGGTGAAGGATTCCCCGATCTCTATGCTGCGCTTTTTTGGTGAGAGCTTTGTCGGCTCGTCGAAGGAGTTTGCTTCATTTTTCTTATCGCCACACAGCACGGTTACGGAAGCGGTGGCATCGTACGCTGCGGCATCAAAGTTTTTCAGAACCGTATCTATATTGACCTCATTTCCCGTGGTATTTACAAGCTTTAAAATCAAATCTCCGTTTTCGTCCACGCTGGCGGTCTCATAGACCGGCTCAATGGCTTCCTGCGTATAATCTACATAGAGTGTATCGTCGATGTAGCATTGCAGACGATTTCCTTCTACGACTACCTTCAGACGGTAGGTCTGGTTCTTCTTTAAGGTAAGGTCTTTTATTGTCCCGGAGACCTGACCGCTTTTAGCTCCGCCGGAGACAATCTGCAGACAGGAGACGGTGTTGCCCCAGCCGCCGATATTCCAGAAAATATTGTTGCCCGCGTCCTGTACACATATGGGGATCAGAAAACCTTCATTTCCGCTCAGGATGGTTGCATCCACAGTGAGGGTGTAATTGCTCCAGCCGCTGTCCCCGACATAGACCACGTCGCCGGTGTTGGTATCGTAAGGAGCACCGGTGTGGCTTTGCACCAGAACACCGTCCTTTACGGTCCATGCCCCTTCATGCAAGGTATAGTTATCATCCTTTAAGACCGTGTCCGAGGAAAAATCACTTTCATAGAGCACGCTTCCATCGGTATTTGAGGTTACGGTAAGATTATCAAAGGAAGCGGAGGTCATCCATGTGCCGAGCCCCACAGCGCCGGTTAAGGAGTCGTCGGAAGCAGAGATATCTGCAGTGAGGGTGGAGGGAAGTACTGTGGTTCCCAGATTATTTGCAAACATCTGCTGCACGTAGTAGTCTGCAGTGCCATAGATGGAACTGTTGGAGAAAAACATCATATCCGGAATCCACTGATTCGTTTTGCTGTTCCCAAACAGCGGTGCATAGCACGCCATCTGCACAATGTCGCCGTTGCGCTCTAACCCGGTCATGTACGCCGCCTCTGCCAGGGCTGCCTCCAGAGTGTTGGACTGCGCTGCGTATTCGCCCAGGAAAACTTTTGCCTGGGTATCGCGGCTATAGGCATCGTAGCGTCTGGTGTTGGTAAAAAACCAGGTGGGCGATTCGTAGTAGTGCTCATCTACAAGCGTGGTGACGGAATCCGGACAGGATTTCAGATAATTCCAGCCCTCAGTGCTGCCGGAGGAGGTGCCGTTTGCTACAATCAGTTCTATATCACCGTAGAGCTCCGGGTTCTCTTCTGCTGCCGATTCAAACGCTTCCACGAACCGCGCATAGTGGGCGTGGTATTCGCTCTGCCACTGCTCGTTTCCGATGGCAATATATTTTAAAGAGAAAGACTTTTCGTGTCCCATCGCAATGCGCACCGCTCCCCAGTGGGTGTCTGCATTTCCTTTGCAGAATTCCGCCAGATCCAGGGCGTCCTGAATGCACTGGGCAAATTCATCGCTGTCCAGAGGATAGACGATATAGTTCGGACTCTGAACCTGACAGGTCATTCCGGCGTTTAATACCGGGACCGGAAGGCAGCCAAGCGCCTCGCACAGTTCGAAATACTCAAAAAAGCCGATGCCATAGGTGGTGTAATAGGGGTCCTGCTTCGTGCCGGACCAGATATCCTTTCCCTGGGGTCTTGCCGCAACGTCTCCCACGGTGGACTCGCCGTTTATGGTAAATTCCAGTCCGTTTCCGATGGAATCCTTCCAACTGTACATGCTTTCCTCATCCTTGCCCTCGATGACACAGCCGCCGGGGAAACGTAAAAAGGACGGATTCAATGCTTCCAGATACTCACCGATGTCCTTTCGGATGGGGAGCCCCTGATAGGTGTCGGCGGGCATCAGGGAAACCATATCCACACATACGGAACCGGCAGCGATTTCCACGTAAAAGCGCAGGTTTTCATTCGCGTCCGCATTTGGGATAAGCGTGGTCTCGTATTTTGTCCATTCGTCTGTGACGCCGTCTATCCAGGTCTCGGCATAGACGGTCCCATCTGTGCCTTCCAGCGCAAGGCGAACGGAAGCGCTGTAGTTGTCATTTCCTTTTATATAGAGAGAAGCATTGTAGGTCTCCCCGCCGGTCACTGCCAGACCGTCCAGATAGCCCGCATTTCCAATCCCGAGGAACGGGCTTACGGAGGAGAGACCGGAGTTGGTCAGCACCGCGTAGTGCGTGTTGTTCTCATTCAGGCAGGTGCCGTCTTTACTGCCGTCGTAAATGGTAAAGGTGAGGTTGCCCGCATCACGATTGCTCCAGCCGTGCGCTCCTGCGTTGGCAGCGGCATTTCCGTATTCAAACGAACGGTTTTTAACCAGCTCGGCGTAGAGCCCTCCGTCCACTGCAAAGTTGATGTCCTCCAGGAAAAGTCCATAGAGCGTATCGGAGATCTGATGGGATGCATCCAGCCCCGAGGTGTCCGTGTCCACCGTATAGTTTGCCGTGACAACCGTATTTCCCGTATCAGCCGCGCCGGTGGAGCTGTCCCATGCGTTATCCGGGGAGTCGGTATCTGCGAAACTTCCGTCTGCGGAATTACTATCCGGAGAACCGGTATCTGCGGGTGTGGTCCCTGTGCTGCCGCCTCCGGAAGAACTGCAGCCACAGAATGCGGTGAGCGTGGTGATACACAGCCCCAGGGCGAGACTGCGCATCAGTACCTTTTTCATATAAAATCCTCCTTGTTTTGTTTTAGATTTTTGCAATTGTGCAAATTGCTGTACGAAATAGACAAAAATGCGACCTTTAATTTGTTAATTTTAACACAACAACCGCAAAATCAATGGTTCTGCATATAAAATAGCATGAGAAATGATGTAAGTATAGCATTGACTTTTGGCATATATCATAGTATTATATAAAAAGATAAAGTAATTTAGATAAATTTAAAAAATCCCGCGGAAAGACGTGAGGTTAATTTGAGGGAGGGTCTAATGAAAATGAGACGGAAAGGGTTTCGGAGGATGGCTGCATTCGTATTGACAGCGGCGCTTCTGGTCGATATTGCGGATGTCGGCGGAGTAACCTCGGTGCTGGCAGCAGGTGGGGATGAGACAGAGAGCGCGGAAAGCACGGCTTCATACGAAGAAAACTACAGTTCAGAACGTCTGTCCACGAATTACACGAAGGTGAGCGCTGCGTATACCGCTTCGGATTATACAAAAGAAGCTGTGACGTATCCGATTGATACCATCCTCTCGGAGGAGTATACGGAGAAGCTTACTGCGGATAATTATGATTACGGCAATGAAGTCTGCAATGTCTCTAACGGAGATACGATAGCGGTTACGATAGATGTACCGGAGACGGCACTTTACTGTGTGGGCTTTGATTATCTCTCTTATGATGCCTCGATTCTGCCGATTGAATTTTCCTTTATGGTCGACGGTGAGTATCCGTTTTACGAGACACGTAACCTGTGCTTTGAGAATACCTGGGTGTCAGGTGATACGGTGGACGTTGACCGGTACGGCAATGAGACGGTAACCCTTCCGGATAAGAAGATCCGCTGGGAACACAAAGAACTCATGGATGCCAGCTACCGTCATTCGGCACCTTTAAAGGTACAATTGGAAAAGGGTGTACATACCTTTGAAATGACGGTGAGCGAGGGAAATTTCCTTTTTGGTAATATTACATTATCTGCTCCGGAAGGGGTGGCAGCGTATACCGGTTCGCAGAAGGCGGAGGGAGATGCATTAATCACCATTGAAGCCGAAGACTTCTATGAAAGAAATGATTCTTCCGTTCATGCGGTTGGCGAATATGATTCGGCAGTGACACCGCTTTCCGCAAAGGAAACGGTATTAAACACTGTGGATGAGGATTCTTTTTCAGAAGCAGGACAGACAATCACCTATCAGTTCACCGTAGACAATGCAGGCTACTATTACATCGGAATGAATTACCGCCAGTCGGAAAAAAGTGATTTCCCGGTGTTTGTGGACTGGAGAGTGGACGGAGAGATTCCGAATGAAGCGTTCCATGATTATGAAGTGGCTTATACCACAAAGTATAAGACCACAGCGCTTACGGATGACGACGATAATAATCTGAGCGTTTACCTCGAACCGGGAGAACATACGATATCGATGACCATCAGCATGGATCCTCTCCGGTATGCTTTAGAAGCGGTAGATGAGATTATGAGCGGTATCAGCGACCTTTCCCTGGAGGTTACAAAGGTTGCGGGAACCAATAAAGACAGATACAGAGACTTAAAACTGACCAGATATATTCCGGATGTACAGGAAAGACTGTACGGATGGGTGGACCGGCTGTATGCCATCGCTGATCAGGCAACGGTTTACGCGGGCGTGGATGACCCGGAGGATGTGGCTGCTTTCTCCTATCTGATTATTGCTGCAAAGCAGCTTGCGACATTGGCGGAGGAACCGAATGAACTGGTTTACCGTGTGGATGAGCTTTCCACCAGCGTAAACTCCATCAATACACAGATTGCCAACTTTGTGGACTTAATCAATGACAATAATCTGGCGATTGACCGCATCTATATCTATCAGGAGGGTGCAAAGCTTCCGAAGAAACTCAATGTGTTCTCTTCGGCGGTAATGTCAGTTAAAAGATTTGTGAATTCTTTCTTTGGACAGTCCTATTCAGCAAGCAATACGGATGAATCCCACATTCAGGTATGGGTAAACCGTCCGAGACAGTATGTAGAAATCATGCAGAAGATGATTGACGAAGAATTTACTCCGCAGACGGGAATTGAGGTGGACTTATCCATCATGACCGATGCGAATAAGCTGGTTCTTTCCAATGCATCGGATGACACACCGGATATTGCAACGGGTATCAACTATTCGATTCCGTTTGAGCTTGGAATCCGAGGCGCCCTTGTGGATTTGACACAGTTTGAAGACTATAAAGAGATTTTCGGAAGATACAGCGAAGGGCTCCTGGTATCCTCGGTAATCGGGGATGGTCTGTACTCCCTCCCTGAGACGATGAACTTTTACGTTATGTTCTACCGCACGGATATCCTGGATAAGCTTGGACTTGAGGCTCCGGACACGGTGGATGACCTGATTGCAATGCTGCCGGATATGCAGATGAGAGGCTTAAACGTGTATTATCCGACTGCAGCGATGCTTGCAATGAGAAACTTCCACGGAACTACACCTTTGATTTTCCAGAATGGCGGTGAACTATACGGAGACACGGCGCAGGAGCTTCTGGTGGATTCCGAAGCGACAGTAACAGGCTTTACACAGTTGACAGAGCTGTTTACCCTGTATGATCTGCCGGTGGACATTCCGAACTTTTACCAGCATTTCAGAAACGGAGATCTGGCAATCGGAATTGCAGACTTTAACTCCTACAACCTGATCTTAAATGCGGCACCGGAGATTGCAAATTCGTGGGAGATTGGTCTGGTTCCCGGAGTTAAGGATGAAGAAACCGGCGAAATCCTGCGGTATATGTCCGGCGGTGCGGAAAGCACGGTTATGTTCTCCTCAGACAGGGAAAGAGAAGAGCAGGCATGGGAGTTTATGAAGTGGTGGTCAAGCGCTTCTGTTCAGGCGGAATTCGGACAGATGCTTCAGATTATGTATGGTGATGAATATATCTGGCCTACTGCAAATCTGGAAGCCTTTGCGGCACTTCCGTATCCGACCAAGGATAAGGAAGTTATCATGGAACAGGCGGAGTGCATTTTGGAAGCACCGCGACTTCTCGGAAGCTACATGCTGGAACGTGAGCTCAGCAATGCATTTAACGATGTGGTTGTAAATGGTGACGATGTCCGGTCCAGGGTGGATGAAGTAGTGAAGGTAGTAAACCGGGAAACGGACCGTAAACTTGAGGAATTTGGTTATATTGATGATGAAGGTAATGTAATCAAAGAGTACAAGGTGCCCTCGGTGGACAATGTACGGGAAATCCTTAGCAGAGAGTGATGACAATAGAGCAAGAGAAAGATATGACCTGGAAGGGGATAAAAAATGAGTAGTTTATCGAAAGTAGGAAGGAAAAGCCGTTCGAATAAACATGGCTACATATTTGTTTTTCCTTATGCGGCGCTGTTTGTGGTATTTATACTGGCACCGGTAATTATGGCGGTGGTGCTGTCATTTACCAGTTTTAATGCAATCGAGACACCCACGTTCGTAGGATTTTTGAATTACATTAACCTGATCACCAGCGACGATACCTTTATGAAATACGTGCTTCCGAATACTGTGAAGTATGCGCTGGTAGTCGGTGTGGGCGGTTACGTTCTGGCATTTCTTCTGGCGTGGGCGCTGGCAAACCTGCCGAAGGTTCCGCGAACGGTTTTTGCTTTGATTCTGTATTCACCGAGTATGACCACCGGTGTGGCAATGAGCGTTCTCTGGAAGATTATGTTTACGGGAGACCAGACCGGATATATCAATAGCTGGCTGATGGATATCGGGGTAATCAATGAACCGATTATCTGGCTGACCAATACCACGTACTTGCTTCCGATTGTTATTATCGTTGGCTTGTGGAGCAGCATGGGTATCGGCTTCCTCTCCATTCTGGCAGGTCTTCTGAATGTAGACGAAGAACTGTATGAGGCGGCGGCCATCGATGGTGTTAAGAACCGTTTCCAGGAGATGATTTACGTGACGATTCCCAGCATGAAGCCGCAGATGCTTTTTGCGGCGGTTATGCAGATTGTCGGAGCATTCCAGAATGGTACAATTTCCACACTGCTTGCGGGCAATCCGACACCGGGATATGCGGCACAGTTGATTGTAAACCATATTGAGGATTATGGATTTATCCGGTACGAGATGGGATACGCGGCAGCGGTTTCCGTAGTATTGTTACTGATTGTTCAGATATTCTCTGCAATATCGAATAAGTTATTCAGCGAAAAAGATTGAGGGAGGGAAGAAGAGAATGGCTGCATATAAAGGTCACAGAATGAATCCTGACAAATTTGAAAAAAGTCAGATCAAATTAATTGTTTTCATACTCCCAATGCTTCTTTTGTGTGGGCTTCCGATTATTTTCATTATCTTTCATGCCTTTAAGCCAATGGAAGAACTGTTCGCATTTCCTCCGAAGTTCATCACACTGAACCCGACATTGGACAATTTCCGTAAGCTGTTTAAAGCATCGAGAACGGCGGGAATTCCATTGAGCAAATACGTGTTCAACAGTATTTTTATCACTGCGGCAGTTGTGTTTGGCTCCCTGTTATTCTCCACCATGGCGGCATACGCACTGTCAAAGCTGAAGTTCAAGGGACGGAACATTATGATGCAGATCAACCAGATTGCACTTATGTTTGTATCCTGTGCAGTAATGATTCCGAGATATCTGGTGGTAAACAAACTGGGAATGATTGATACCTATTGGGCAGAAATCCTTCCGCTGATTGCACTTCCGGTCGGACTGTTCCTGATTAAACAGTTTGTGGATCAGGTGCCTGATTCGCTGATAGAGGCGGCGTATATGGATGGGGCGACGGAATGGACGATTTACTGGAAAATTATCCTTCCCATGATTAAGCCTGCGATTGCGACGGCGGCGATTCTTGTATTCCAGCAGGTATGGACGAATCTGGAGACTTCAAACTACTACATCAATGATGATTCCTTAAAGTCTCTGGCGTTCTACATGAACACACTTACCAGCACGACCACGACGAATACGGTAGCTGGTCAGGGTGTTTCGGCAGCGGCATCGCTGATTATGTTCCTGCCGAACCTGATTCTCTTCTGTATTTTACAGAAGAACGTAATGAACACGATGGCACATTCCGGTATCAAGTAGAAATGAGAGGGCAAACCAGTGAAAAAAAGTAAGAAAAAACTTTTAACAAGAGCTGCGGCATTTCTACTCACTCTGGGAATTGCCGCGGGCGCGGTTGGAACCACGGTCATGGCGGATGCCCCGTATAAAACCTATACGGTGGACGGTTATGGCTCTGTTACGGAAACACAGACCGCGTATCTTCCATATGAGACCATCACAAAGGTCGGCGAGGAAAGCCTGCTTGCCCCCACCGATTTCACCATCCTTGACGATGGATATATGTATATCTTAGACAGTGGAAACAAACGGGTTGTGGTCTCCGATATGGAAGCCAACTTAATTGCAACGTTCGGAGAAGATACTCTGGTTAATCCGAAGGGTATCTATGTAACCTCGGATCACACCTGTTATGTGGCTGACCGTGATGCGGGCAAGGTCTTTGTGTTTGACGCGGAAGGCGAGCTGATTCATTCCTATGGAAAGCCTACGGCTGCAATGTATGGCGAGACACAGGATTTCCTTCCAATCAAGATTGTGGTTAATGAATCCGGGACCATGTATGTGGTCTGCGAATCCAATACAAACGGTATTGTCGAGATCAGTCCGGTGGATGGAGGAACCTTCCTCGGGTATTTCGGAACCAACTCCACCAATGCAAACCTTTGGACGATTATCTGGAGAGCACTGCTTACGGATGCACAGAGAGCCAAGATGCAGAGCAATATCCCGGCAACACCGGATAACATGGCAATCGATGAAAAGGGTCTGATTTATACCGTTACACGAGGCGAAGAAAATGAGACATTAAAGAAGCTCAATATCGCCGGTGTCAATATGATCGATGAAAATGATGCCTATGAGGATGTTCCGGCTGCGGTAGCTGTCGGCAATCACGACAACATTTTTGTGGTGTCCCAGATGGGTTACATCTACGAGTACAACGATGAGGGCGAGCTGCTTTTTGTATTCGGCGGAAGCGATGACGGACAGCAGCGAATCGGTCTTTCCACCAAGGTGGAGGCAATCCAGATCAGTACGGACGACAAAATCTATGTACTGGATTCGGATAAAGCCCAGATTCAGGTATATGAGCCGACAGAGTTTACGAATTACCTGCACAGTGCACTTTATCTCTTTTCAAAGGGAAGATACGAGGAGAGTAAGGAACCCCTGTCTAAGGTTCTTGAGATGAACAACCTTTTCGATTACGCGAATATGGCAATGGGAAAGGCGCTCTACAAGGAGGGAGATTTTGAAAACTCTTTAAGCTATGCAAAGCTCGCAAAGGATTATGACGGATATTCGGATTCCTTCTGGGAGATCCGTAATGACTGGTTAAAGAAAAATCTGACAGCGATTGCACTCTGGGCGATTGCACTCTGGATTCTGTTTAAGGTTGTAAAGGCGGTAGACAGGAAAAAGAACATTTTAGAGAAGCCCAGAAAAGCGTTAAAACGCTTGGGTGATAAGAAGTATATCAGACAGCTCAATTATATGTTCTACTTTATGAAGCATCCGATTGATGGCTGTTACGGTATCAAGAAGGAAGGAAGAGTTTCCCTTCTCTCTGCCAATATTCTGCTTGCAATTATCATGGCATTCTATGTGATTAACAAGTACTTCTGCGGGTTCCTTATTAAGACCGTGCGGGAAGGAAACTATGATATCATCAAAGACATCGGAATGATTGTGGTGATTCTGGTTCTGGTGGTAGGATGTAATTATCTGATGTGTACCATCAATGATGGCGAAGGAAAGCTAAAGCATATTTACTGCTCCTTCATTTACAGTATGGCACCGTATGTGGTTATCACACCGATTATTTTTGTACTGTCCCATGTTGTAACGGACAATGAAGTTTTCTTCGTGGAATTCGCCCAGTATCTGATGATTGTATGGGCAGCGGTGCTGGTGTTTATATCCATCATGGAAATTAATAACTACACCGTGAAGGAAACCATTAAGATTATTTGTCTGACCCTGTTTACGATTTTGATTGTCTGCCTGCTGGTATTTATTTTATTCGTATTGTGGTCGCAGGTATTTGATTTCGTTCAGTCAGTATTTGGAGAGGTGGTGTATCGAATTGGCTCATAAATTAAAGAAAATGATCAGTGCTGCTGTGGCAGCGGCATTAAGCGCATCCCTGTTTTTCGGCCTCTTTGATGCAGAAACCGTATGGGCGGAGAACACGATAAATGATCACAAGAGTCTGACAGAGAGCTCCAAGTACAGACTGTATGTAAATGAGGAGGATCTTTCCCTCGTTGTTGAGGATAAGGAAACCGGTGCTTATATGGAATCGGCCATCAGCTATGATGATGAGAAAAATAACGCAACCTGGCTTGGCGCGATGAAATCCGCCGTTGTGTTAAGTCTGATCAGTGGAAGTGATGACACGAAACAGGCAGATCTGGTCAATGATGATGTGACAAAAAAGATTACCTATACAGACAACGGGTTTACGGCAGACCTCTATTGGAATGCATATGGCATTGGAATGACACTTGAGGTTTCCATGACGGACGACGGGCTGGTTGCACGGATTCCGGATGAGTCCATTGTGGAGAATAACGATGCCTACTACATTGGAACAATTTCCATTTACCCCTATATGGGATGCTCTTATCTGGATGAAAAAGAGGGATATATTTTTATACCGGATGGAAACGGCGCCCTGATTTATCTGGATGACAAGGAAGGACGTTTTGCCAGTGGATATTCATCCATGATTTATGGCTCTGATATCGGATTTGACGAGTCTAAGGTGGAGTCACTGCTCTGGGACAGATACGATATGATCAATGATTCGGAGAAGGTCCTTGCCCCGGTATTCGGAATCGCCCATACGGACGATGAGATGGCTTACCTTGCAATTGTAGAGGACGGAGCAATGAGGGCTTCCATTGAAGCGTATCCGAACGGTGTCAGCGTGGATTACAACCGCGCATATGCAAAGTTTGTTGAGAGAAAACTTTATACACAGCCGACCAGCAACAATTCCACATCCGGTTCTCTGCACATGGTGGAGTCGGACCGCACCCATTCGGATCTGCAGGTAAGATACCTGTTCCTTTCCGGGGAAGACGCGAATTATGCGGGGATGGCAAATACGTATCGCGATTATCTGATTGACAACGGAACACTGACCATCCAGGATACCTCCTACAATACGCGGGTTGATTTCCTGGGAACGGAGCGTGAGAGCTTTCTCCTCGGAACAAAGGCAGTAACCATGACGACAACGGATGATATCCGCGAGATATATGCCGACCTGAAGGAATCCAATGTGACGGATATTTTTACCGTCTACAAGGGCTGGCAGAAGGGAGGCCTCTACGACATCCCGATTACGAAATACAGTGCGGATTCCAAGATTGGCGGAACGTCGGAACTGACAGAGCTGATGCAGGATGCACAGGCGGACGGAATCCGGTTTTATCTGTATGATGAGGCACTGGTCATTAACCCGGATGAGAATAATGCAACCTTTAATGTTGTAAAGCAGGTGAATAAGAGACGTTACGAGGAAGACACCTATAAGGATGTCTATGAGACCTTTAACTATCTGACTCCGGCGCGCTCAGACTATCTGCTGAACAAGTTTATCAAGAGCTACACAAAAAAGGGAGTGGATAATCTGGTGGTGTCAGGTATCAGTAATAACCTGTTTTCCTACACCTACAGCGGAAACACCTATACCAGATTTGATTGTGGAGAAAGCTATGCGAACACGATTGCTTCCATTGATGCGGCTACAGACCTGGTGCTGGAACAGCCCTTTGCGTATCTGTGGGGAAATACAGAGGCATTTCTGGATATGCCTCTTTACACCTCAAGCTATATATTGGAGGATGAAAGCATTCCGTTTTTATCCATCGTGCTAAAGGGTGTGATGCCGGTTTACTCAGAGTATGTGAACTTTGAAGCAAACAAGCAGGAATTCTTCTTAAAGATGGTTGAGACGGGGACGTATCCTTCCTTCTATGTAACGAAGGAAAGTTCTTCCGATCTGCTGTATACGAATTCCAGTGATATTTACAGCTCAGAGTACAATGTATACAAGAGTGAAATTGTGGAATATACGAAGGCATTGCAGGAACTCGATGCTAAGGTGTCCGGAGCATTCATTAAAAGCCATGAGATTGGCGATAACGGTGTGACAGTTGTTACATACAGCAACGGTGTTAAGGTTTATGTAAATTATAGTTCATCGGAACAGACAGTTGACGGCATTACCATCGCGTCGATGTCTTATGAGGTAAAGTAGCATGAGCAAAGAGAAAAAACAGAAAAAACCAAAAGTTAAGCTCGGGAAACTTGAGCAAAAAGAGGCAAGATTCGGATATCTGTTCGTTGCTCCGTGGATTGTGGGAGTACTGCTTTTCCTCCTGATTCCGTTGGCGCAGTCCTTCTACTATATGTGGTTTAATATCCGGATTACGCCGCTGGGAACCAATTTCACCTATGTGGGAACCGGTAACTTTACGCAGATCTGGATGGAAAATCCGGAGTTTCCGCAGCAGCTTGTGACCTATATCTGGCAAACGATTGTGGAGGTTCCGATTATTACAGTATTTGCTCTGCTTATTGCCATGATGTTAAACAGCAAGATTCATCTGAAGGGATTTTTCCGGTTGATTTTCTTCCTTCCGGTTATCATTGTAAGTGGTCCGGTTATGAACATGCTTGTGAGCGAGGGTGCGTCAAGCATCCCTGCCATGAATACGCAATCGGTGATTGCAGCGCTTGATACCTTCCTTCCGTATAGCGTGGCAAACTCCATCGGAGAGCTGTTCTCCAACATGATTATGATTCTCTGGTATTCCGGAGTACAGATTCTGATTTTCCTCTCTGCGTTGCAGAAGGTGGATCCGTCTATGTACGAGGCAGCGAAGATCGACGGTGGGTCCGGCTGGGAGTGCTTCTGGAAGATTACACTTCCGTCTATCAAGCCGATGATTTTACTGAATGCCGTTTATACGGTAATCTTCCTTTCTGGCAACGAGCAGAACGAGTTGATTAATATGATTGAATCTGCAATGTTCTCAGGAACCAAGGAAAAGGGATACGGATATGCGTCAGCGATGGCGTGGATGTATTCCGTGGTAATTACTCTGATCGTGCTTCTGTTCTTCCTGCTTTTAGGCTCTAAGAAGGATGCATACGATAGAATTGCAAAGAAGAGAAAGAAAGCGTTAAAGAAAGAAGAAAGACTTGCAAAACAGATAGAAAGGAGGGGACAAAGAAATGTTAAAAAGATCGAAAAAGCAAGAAAGAAACGCAGCTACAAGACCTACGACGGCAGTGGAGACTATTAAAAAAGCTTTTACCAAAGAAAAAATTCACCGTTTTATCTTCGGAACAAGGGAGAAGCAGGGTGTTGGTCAGCAGGTTGCAATTTATCTGCTGCTGATCTGTATCGGATTTGTCTATCTGTATCCCGTGCTTTACATGGCAAGCACCAGCTTTATGAACCGGGATGATTTGCTGGATACTTCGGTAAAATGGCTGCCAAGCACCCTTTACCTGCAGAACTATATTGATGCAGCCAACTCCATGAATTTCTGGTCATCCTTCTTTAAGGGAATTCTGATTGCCGGTATTCCCACCATCTGCAATATTTTTATCTGCATGATGATTGGATACGGGTTCGCCAGATATGAGTTTAAGGGAAAAAAGATTATGATGGGAATACTGATTTTTTCCTACATACTCCCAAGCCAGGTGACCATGATTCCCACTTATGTGCTTTATAACAAGATGGGAATTCTCGGAACCCTGTGGACCTTCATTTTCCCGGCATTATTTGGAAACGGTCTGAATGCTCCGATATTTATATTGATTTTCTATCAGTTTTTCAGACAGGTTCCGAAGGTTCTGACGGAGGCAGCCACAATTGACGGTGCAGGACATTTCAAATGTTTTCTCAAGATTGCAGTGCCGTCTGCAATACCCGCAATCATAACTGTGGCGCTGTTTTCCTTCGTATGGTACTGGAATGAGTCCTACTTAACGGAGCTTTACGTACAGGGACTTGCGGCAAAGAGTGACTGGACGAATCTTGTAGTGCAGCTTAAGAGCTTTGATACGGCATTCCAGTCCAAAGCAACTACAGGAGATGTGGCGACAAGCCTGAATGAATCCGTCCGGATGGCGGCGACGGCATTATCCATTTTACCGCTTCTGATTATGTATCTTGTTCTCCAGAGACAGTTTGTAGAGAGTATCGATAAGGCTGGTATTACAGGAGAATAAACCATTGATTCGAATCCCCCCTGGGGGGTGCGGATAGATCATCATATTAAAAGGAGGAACGTATGAAAAAGAAATTATTATCAGCAGTCCTGGCTGCATCCATGGTATTGGGACTTACAGCATGTGGAAACACAGCTGGAAGCTCATCCAATAATGCAGCGGGCGATGCAGCAGGGGATGCTGCCAGTTCATCTGGTGAGTCGGGAGCGTATTCCGTAACGACAGATGATATTACACTTACTTACTGGCATTATGAGGATGAGACCACAATCAATCTTCTGGCAGAAAAGTTCATGGAACTGTATCCGAACATTACTGTCGAGACAAAGGTAATCAGTGATATGTCCACCGATTTGTCTGCAGCGGCTGCAGCAGGAACCTTCCCGGATGTGTTCTCCGGTACCGATTCCGATACAGCCCTTGCAAATATGTATTGGGCAGATATTACGGACTATGTGGCGAACGATCCGGAGACTGAAAAGCTAATGGCAACCATCGAGGAGTACGGTATTGGTAAATTCGATACCTCCGTGCGTTTTGCAATGCCTACGTATTTCCAGCCAAGTGCGGTTTTCATTGACAAGAACGTCATTGAGAAGTTAAACCTTCAGATGCCGCGTACCGACTGGACCTGGGATGAAATGATCCAGCTCATCAAGGATGCAACCGTAGATGACCGTACCGGAATGAAGTATTTTGGACTTGGATATTACAACCGTCTGGATTCTCTCTATGGTATTGCAGCATGTGCAACCGCAGAGCGTGCAATCAAGGGTGAGTTCGGATTTGACGGAAATGATTTCGACTTGTCTTACTGGGCAATCGGTGAGCAGGAGTTTTCAGACCTGAAACTTGCCGGATATGTAGCTCCCCAGCAGGATACCCAGGCAATGGAAGACTGGTCCGGTGACTGGAGCACATGGTTTGGTTCCACAGGACATGTGGCGGTATTCTCCGAGGGCTTCTGGTCCTATATGAACCTTTGGGGCACCGACGGATATCAGGAAACCTACGGATTGGATATCGTACCTTATGTAACACCGAACGTTGTAGATGAGAAAGAGCATAATGTCATTGCCAATATGTATATGGGCGGTGTATCTACTTCCTGCCAGCATCCGTATGAGGCTTATCTGCTTCTTAAATTCATGGGCTGGGGTGTAGACGGATGGAATGCACGTATGGACATCTATGAGGATGAGAGCATTACCAATGCATCCGGTGTACCGCTTAAGAACTCCAATATGCCGGTTCCGATTACATTAGATGAGGGCGTATGGAGCAGATACCGCGCATTGTTCCCGACTGATGAGGAGCATGCACAGTACTGGGATGATTATTTTGATTCCATTACAAGACCGGTACCGTACGGCTGGTACAGCATTGCCGGATACTGGAACTTCTGTGACCAGTATTTCAACAGCATCGGTATTCATGATCTTGTGGATAACGGTTCTGCAAAGGCAGCTGATTATGCGGCGGAAGCAACAGAGCAGGCAAACTATTACCATGCAGAGGCAATGCTTTCTTACTTTGGACCGTCCGGCTACAATGTACTTTCCGATGAGGAGATTGCAAAGTATCAGGAAGTAGTGGATTCCTTTGCAAAGTAGTAATCAGACAGGAGAAAATCCTGTTATTGATAAAGTTTCCGGGCAGCATAGGCTGCCCGGCATAAAAGAAAAGGAGAATTGTATGAAGAAGAAGGTTATCAGCGTACTCCTGACCGTAGCAATGACAGCAACCATGCTTGTTGGCTGTGGAAACAAGACGGCAGGTACAAGTAACGACGCAAATGGGGTTGGAACAGAAGCAGAGGATGCAGGTGCCCAGAGCACGGAGGCTGCAAGTGAGCCTGAGACAGAGGCGGCTGCGGTAACAGGTGAGGAAATTCCGACTCCTGTCTACTATTATTCTTTTGATGCGGCAGATGACAGTGACAGCATTCAGCCGACGGCACAGGATACTGCCGGCGATCCGATCCTCTCTGCGACAGAGAAGGATAAGACTTATATCCCCGGTGTTAAGGGAGACGCAATTTACACCGATGGTGTGACCGGTTATAAGCTGACCGATGTCAATGGTGTTGGCGATACCTATACCGTTTCCTTCTGGATTTATGCGACCAGATTTGCAAACTATATGCCGACGGTACAGTTTGGCCCGGACGTACATGGTGATGCGACCGGAGGACAGCATTACTTAAATATTACAAGAGCAGAGTGGGGCGCTGACGGCGCGGCTGTATTTCCGTGTATCTGGGCATACGATCAGTTAGATGACGGTCTGTGGCCGAACTGGGCTCCGGACAGTGACAATCAGCATTTAAAAGAGTGGGTGAACATCACACTTGTTGTGGATGCCAACAACGTAAGTGCTGACGGAACCATGCTTGTTGCAAATCTGTATGTCAACGGTGAGGAGCTTACCAAGACAGATTCCGACGGAAACCTTGTTCCGATCAATGTGGTTAATGGCTGTATGGAAGCTTCCGATAACTTTGATTTCCTGATTGGTGTCAACTACTGGGATTCCGTATTTAAGGGCGCTTTCGACGAGCTTTACATCTTCGATCAGGCACTGACTGCCGGTCAGGCACTTACACTCTATGAGATGGGTGATACGACTGTTGCATATGAGGAGCCGGAGCGTACCGTAGAAGTGGTAGCCAGCGAGAACCCGCTTTACACCCTTGGTTCTACCGATCTGACCGCCGGTTTCTGGACCGACTGGACAGAGGCAATTGCAATCGCTGATGGCGAGACCAAAGAGATCACCTTAAAGAACTACTCTGATGGTGTGAACTCATGGGATAACTTTGTAACCGTATTTACCAATGAATACTCTGAGGCACACGTAGATCCGAACTCCGTGGCAACCGATGCACATTATGAGTATGCAGTTACCCGTGCAGATCTCTTTAGCTGGGGCGGTGAGGGCTTCAACGAAGAAACCAGCGAATATAGCTGGAACTGGGGCAACTGGGATACCTGGAAGAATTCCGTAATGGTTGACGCTGATGTTACCATGACCATTAACCGTTCCGGAAGTGACCTTACCATCAACTACGATTTCGTAGATTACAATGGAACCAGCAACACTGCAACTGCGGTACTTCACACCACACTGACTGCAGATGCACCCTGCTACTTCCTGTTCACCAACGAGGCTTCCTATGTAGAAGTATTAAGCATCAAGGATGCGGTTGTAATCAATCCGGATCCGAATGCAATTGCAACCCTTGGTAATACCGATTACACCAATGCATGGTGGACACAGTGGTCTGAGGCTTATGAGCTTGCAGACGGCGCAACAAAGACCGTTGTATTAAACAACTACTCTGACGGTGTGAATAACTGGGATAACTATGTTGTAGGCTTTATCAATGAGTACTTCGATGGAACTACAGATCCGAACACGATTTCTGACAATCATGTAGAGTACGCGGTTGTCCGTGCAGATGCTTTTGGCTGGGATGACGCAACATTCGAGTACTCCGGAAGCTGGATGGACGGCGACTGGGCTGCATGGCTGGATGGAATGAAGGCTGCAAAGGTTACTCTTACGATTTCACGTAACGGAAACGTAATTACAATCGATGCTGCAGTCGAAGACCGCAATGGAAACAACTACACAAACCAGTCTGTTGTAACAAGCAATGTTATGACGGCTGAGGACCCGTGCTACTTCTTCTTTACCTGTGAAGAGTGCTACATCGAGATCCTTTCTGTAGAATAATCCAGCAGCGTAAGATTTTGCCCCGGGATGCAGATTCCTGGCATCCTGGGGCTTATTATTTCACATAAAATGCGGAGGGAGCGTTGTGTGAAATAATAAGCTCCAGGAAGAGTAAAAGGAAACCCATTCGCTCATAAGAAAGGAAACTTACATGAAAAAGACAATCAGAAAACGTATTGCGCTTATGCTTACCATTTGGGGGCTTGCAGGGACAGCCGTATCGCCGGTGAAGGCGGAAGGACTTGATTATACGGCGACGGAGGAGAAGGTATCCGTCACACTTACAACGGACAAAAGTGAATATGAGTTCGGAGAAGAAGTTACATTCACCTTTACCATTGAAAATAACCGTACCGGCTGGACCAGTACCGCAACAAATATCAAGTATACCAATTCGGGGTTAAAGGCTGCCGGGGAAGATACGCTTCCCACGGAAATCCCGCAGCTTGCGGCAGGAGAGAGCTATTCCTTTTCCGGAACCCTGATTGGTGAGGATGTGGAGGAAGGAACCTCCTTTCCGGCGGTTATCGACGAAACCGGTTCTGATGCAGAAACCGGAAATGCCGGAGCAGAAGCAAATACGGCGGGCAACGTGAGACTGGGAATTGTGATTGGAGTGATTGCAGCGCTGCTCATTCTTGTGATTGCCGTGCTGCTGGTGGTTGGAAAGAAGGGAAAGAAGGGCGGAAAAAACCTTACCGTCATGCTTCTTGTCACCGCAATGGGGACGGCAGCGCTTTTGGGAGACAGTTTGACGCTGCAGGCGGCAGAAGCGGATTATGAGAAGGTAACAATTCGCCCGTATGTCCAGTTCACCTATGCAGGGGAAGATGTGATGGTTCGTGCGACGGTGGAGCTTTCCATGATTCAGCCTGTAATCTCTGTAGCCTCTGCGGACCGTGATATTGCAGAAAAAATATGCTGCCATGATCCTTCCATTTTTAAGGACAGCGACGGAACCTATTATGTATTCGGAAGCTTCCTTGCGAGCGGAACCTCACAGGATCTGCACGACTGGACCAGCGTGGATGCCACCTTCCAGGCAACCTTTACAGACGAGGTAAAACAGCAGATTCGGGCATGGAACAAGGATGAGACTTCGGGAAGCTGGAATGGCTATCTCTGGGCACCGGATATTATCTACAATCCCGTGATGGAAAAGTACTGTATGTATTTAAGCGCAAATGGCGATGACTGGAAGTCTAATATTGTGCTGCTGACTTCGGATGCGGTGGATGGACCGTATGATTATGCGGGAACCATTGTCTATGGCGGCTTTGACGAGGATACCTATGCACAGACGGATGCGCCTGTCGTGCTTTCCGAGGATACCATTCCCGAGCGGTATGTTACCAATGGTGTGAAGAATAAGAAATGGGGAGATATGTATCCCAACTGCATTGACCCGTGCGTATTTTACGATTCGGACGGAAATCTGTGGATGTCATACGGCTCCTGGTCCGGCGGTATTTTTATGCTGGAGCTTGACGAGTCTACCGGGCTTCGTGATTACAATGTAAGCTATGAGACCGATATCCACTCCGATGCCTATTTTGGAAAGAAAATTGCGGGCGGCGCCTATGTATCCGGAGAGGCCTCCTACATCCAGAAAATCGGAGATTACTATTTCCTGTTTATTTCTTACGGAAATCTGGAGGCGGCAGGCGGCTACAATATCCGGGTATTCCGTTCCGAGACACCGGACGGGGAGTATGTGGATGAACTTGGCAATACTCCTTACTATGATACCTATCAGTTTAATTATAATACATCTGTCGGAATCCGGCTGTTCGGCGGGTACAAATGGAGAACCATGAAGGTGGGGCAGGTGGCGCAGGGACACAACTCGGCATTTGTAGACGATGACGGAAGGGCATATATCGTTTTCCATACCAGGACAACGGATGGGACGGAAGGTCACTATGTAAAGGTACACCAGTTATTTTTGAATGAAGATGGGTGGCTTGTCGCTGCACCGTATCTGACAAATGGTGAAAAATTGGAGAATTCTGTTGACACCGCAGACGTTGTGGGGGATTACGACCTGATTATTCACCGGATGGATGTGGATTATGCAAATCTGGACACAAACAAACCGGAGTTTATTACTCTGAATGCAGACGGAACCATTACCGGAGATTACGAAGGAAGCTGGTCTGTGGAGGATGGCACGTCCTATATCAGGCTGGAGTTTGACGGTGAGGTATACAGTGGAGTGGCGCTTTCCATGAAGGTTGATAATACAAGCATTGAGACGGAAGTGTTTACGGCACTGGGAGAGAATTCCCAGATTACAATATGGGGAAGCAAAAGTATCGAATAGAGAGTGAGCGATTATGGCAAAACGAAGAAAACCAACAACAGAGGAACTTTTACATGGAGGCTATCAGGCACCTTTCTCCGGTTTGGATCTGGTGAAGGAAATCATATTCTGCGTGATTACGATGGCGTTGGCATTTGGATGGGTGATTCTGATGCTTTTGATTATAAGCTTTGTCACCTTAAGCTATATCAAGTTTAACATCAAATGGATGCTGATCGTTTCCGGAATATGCGGAGTTCTTGCAGGAATCATTTATGTGGTGCTGGCAGTCAAAAAGTACAGAAAACGTAAAACATATTAATTTTCAGGGAGGAAAATGAGGATGAACAATACACTAAAATATAACGAACCGTGGATTATACAGAGGGCGGACCCCTACGTATACCGTCACACCGACGGCTGGTACTATTTTACCGCTTCTGTTCCGGACTATGACTGCATCATACTAAGACGTGCAAAATCTCTGGCAGAGCTGGCAAAAGCAGAGGAAAAGGTAATCTGGACAAAGCACGTGTCCGGCCCAATGAGCAAGCATATCTGGGCACCGGAGATCCATTTCCTTTTTGGAAAATGGTATATTTATTTTGCGGGAGGCGAGGAGGAGGATATCTGGAAAATCCGCCCCTATGTACTGGAATGCCAGGGCGAAGATCCCTACAGTGATCCCTGGATTGAGAAAGGAAAGATGAAACGGGCACCGGAGGATGAATTTTCCTTTGAGGCGTTTTCTTTGGATGCCACGGTATTTGAGAATAAAGGCGAATGGTATTATGTCTGGGCGGAGAAGGTGGGAGTCGGCAAACAGATTTCCAACCTTTATATCGCAAAGATGGAAAACGGCTACACCTTAAAGACCGTGCAGGTGCTTTTGACCACACCGGATTATGACTGGGAGCGCGTGGGCTTCTGGGTCAATGAGGGACCGGGTGTTATCCGGCACGACGGGAAGCTGTTCCTCACCTACTCTGCCAGCGAGACAGGGGTTGCCTACTGTGTCGGTATGCTGACAGCGGATGAAAATGCGGATCTTCTGGACCCGCTGTCCTGGAAGAAGGAGCGCTATCCGGTGCTGAAAACAGACGAGACACGTGAGCTTTACGGACCGGGACATAATTCGTTTACGACAGACGAGGACGGAAACGATATTATGGTTTATCATGCAAGAAAAGAATCTGTGATTGAGGGAGATCCGCTCTATAATCCGAACCGTCATGCCATGCTGATGAAAATCAGATGGGATGAGGCGGGAAGACCGGTATTTTCCTATGAGGATTAGCGAAAGAATGGGGGCAGGCTATGGCGAAACTGATTGTTAATGAGGAAAAAAAACAGGGAAAAATCAATCCGGAGATTTACGGGCATTTCTCCGAGCACCTGGGAAGATGCATTTATGAGGGCATTTATGTGGGGGAGCATTCAAAAATCCCCAACGTGAACGGTATGCGCACGGATGTGGTGGAGGCGTTAAAGGAGCTTAAGATACCCGTGCTGCGCTGGCCGGGAGGCTGTTTTGCGGATGAATACCACTGGAAGGACGGCATCGGGCCGAAGGAGAGCAGAAAGAAAATGATCAACACACACTGGGGCGGCGTTGTGGAGGACAACAGCTTTGGAACCCATGAATACATGGAGCTGTGCCGCCAGCTTGGGTGCAAGACCTATGTGAACGGAAATCTGGGAAGCGGCACCGTGCAGGAGATGTCGGAGTG
>JBJEJC010000140.1:0-7836 GCA_051877675.1 Roseburia sp. | reverse complement strand
ATATGTAAGTTTTCCCTTTCAAGGGGCGTTTTCCAGTTTTGAATTACATATAAGTTATGAGAAAAAAATAAGCTTATATGTAAGCTTCACTTCCCAGCGGCTGGATCCAAGCCATGAACTACATATAATAAACATAAATCCGTGGATTTAGATGTAAATCTTGATATTTAGCTGCACCAAGTAGATCATCAAATTGGGCTTTCTATAGCTCAATTCCTATTTCTGCGCATTTTTTAATGGCTAAGTCATGATTCTGTAACGCGGCTTGGCGATACCAATATTTTGCTTGTTCTAAATCTTGATCAGTGCCAATAGCTTCTTCATAGAACCATGCTAAATTGAATTGTCCATCTCTATCGCCATGTTCTGCCGCACGACGAGTCCAATATAACGCTTTTTCCAAGTTCTTTTCAACACCGAGACCGTCATAATAGAAATAACCAATTTGGCATTCTGCTAATGGATATCCTTTTTCAGCCAAAGGAAGATGTCCTTCAAAACATTTATCAAATTGCTTAGAATGCCAATATTTCTCTATAAGTTCTTCACAAATTTCTAATTCTTTACATGGTTTATAGTATTCACTTGCCATATTATTCCCTCCATAAATATTTTTCTTTTCTACAAATCAGCTACTCAATTTTCTGCAAACCATTATATAATTCATCAAAGCTCTTCTGATTTTTGCATCTGCCAAAAGAAAGCTCTTTGTTCTCTCCAAATTCAAACAAAAAGCATTTTGTCAATTCCTCAACAGTAATTTCCAGGTTTTCAAAGAACTCCCGATAAGCCAAATTCCAGCCTGCTGTCCCTTCTTCAAAATTGGAAGTAATCAACGATTCGCACACCTGATCCAATGGGTACATTTTGATATGCATCAGTTCATGTACAATAACCTCCTCCAAGTTTTCCTGTTTTGGATTGGCCACATTTAACATCAATACAGCTTTTCTATCCGTCGGATCAATTTTGAAATCACCGGTTTTATGCCACTCCGGATTTTCAACCAGTTCTAGTTCTACATCCCATTGTGGAGTAATTCGCAATTTGTTGCTCCAATACTCAAATCTTTCATTTATATTTAAATCCATGTTGTCAATCTCCTATCTTGCTATTCTCCTCTTTAAACCTCTCCCAGTTCCTCCACTGCCTGTTTCCAGTACTGCTCCGGCACATCCGGCCAGACACAGGAGCCTTCTGCTTCCTCACACAGTTCCATCGCGCGTGCCAGAACACCTCCATGGTGAGTTTTTCCGTCCCGCAGTACCCGCTTTGTCACCTCACACCAATAAGGCGCATACCAGTCAAGCCGCGCCGTATGAAGCTCCTCAATCGCTTTCTCAACATCATAGACAAGGTTCACCACTTCCTCACGAATCCCCTCTTCCGTTCCATGCAGAATCAGAAACTGTGCCTTTCCCTCCGTGCCAAAGGGAATTCCCACCGAACCTGCATCCAGAACCGTTTTCCCGCCATGGCAGATTTTTTTCTGCATGTGGGTGTGACCGCAGAGAATCCAGTCGGTCTCGCTGTTCTCCATAATCCGGCAGGTTGCCTCATCCTCCGGCAACAGCTTCTGGTTCACCTTAAGCGGAGAGCCATGGCAGATTGTAAGGGCTGGCAGCCCCGGCAGACAGACCTTCCTTGCAATGGGCATCTGCGCAAAAAAATCCAGGTCTGCAGTTGTCAGATTCCGGTAATCGTACAAAAGAGACCCTGTGGTGGAATCCTGCTCCTTCCAGCCCGTCGCCCCGCTTTTCCTGTAGTCAAGCTGGTATTCTTCTTTGTTTCCACGTACAAAATAACATTCGCACTGCTCCCTAAGCTCATATAAAAGCTTAAGCGTCTCCTGAGGATATGCCAGTTCCCCCACATAATCCCCAAGAAAGAGAAAGGTCTGTATGCCCCGTTCTCTTACATAGGCAATACAGGCCTCCAATGCAATGTGATTGCCATGAATGTCCGATAATACTGCAATATCCATTGTTACATGTCCTCCCCCAAAACACCCCGCAATTGCTTCATAGTGGCAGTCCAAAGCCATAATTTTATTGATTCATCTGCTCTCCTATCACCGTAAAGCACCGGTTAAGCATCTCCACATCCACCGAGCCATCCGCCTGAAAGGCAGTCGCCTCCACCGTCATTGTTCCATCGTAACCAATCTTTTGCAGAAATGAGAAAAAGCGTTCAAAATCCACATGACCGGCTCCAATCGGCAAAGTTTTCAACCGGCTCCAGTCCAGATAGCCTCCGGCGTAATCATTGACATGATAGTGGCGGATATGATCCTCCTCCCAGAGCCAGCGGTATTTCTCCTGGTAAAGCAGCTCCAGCTGCTGATGAAACGCTGCCATTTTGGTATCAAAGACAAAGTGAATTTTCGGATACCGTTCCGCCAGTTCACACCAGTGCTTCATGGGGTCCTCCCGATTGCACACCACATTTTCCACCAGAAGATCAATATTATAATCTGAAGCTATGGAATACAACTCCTGATATGCCACAAGATTATTATGAAAATTCTGATCCGAGGTGAGTCCGTCCCAGAGATGCACCACCAGTTTCTCTGCGCCAAGCTGTACCGCGATTTCACAATTCAACGCAAAGTGCCGGAATGCCTCCTCCATGGAACCATCCGCATTCCGGCTGATTGCTTCCCCGATATGCTTCTCACAATGCATCACGGGAATGTTCAGTTGCATTTCCTTAAGATCCACCACAACTTCCTCTGCCTTTTCATACCAGCTATCATACATCATAAATTCAAAACCGTCACAGGAAAGTTGGGAGGAAAGCTTTTTCAGCAGCTTGTGGTCACGTCCGTTTGGTCTGCCAATCAAAGCTCCGGTGGAACATAAAACCTTACTCATTCTCCCACCGCCCGTCTGTATATCTCTTTTACCTCCGGTGCTCCCAGTGGACGAATCCGGGAAAGCTTCACGGAATCCCCCATGGTCGCCTTTTGCGCCAGTTCTTCCAGCACGGCATCGTCATAGGAAACTCCCAGTTCTTTTAGGGACGTGGGCATACCGAGTTCCCTAAAAAAAGCAACGGTGCGAAGGATGCCCTCTCTGGCACACGCCGCATCCTCCGGCTGTACAATGCCCCATACCCGGCGGGCAAACCGGGCAAAACGTTCTGTGGCTCCGGCCTCCTCATACAGATACTCTGCCCAGGCTCCCCAGACTGCGGCAAGGCTGGCACCATGTGCCACATCAAACACGGCACTCAACGCATGCCCCAGCTTATGTACAGAGAAATCCTTTCCCCTGCCGCATTCGGTGAGATTGTTATGGGACAGACTGCCGCACCACATAATCTCAGCCATAGAGTCATAGTTATCCGGCTGCTCCAACACAACCGGTCCGTGATGAATCACGGTGCGTAAAAGTCCCTCCGCCAGCTCATCTGTCATATCACAGGTAATCCCCGGGATAAAGTAGCGCTCCATGGTGTGCATCATGATATCCGTGATGCCGCATGCGAGCTGGTATTTCGGCAGAGTAAATGCCAGTCTGGGATTCATGATTGCAAATTTGCAGCGGTTAAACGGCGTATTAATGCCGCCCTTGGTTCCCTTTTCTTCGTTAGTAAGCACGGCAGAATCGCTCATCTCGCTGCCCGCCGCCGGAATCGTCAGCACAGCACCGTGAGGCAGGGATTTTTCCAACGGCACCTTTCTGGTCCAGATATCCTCCAGAGAGTATTCCGGATTTGCGGCACCGTGGGCAATTGCCTTAGCGGTATCAATGGTGCTTCCACCGCCCACAGCAAGGATAAAATCCGCCTGCATACGCTTTGCGCGCTCCACCCCCTCCACGGCATGCGCCATGGTGGGATTCGGCTTTGCGCCGCCGAACTCCTCAAAGCAGACTCCAGCCTCCTTTAAGGACTGTTTCACGCGGTCGAGCAGGCCGCTTTTCTTCACGCTGCCTCCGCCGTACACCAGAAGGACACGGCTTCCGCCCCATTTTCTTACCTGATTGCCCGCTTCCCGCTCGGTTTCCTCTCCAAAGATTACTTCTGTGGGGGCATATTGTACAAAATTCTGCATTACTTCTCTCCGTTTTCTGATTTCTATCCTATAATAATTCCTTCAGCAGCTGCGTCACCATGCCCGGATTTGCTTTTCCCTTCATCGCTTTCATGGTCTGACCCACCAAAAAGCCGATTGCCTTCTCCTTGCCATTCCGATAATCGGATACGGACTGGGGATTGTCACGGATTACCTGCTCCACTACCGTGCGCAGCTCGCCTTCATCGCTTACAGTCTTTAAGCCCTTCTCCTCCACATATTTCTCCGGGTCAATATCCTCTTTAAATACCAGTTCAAATACTTCCTTAGCCACGGTGCTGGTAATTGCTCCCGAATCTGCCAGATCAATGAGTTTTGCCAGATTTGCCGGAGAAAATGTGATTTCATCGGGGTCCATCTCATTTTCCTTTAGCAGGCGGATGGTCTCCACCATAATCCAGTTGGACACCTTCTTGGGCTTGCCGCAGAGGGCCGTGGTCGCCTCAAACAAATCTGCAAATTTCTTGTCCCCGGTAATAATCTCCGCATCGTATTTCGGAAGCCCGAACTCGCTCTGATAACGGGCAAGCTTCTCTGTACGAAGTTCCGGCTGGCGCGCCTTAATTTCCTCAATCCAGGCATCGCTTATCACAATAGGCACCAGATCCGGCTCCGGGAAGTACCGGTAATCCTGGGCATCCTCTTTGGAACGCATGGCGTGGGAGGTCTCCTTGTTGTCATCCCACCGTCTGGTCTCCTGCACAACCTTTTTTCCCTCCTCCAGAAGCTCAATCTGGCGGGCACGCTCCCCGTCAATGGCTCTGGCGATTGCCTTAAAGGAGTTCAGGTTCTTCATCTCCGTACGGGTTCCGAACTCCGCTGCTCCCGCTTCCCTTACGGAAAGGTTTACATCAGCACGCATGGAGCCTTCATTCAGCTTGCAGTCGGAAGCGCCCAGATACTGGATAATCAGCCGCAGCTTTTCCAGATACGCAATGACCTCCTCTGCCGAACGCATATCCGGCTCCGACACAATCTCGATTAAGGGCACGCCGGAACGGTTATAGTCCACGATGGAAACGTCCTCCCACTCGTCATGCACCAGCTTTCCGGCATCCTCCTCCATATGAATCTCATGGATACCGACAACCTTCTTTCCGGCCTCCGTCTCAATCTCCACACCGCCATCCCGGCAGATGGGCAGATACAACTGGGAAATCTGATAGTTCTGCGGATTATCCGGATAAAAATAATTTTTCCGGTCAAATTTGCAGTACTGTGTAATCTTGCAGTTGGTGGCAAGCCCCACCGCCATGGCATATTCCAGCACCTTCTTATTTAAAACCGGAAGGGAGCCTGGCATTCCGGTACAGACCGGGCAGGTGTGGCTGTTTGGTTTTCCTCCAAATTCCGTAGAACAGCCGCAGAAAATCTTGGTTTTGGTTGCCAGTTCTACGTGAACCTCCAGTCCGATGACTGTCTCATATGTTTTGCTCATTTTCTTTTCACCTCCCTCTATTGCCGTGCCAGCGGGCTGTATTCGTAGCTTCTGGTACATTCAAACGCATAGGCCGCCCGGATGATATTCTTTTCCATAAAACAGTCTCCGATGAGCTGCAAGCCGATGGGGAGACCGCTTCTGTCCTTTCCGCAGGGAACCGTGATTCCCGGCAAGCCTGCCAGATTCACGGAAATCGTGTAAATATCCCCCAGATACATCTTAATCGGATCGCTTAAGGACGCCCCCAGCTTCGGCGCTGTTGTGGGTGCCGCCGGTCCTAAAATCACGTCATATTTCTCGAATGCTTTATTAAATTCATTTTTAATAAGTGCTTTCGTGCGCAGAGCTTTCAGATAGTACGCATCGTAATAGCCGGAGCTTAGCACGAAGGAGCCCAGCATGATACGGCGCTTTACTTCCGGTCCAAAGCCCTCAGAACGGGATTTCTTATACATATTGTGAAGTCCGTCATACTCGGCTGTGCGGTAACCATACTTCACACCGTCAAAACGAGCCAGATTAGAGCTTGCCTCCGCATCCGCGATGGTGTAATATGCCGGGATGGCATATTCCACAAGCCCGAGATCAAATTCCTCCACAATGGCACCCTTGTCCTTTAAGGTCTGTGCTGCCGCCAGCACTGCCGCCTTTACCTCCGGATCAAGTCCCTCGCCAAAATAGTCTTTAGGGATACCGATTCTAAGCCCCTTCACATCATCCACCAGGGCATCTGTGAAATTCAAGTCCTCACGTTTTACCGACGTAGAATCCTTTGTATCATAGGAGGCAATTGCTTCCAGAATCGTAGCGCAATCGGTAACATCCTTTGCCACCGGTCCAATCTGATCCAGAGAGGAACCATAAGCAATCAGCCCGTAACGGGACACTGTACCATAGGTGGGCTTAATTCCGGTCACACCGCAGAAGGAGCTGGGCTGGCGAATGGAACCTCCCGTATCGGAGCCAAGGGCATAGGAGCATTCCCCTGCTGCCACCGCCGCACAGGAACCACCGGAGGACCCTCCCGGCACATGCTCTGTGTTCCATGGATTCCTGGTCACACCAAATGCAGAGGTCTCCGTGGTACTTCCCATGGCAAATTCGTCCATATTCGTCTTTCCAATAATCACTGCCCCCGCTTTTTCCAGGTTTTGCACTGCTTCCGCCGTATAGGTGGGAATAAAGTTGTAAAGAATCTTAGAGGAGCAGGTGGTAAGCAGCCCCTTTGTACACATGTTATCCTTAATGGCAACGGGAACCCCCGCCAGAGGACCGGCGAGACTTCCGTCATCGATTCCCCGCTGTACTGTTTCGGCGCTCTTCATAGCGCCCTCGCGATCCACTGTCACAAAGCTGTGTACCGCTTCCTCCTTCCGTGCTGTGGCATCTAACGCCGCCGTTACCGCCTCCGCAACAGAAACTTCTCTTGCTTTTATCCTTCTGCCGAGTTCTACGGCAGTCAAATCCATTAAATTCATGCTGTCCTCCTTACGCTAACCGATGGTTTTGGGCACCTTAAAGCCACCATCCTTCTTAAGCGGGGCATTTGCCAGTGTATCCTCGCTTCCGTCCCCGTTCGTCACCACATCCTCCCGGAATACATTGTTGACCGGGAATACATGCGACATGGGTTCTACCCCCGTGGTATCCAGCTCGTTCAATTTGTCGATATAGTCCAGCATGGCTCCCATATCCTTCTTCGCCTGTTCCTTCTCCTCCTCGCTTAATTCCAGCTTGGCAAGGATTCCCACATATTCAATGGTCTCATCGGAAATCACATTTTTCGGCGCATATGCCGCTGTCCCGGAAGCTTCTGTTTTCACTGACGTGCCAAGGTCTTCTGCTGACGAAACAGTTTCTTCCTGCTTCATACCCGTTTCCCGCTCCGCTGTATCTGTCTCCGGGAAATTCCAGGCTCCGTTTTCCGTAAGCCGCGAGTAATTTATTAAATCTTTCTTTAATAACCCATACACGACACAGTCACCCACGCCGGAGGAGCTGTAGATTGCCTGTCTTAAAACTCCCTCTCTGCGCATTCCGCAGTGTTCCATCACCATACCGGAATGGGGGTTCCGAATATCATGACGCGCATACACACGATTTACGCCCACCTCTGTAAAAAGGAACCGGAGCACGGCAGCCAACGCCTCGGATGTGATTCCCTGGTTCCAGTACGCCCGGCTGATGCAGTAGCCTACCTCCATGGCCTCCGTTTTCTCATCGATATGCACCACACCGAGACTTCCCAGCGGTTCATCCGTTTCCTTCCATGCAATACACCATTCATATTTGTTACCTGCCTCATAGCCCTCAATCC
>JBJEJC010000139.1:0-7905 GCA_051877675.1 Roseburia sp. | reverse complement strand
ACACACATTTTATAAAATTGGCAGGTATAAAACAGAATTTACCTTTCGGAGCTGGGTCGGGCTGCCGGGTGCTTGACAGAGGAGAGCACTGCGACGTATAGTAAAAGAATAGGCATTGACGGAGCGTGAGGATAATAATATGACAACATATGATTTTGTAACACAGCCGGCATTGCTGCTTCAGGGTGCGATGGATACGGAAACGGAGTATCTGATTGGGCGTATGGAGGAGCGGGAGTGCATTGGGCTTGGAAACTGGAAGTTTTACACGGGTTATCTCGGGACATACCGGGAACCGGTGATTCTTTCCCGCACCTATCAGGGGATGGTAAATGCGGCGGCAGCGACAAGCCTTGCGCTGGTGCATTTTAAGCCTGTGGCGGTCATTAATTTTGGAATTGGCGGCGGGCACGACAAAGCATTTCACCGGGGGGATATCGTGCTGGGAGAGAAGGTGGTCCCCATGGGGGCTGCAAGCTATGTTTTTTTACCGGAGGGGGCAGGAATTGATGCGGCGGGTTTTGAAGCATTGCCTCTGGAGATTTTTGACGGCAGAAAACAGTGCACCCGGAAGGTACGGGAGTTTCCCTGTGACGAGGAACTGCTTGCTGCGGCAGAACGGGTGACGGCGCGGGACTGGGTACGGGAAGGAACGGACAGCAGGGCATGCCGCGGTGTCATTGGCTCGGCGGATGAATGGAATAACCAGCTTGACCGAATTGCCCTGCTTCGGGAACGCTACCATACGGCAGTGGAGGATATGGAAACTGCTGCTGCGGCACAGCTTTGCTATTCTTATGGAATACCCTTCCTTGGAATCCGTATTTTGTCGAACTCCATTGTAAACGGGGAGGAGTTTGACGAATCGGTGGGCGTGGACGGACAGAAATTTGTGCTGGATTTTGTGGAGGAATTACATGGAACTTCCTGGAAAGGCGGTATGAAATGAGAAGGGAATTATTTTGGGGAAAATGCAGATATCTGGCTCTGGCAGTGACTGGCCTGCTTCTTTTTGTCGGAATTTTTGCGATGGAAGGATTGCTTTGCACCGTAAATGCGGCGCAGGAAAGCCGGAAAATCCGGATTGGCTACACGGATTATGAAGGGTTTCTCTTTGAGAAAAAGGATGGCTTCTTTGAGGGATATGGAGCAGATTATCTGGAGGAGATTTCCAGGTATACCGGCTGGGAGTATGAGTATGTTTACGGAACCGAAGAGGAGCTGCTTGCAAACGTCAGGGACGGAAGCGTTGATTTCTATTGTCAGGCACAGCGGACGACAGAGCGGGAGGAGCAATATCTGTTTTCCGATTATGCCATCGGAACGGAGCCGGAAGTACTTTATGTAAAAAACGAAGACGAACGCTATTATTATAATGATTTTTCAAGTTTTGACGGGATGAAGATTGCGGTGCCGCAGAATGATTATCACCAGAAAAGCCTGCGGGAATATGCCGCGGAAAAGGGATTTTCCTATCAGGAGTGTCCGTTTGCATCGGAGAAGGAGTGCTTTGCGGCGCTCGATGCCGGCAGTGTGGACGGTGTGGCTTTGGGAAGTCTTGCGCCCAGAACGGATTACCATATTGTGTGCCAGTATGGAGAAAGTCCGTTTTATTTCGTGACCGGGAAAGAAAACGGGGAACTGATGGAGGAATTAAACGATGCACTGGGGGAGATTGCGGCGGTGGATCCTTCTTTTCAGTCCAAGCTGTATCAGAAATTCTATGTGACCGTGGCGGAGGCAAGCAATGTTGCCTTTACCAGAGAGGAAGCGGAGTATATCGAGGAAGCAGGTACGGTAACTGTGGCGTTTATTCCCGGACGGGAGCCGTTGTCCTACGTGGATGAAAACGGGGAAGTTCAGGGAATCACGGTGGATATCATGAGGCTTCTCGAGGAGCGGAGCGGGCTGGACTTTGAATTTGTAATGATGCCGGTGGGAATGCGGGCAGTGAATTATATGGAGGAGCATCCGGATTCCATGATAGCAGGTATCATGACAGAGAATCCGCAGTTTAAGCAGGAACAGTATATCTTATCCGCCTCCTTTCTGTCGGATGATGTGGCTCTGGTATGTCGCCGTGGGGAGGAGTATGGTCTGGAAGACAAGGACAGGCAGTACCGGCTTGCGGTGCCGGCAAGCTATGCGGCTTTGCAGAGCTACATTCAGGATAATTATCCGCAGTTTACGGTAATTACCTGTAATACCCTGGCAGAGTGCCTGCAACTGGTACTGGATGGAGAAGCGGATTTTGCTGCGCAGAATGTGAGGGTTTTAGAGGCAAGGTTGGGAAATCCCCATTACGATAAACTTACAATCGTCTCTGCGGTGTTTATGCAGGAAACCTCAGGAATCGTGGGACTGAACACAGAAGAAAACCGCATTCGCACCAGTATTTTGAATAAGTGTATTTCCAGCATAACGGACCAGGAGATTGCACAGATGACCATCCGGCACACCATAAGCACCGAATATGACATGACCCTTGGGGATGTGCTATACAAATTCCGGTATTTCTTCTTTACGATTCTTTTCCTGCTGACGCTGGTGGCGGGGACGGCTCTTGCCTATATTCTGATGCGCAGACGGACGATGCGCCAGCTGCGGGAAAAAAATGTTCTCTTGGCGGAGGCGGTTGCACAGGCAGACAGCGCCAGTCAGGCAAAGAGCCGGTTTCTGGCGCAGATGAGCCATGAACTGCGCACGCCCATGAATGCCATTGTAGGGCTGAATGAGCTGGCAAGGCTTAATAAGAATGAACCGGAAAAGGTGGAGGAGTGCCTGGATGAGATGAAGACTGCCTCCGGGATTCTGCTTAATCTTGTGAACGATGTGTTGGATATGTCGGCAATCGAAGCCGATAAAATAAAGCTTTCCCAAAAGGAATTTAATCTGGAGGAACTGATGGATTCCCTGCGGGCGGTCTATGAGTCACAGTGTGCGCAAAAAGGGATTACATTTCAGATGAATGTGTCCGGTATCTGGGAAAAATGTCTGCTGGGAGATGAATTGCGGCTGAAACAGATTCTTTTGAATCTGATTTCCAATGCCTGCAAATTTACACCGGAGGGAGGAACCATCACGGTGACGGCAGAGCAGGAGAAAACCTCGGGAACCTATGTTTTGGAGGGCGTTAAAAATACGATAGGCTGCCGGTTTATCGTGACAGACACCGGGGAAGGTATGACGGAGGAGATGCAGACAAGGCTGTTCCTTCCCTTTGAGCAGGAGGATGCCGGAACTGCGCGAAAGCATGGAGGAAGTGGTCTGGGACTTTCCATTGCCGCCGGTCTGGCGGAGCTTATGGGCGGCACCATCAAGTGTCAGTCGGAAAAGGGAAAGGGAACCTCATTTGTAGTGGACATTCCCTTTGTTATGGCAGCGCCGGAAATGAAGAAAAAATTCCCGGGATCGTTGACTGAGGAGAGAATTATGTCTGTGGAAAGCCGGATGTCAGCGGTGCAGCAGTCCGGAGAAAATATGCCTGTGTACGATTTTTCCGGGAAACGGATACTTCTTGCGGAGGATACCCGGCTTAGTGCAGACATTATGATAGAACTGCTGGAGACGGTGCACCTTAAGGTGGATCATGTGGAGAACGGCAGAGCGGCATTGGAGCAGTTTGCAGTTTCTAAGCCGGGGACCTATGCTGCCATTCTTATGGATGTGCAGATGCCGGAGATGGACGGCTGTGAGGCGGCACGGAGAATCCGTGGGCTAAGCCATCCGCAGGCGGCAGAGATACCGATCTTTGCGCTGTCTGCCAATGCATTTAAGGAGGATGTGGAGGAGGCGCTTGCTGCCGGGATGAACGGACATCTGGCGAAGCCGGTAGATATGAAGCTTTTGTACCGGGTGCTCTGGGAAGTCATAGGGACAGGGCAGACGGAGAAAAAGCAGTGACAGAGCGGAAGAAATCACCGTGACAAGGTACGATTGCAGCATTAAGATATTAATAAAAAATGCATAAATTTACAGAATTTTAATGGAAAATTAATTGACAGCCATCACAGATTCCGTTAACATACTGTTAGAAAGTTCACTAACGAACTAAATGGAGAGAACCATGTACAGCGATTACGAGATTATGTCCTTAAGCCAGGAAATCAAACGAATCATGGAGCATGCCTATGGAAGGCTGATGGAGGCTTATGGGCTGCGGAAGGTGGAACTGGATATTTTGTACTTTATTGCCCATGCAGGGGAGCGGGATACGGCACGGGATATCCTTGAGGCACATCATATTTCCAAGGCACATATCTCAAAGTCTGTGGATAATCTGCGGCAGAAGGGCTATATCTGCCTGGTGGAGGATGCTGCAGATCACCGAAAGTTTCATATTCATATTACCGAGGAGGGGCTTCCGGTGGTACATGAGTTTGAAAAAATCCATAGAGATGTCGTGAATCAATTGTTTTACGGCGTTGCGGAAGATGAAAAGGCCTGCATGAAGTGTATTGTGCGCAAGGTAATTGCCAACGCAAAGCTCTTTTCCGAAGAAAGGGATGTAACGGCATATAGCGGGAAGACAGAGACGATAAGAAAGGGGACCGGCGTATGAACCAGTATGGTGATTTTGGACGTGAAACAGAAGAATTGATGAAAATATGTGAGAAGAATAATCAGATACCGGCGGAGCTGTTTAAGGAGCTGGGAGTCAAACGGGGGCTGCGGGATATGGACGGAACCGGTGTGCTCACCGGAATCACCAATATATCCAAGATTGTTGCGTTCCGCCAGGAGAACGGGAAAAAGGTTCCCTGTGACGGACAATTGTGGTATCGCGGCTATAAAGTGACGGACTTAATCCGAGGATTTGAGGGAAAACGGTATGGCTTTGAGGAAGTGGCATATCTGCTGCTGTTCGGGGAACTGCCCACAATAGAGCAACTGAAAGCATTTAAGCGGATGCTGACGGAGTGTATGCAGCTTCCAACAAATTTTACCCGGGATGTCATTATGAAAGCACCCAGCCGGGATCTGATGAATTCCCTGACCCGAAGCGTGCTGACCCTGGCATCCTACGACGAGACCATCAATGATCTGGAGCTGCACACCCAGCTTGAGCAGTGCATGAAGCTCATCAGCGTATTCCCCATGCTGGCGGTGTACGGTTATCATGCCTATAACCATTATCTGAAGGATGAAAGTTTATACATTCACAGACCGCAGGAGGGACTGTCCATCGCAGAGAATATTCTGCAGATGCTGCGTCCCGATCAGCAATACACCAAGCTGGAGGCACAGGTGCTGGATATTGCACTGGTACTTCATATGGAGCATGGAGGCGGTAACAATTCCACGTTTACCACACGCGTAGTTACATCCTCCGGTTCCGATACCTATTCTGTCATGGCGGCTGCACTCTGTTCTCTGAAGGGACCCAAGCACGGCGGCGCCAATATCAAGGTTGTGGAGATGATGCGGGATCTGGAGGAGCACGTATCTGACTGGGGAGATGAGGAGGAAGTCCGCCGCTATCTGGAGCGTCTGGTGAACAAGGAAGCCTTTGACCGGAAGGGGCTGATCTATGGAATGGGACATGCCGTATATTCTCTTTCCGATCCGAGAGCCAGAGTGTTTAAGTCTTTTGTGGAGCGTCTGGCAAAGGAGAAGGGCAGAGAGAAGGATTTTGCCCTCTATAGTGCGGTGGAGCGTCTGGCACCGGAAGTCATTGCAGAAAAACGGCATATTTATAAGGGTGTTTCTGCAAATGTGGATTTCTACAGCGGCTTTGTGTACAGCATGCTGGATATTCCGCTGGAGCTTTATACACCGATTTTTGCCATTGCAAGAATTGTGGGATGGAGCGCACATCGAATGGAAGAGCTGGTGAATATGGATAAGATTATCCGTCCTGCCTATATCAGCATTATGGAAGAAAAAGAATACAAAGACATTGAAGAGCGCTAGAGGAGCGGGCTGCCATGCAAAAACTTTTTTGCATGGCAGCTTTTTTGCTGGCATTCCGCAGAATTGTCAGGAAGCCTTTTCGTTCTCTTTTTCCTCCTCGTCCTCTTTCTGCGGAAGTGACTGATAGCGATCCGATTCCCGGAATTCCCGATAGGCATCCTCATAGGCAGCAATTACATACTCCTTCAAAGGGTCCTTGTCGGAGACAGAGGACATGGTCTGTGAAAAAATTTCAGCGGCTTCCTGTTTCGAGGAGCACTGGTTCAGACTGGCAGAGAGGGAGTCCCGCATGGCCTGGATACGGGCAGCCTGCTGGTATAAAATGGGGTCCTCTGCCTGTAAAAACCGCATTTCCTCGCCGGTGAGCTTTTTCCCTGCCTTTAGCTTTGCCCGGATGTGCGCGAGATAGCGCTGTTTTTCCTCTTCGGTCATACCGCAGGCGGGACTTAAAAGCTCGGAGATGTTTTCGGTGATGGAAAAAACATCGAGTGATGCCTTGGGGGAAGCGGTCTTTTTATTGACACCAATGCTGGAACGGCTGAGGCGGTCAAGTGCCTGCTGCGTGGCATTCGGTCTGTTTTTGGTTGTCTGTCCAATCCGGTTTAAGCCGGAGAAATCAAAAGTCTGCATAAAGAATCTCCTTTAAAGAACCTGTCTGAAAGCTATATCGGCGGGAAACTTTGTTTTGTGAACAGGCAATCCCGTTCCGAAGGAAAACTTGAAAAAGCATGGCAATTTTGATATGATAGTAAGCAGTAATGACACGGGAGGCGAACATGGAACTTTTAGAGAGGCTGGCGGAATGGGGCTGTGATGTGGAAGGCGCCATGGACCGTTTTTTGGATGATAAAGAACTGTATGCGTCCTGCCTTGCTGCGCTATGCGAAGATCCGGCGTTTGATAAACTGGGGCAGGAGCTTCGTGCGCAGTCGGTGCAGGAGGCATTTGACACTGCGCATTCCTTAAAGGGAGTGATTGCGAATCTGGGCTTAGACCCGCTCCTTGCCCATATCGTCCGTCTGGTGGAGCCGCTGCGCAAAGGCTCTGCGGAGAACCTGCTGCCATTCTATGAGGCGTTGTTGTCTTCTAAGGATATGCTGGCTGCCATTCTGGCAGAATGTGGGCTGTGATGAAGATTTATTATACGGATGTGGCGGAGCTTTCCGATGCACCACTGCGGGAACGGTTACTCTTACGGCTTCCCGAAGAACGGCGGGAAAGACTGTTGCGGTATCGGAACAGAGCGGATGTGCTGCGGGGGATTGCAGCAGGAATCCTTCTTCAGTATGGATTGTATGAGCAGGGGATTAGAAGCGCCAGGCTGATCTATGGACCACAGGGGAAGCCGATGCTGGCAGAGGGGAAGGATATCTTTTTTAATCTGACGCATTCCGGCAGCTATGCAGCTGTGGTTTTTGCGGATGCTCCGGTGGGGATTGATCTTGAGCAGCTTGGCAGGACCAGAGAAAATGTGGCGAAGCGTTTTTTTAAGCAGGAGGAGCAGGAGGATCTGCGGAGCTATTGGAAGGGCAGAAGCGATTTGGCGGCGGAGAAAGCTGACGACGCACGTAGGAAAACGGAAGAAAATGTGGAGTGGCAGAAACGGTTTGCCTGGCTGTGGACCAGAAAAGAGAGCTACATCAAAGCAGTGGGAGAGGGAATGCGGATTCCGCTGGATTCTTTTTCGGTGCTGGGGGATTGCAGCGAAGAAGGATATTTTTTTCAGTCCTATTTTGTGCCGGAGGGATATTGTATGTCTGTGTGCTGCAAAAACGGGGATACGGCGCAGCTACGACAGGTAAGCATGGACAAGATTGACAGGGAGGATAGGTTATGTACGATGAACTGACAGAGCAGGATATCAAAAAAATGGAGGAGGAAATCGAATACCGCAAGCTGGTGGTGCGCAAGCAGGCACTGGAGGCGGTGAAGGAGACCAGAGCCCACGGGGATCTGAGCGAGAACTTTGAGTATCATGCCGCTAAAAAGGAC
>JBJEJC010000138.1:0-7914 GCA_051877675.1 Roseburia sp. | reverse complement strand
CGCACGGTGGTGTGAGAGGTCGGGGATTTAAATCAAAATCCCCTCCTACTCGATTGATTTTTTAGAGATGTTATGGAAAAAGTAAATTATTTATCAGAGGAAGATATTGAGAAATTTTGCTCACTAAGAGATGGCTGAATCTGTTGACAGCTTTGAGAAAAGAGTGATAGTATAACGATGTTATGTATCTAAGCAGGTGAATAACTGCGGATGTGATAGCATCCGCTTTTATTCATGATAATAGAAAGTTCGCAGAGCGTACTTTCTATTATTTAACAGCTGTGGTTAGAAGAGACTAACTGAAAAGAAAAGAGGTAGTGTTATGAAAAGTGAGACAAAACTGAAAGGAAAAGATTTAATTAACATTGGTATTTATGGTGCAATTTATTGTGTGCTTATGACTGCTGTGGCAATGCTGGGCTACATACCGATTATGATGCCATTACTAACAGTGATAGGACCAATTGTATGTGGTATTCCGATGATGCTGTTTATGACGAAAGTGAAAAAATTTGGCATGGTAACGATTATGGGAATTATCATTGGTGTGTATTTATGGATTACAGGTATGGGGTTCTGGCCGGCGATATTCGGTCTGGTTTGCGGACTGATTACTGATTTTGTTGATAAGAGCGGTAATTATCAAAGCGCAATCAAAACAGTGATAGGAAATGGTATTTTCCACATTCTCTATTTTGGTAATTTTCTTCCCATATACTTAAATGCGGATGAATATTTTTCTACAAGACAGAGCTTTGGTCAGGATTATATTACTTCATTGTCAAATATTATGCAGCCTTGGACGGCACCCGTGCTGTTTGTCTGCTGTTTTGTCTCGGGTGTGCTTGGAGCACTCCTTGGCAAGAAATTGTTGAAAAAGCATTTTGTTAAGGCGGGCATTGTGTAATGGAAAATGGAATTTTGCAAACAAGTGTTCAAAATCGGGGAATGCTCCTTGATCCAAGAACGAAAATGCTGCTTCTTTTTACCATGGCGGTATTCGTATTGGGATATTCGGGAGGAGAACTTTTGCAGTTTTTGACACCTTGTTTTTGTATTTTACCAGCAGTGTTCTTACTGACTGCCAGAAAATATAGAACCGCATTCGGGTATATCCTGATGTATTCAGCTTCCTTTTTGGCTTTTACGCTTTGGGGAGATAAGACGAGCGGAATTCTTAATTTTCTGCTGCTTGGAATTTGTGGAATCCTTGCCAGATTCTTGCCTTGTATGATGATGGGGGCTTACATGATTTCTACGACGACTGTCAGCGAATTTACTGCGGCGATGCAACGGATGCATCTCAGCGATAAGATTATTATTCCTCTTTCCGTCATGTTTCGATTTTTCCCTACGGTAATTGATGAGTTTGTTTCTATCAATTCCGCGATGAAAATGCGTGATATTCGCATTGGTGGGAAAAATTTTTCTAAAATGTTTGAATATAGAATTGTACCATTAATGACCTGTTGTGTAAAAATCGGGGAGGAACTTTCAGCAGCGGCTTTGACAAGAGGGTTGGGAGGAACCGTTCATAGAACCAACATATGCAGGATTGGATTTCGTATACAAGATATTCTGGTGATACTGCTATGTCTTGTACCATTGGTACTCCTTTCGTTTCAGACAGTGGGAATTTTATGATAGGAGAGGTGACAAATGATTGAGTTAAATAATATTTGCTTTCAATATGCAAATACAAATGAATCATCCCTGGAAAATGTGTCACTTCAGATTCCGGACGGACAATGCGTTCTGCTTTGTGGAGAGTCCGGCTGCGGGAAAACAACAATTACACGTCTTTTGAATGGGTTGATCCCGCATTATTACGAGGGAGAGCTTCAGGGAGATGTCCTGATCAATGGTTTGAATGCGAAGCAGGAAGAGTTATATGACACTGCCAGAATAGTAGGGAGTGTTTTTCAGAATCCAAGAAGCCAGTTTTTTTGCGTCGATACCACCAGTGAAATTGCTTTTGGCTGTGAGAATATGGGATTACCTGAGCAGGAAATTCGGAAACGGATGAGAGAGTCAGTCAGGGAATTGGATATGGAACAATTGCTTGACAGAGATATTTTTAATCTGTCCGGTGGAGAAAAACAAAAAGTTGCCTGCGCATCCGTGTCTGCATTGCATCCGGAAATATTCGTGCTGGATGAACCGACCTCTAATCTGGATGTAAATGCCATAAAGGATTTGAAAAACACTCTAATGCTATGGAAATCCAAGGGTAAAACCATCGTGATAGCAGAACATCGATTGTTCTGGCTGACAGAACTTTGTGACAGAGTGATTTATATGAAAGCAGGGAAAATTGTACTTGATATTTCCATGGATGAGTTTAAGAATTATTCAGAAGAAACACTTTCTAATATGGGACTTCGTACGCTGCGCATGAAGCTGTATAGAGATGCAAAATCAACATCTGGTAATGCGGAGAAGATGGTATTCCGAGATTTTTCTTTTTCATATGAAAAAGAAGATGCTATAAATATTCCTGAGATTTCGTTGCCAGAGGGTGCGGTGACTGCTGTAATAGGTAAAAACGGAGCCGGAAAATCTACCTTTTCACGTTGCCTTTGCGGACTGGAAAAGAAATTCAAAGGAGAGGTAATGATTGCTGGAAAAATCCTGCATTGTAAGCAATTGTTGAAACAGTGTTATATGGTTATGCAGGATGTCAATCATCAGTTATTTTGTGAGTCCGTTGAGGAAGAGGTACAGCTTGGAATGGCGGAGGAAAATTGTCAGAATGTGTCTGATGTCTTGAAAAGTCTTGATTTGGAGGAACTTACAGAGCGTCATCCAATGAGCTTATCCGGAGGGCAAAAACAAAGAGTTGCCATTGCATCTGCAATTCTGGCAGATAAGTCCATACTTGTTTTTGATGAGCCTACCAGCGGACTGGATTATTGGCATATGGAACAGACCGCAAGCTTAATCGGAGCATTAAAAGGGCAAAAGACAACATTCATTGTGACGCATGATCCGGAGCTGATTATAAGGTGTTGTACGCATATTCTTCATTTGGAGAAAGGACGTGTTCATGACTTATACGAATTGAACCAGGAAGGAACGGAGAAGTTAGAACATTTTTTCCTTTCTGCCTGTGATTAGAAAAGAGAATAGGTGTTATGGAAAAGAATGATGATATCAAACCGGATAGATGTAATGTTGATTGCATTGTATATCACTTTCGGAATGAGACCGGTCAGGGAACGATTACCATTTATGAGGTGTTTCCCGGTGTAACGCTTGCCTACAATGACTTTCACATGAGTTATTATGATTCCGAGTATCAGCCGGGCAGGGATGTATTTTGTATCGATCACTGCAGAGAGGGCAGGCTGGAGTACCCTGCGGGAAATGGCACTTACTCTTATGTTGAAGCGGGAGATTTAAAGCTTGACCGCAGGCTTACCCATGTGGAACGGTTTGAAATGCCGCTTTCCCATTACCATGGAGCTATGGTGGCGGTAGATATGAAGATTGCTGAAAAATCCGTCCATGAGGAGATTAAGGATTTTCCTGTGGATTTAAGGAAACTGCAGAAAAAATTCTGCGAAGATATTTATCCGAAGGTGATACACGAGCCTGCTTCCGTAGAACATATCTTTGGGGAGCTTTATCAGGTACCGCAAAAAATCAAGAGGGCATATTTTAAAATAAAAATTCTGGAATTATTTTTGTACCTGGATGCATTGGAAATCCCGGATGTTCCGGATGAGAAGCCCTATTTTTATAAAGCGCAGGTGGAAAAAACAAAGGCGTTGAAAAATTTTTTGACAGAGCATATAGAAGAGAATTATACACAGGAGGAGCTTGCAAAACGGTTTGGTATTCCGATTACAGCCATGAAAAAATGTTTTAAGTCTATTTATGGAATGCCGATTGGCAAATGGCTTTTACAGTATCGAATGAACTATGCAGCGGAGTGCCTGCTGTCGGGTCGTGAAATCAGTATTGCAGAGCTTGCGGGTTCCGTAGGATATGACAGCTCCAGTAAGTTTGCACTTGCGTTTCGCAGAGTCATGGGTATGTCTCCTACAGAATATCGTAATAGAAAGACAAAATAAATATTACTGTCCGATTGGGACGAAACAGACGGCATGGGGCAGACAAGAAAAAATAGGATGATATAATTAGGAACAGTTAGAAAAAGCTAACTGTTCTTATTTTATTGAAAGGAGCTTTAACATGAACAAGCAAAAGAAACAGAACTTTTTGTCCTGTCTGTTGTCCTATGCGAAAGAAAGCAAAGCAAAGCTAATACTTTCTGTGATGCTTTCTGCGATCAGCATTACATCCGGTCTTATCCCGTTTTATTGCTTTTATCGGGTGATATGTCTGTTCTTAAATGGCAAAGCTACAGGAAACAGCGTTTTATTTTGGAGCCTGTGGGCACTCGTAGCATACATCATCAAAATTGTGTGCTTTGGATTGTCTACAACGGCAAGCCACTATGCTGCCTATCATATACTGGAAGGACTTCGAAAACGGTTGGCGGAGCGCTTTTTACATGCGCCCCTGGGCGAGGTTACAAAGCATAGTATCGGTGAAATTAAAGGTGTTATGGTTGACAAAATTGAAGATATAGAACCACCGCTTGCACATATGGTGCCGGAGGGAAGCGGGCATCTTGTTCTTCCGATTGTGAGCATGGTCGCATTGGCAATCATTGACTGGCGTCTGTTTTTAGCCTCTCTGATCACATTTCCCTTATCCTTTATCTGTATGGGACTGACCTTTAAAATCAGTGGGAAAAATTTTGATAAGTATAATGAGTCTGTTGCACAGATGAACAGCAACATTGTTGAGTATGTGGAAGGCATTGAAGTCATCAAGGCGTTTGGGCGTGCAGGGCAGTCCTACGAGAAATTTTCTTCCGCTATCTTAAATTATAAGACTTTCGTACTCAAATGGCTTTCCTCAACCTGGGTGACAATGAAGCTGGCTTTTGCCCTGTTCCCCTCTACATTGCTTGGCGTTTTGCCGATTGCATTGCTGCTTGGAGCAAACGGAACGATTACGGCGGCACAGACAGCTCTGGCAGTCATGCTTTCCATGTCTATGGTAGGGTCTTTAGCAAAACTGGAAGTATTCGGAAACGAAATGAAGAAGGTGCAGCTGACAGTGGAGGAATTGCAGGCGTATCTGGAAATGCCGGAGCTTCCGGAAAAAAAACAAAACATCACCTTATCGGATTTTAATGTGGAACTGAATAATGTTCATTTTGCTTATGAGGAAAATGAGGTGCTTCATGGCATTGACCTAAGCCTTCCGCAGGGAAGCTTTACCGCGTTGGTAGGACCATCCGGAGGAGGAAAATCCACGGTGGCAAAGCTGATCTCCAGATTTTACGATGTGACGGATGGAAGCATTTCCATAGGTGGAGTGAATATCAAGGATATGCCGTTATCACAGCTTGCCGATACCATCAGTTTTGTAGCACAGGATAATTTTCTATTCCGCTGTTCCTTAAAAGAGAATATCCGTATGGGAAATCCGAAGGCGGGTGACGAGGAAGTATATGCGGCTGCAAGAGCGGCACAGTGTGAGGAGTTTATAAGGAAGCTGCCCAGGGGGTATGATACCCCGGCAGGAGAAGCGGGAAAGAGACTTTCCGGTGGTGAAAAGCAGAGAATTGCCATCGCCAGAATGATTCTAAAAAATGCTCCGATTATTATTCTGGATGAAGCAACGGCATTTACCGATCCGGAGAACGAAGATAAGATACAGAAGAGTATCCGGGCACTGGCAAAGGGAAAAACGCTTCTGGTAATTGCACACAGACTATCAACCATTAAAAATGCAGATAATATTGTTGTGTTAAAGGATGGTGCCATCTATGCCCAGGGGCAGCAGGAGGAGCTTCTTGAAAGCTGCACGATGTACCGGGATATGTGGCAAGCACATATCGGAGCAAAAAAATGGTCGGTCAGTACGGAGAAAAAGGAGGCGTCAAACCATGTTTAAGACAATCAAGCGAATCATAGACTGGTGCGGAAAGCTGAAGGGAAAACTGTACATAGGTTTTGTATTCTCGTTCTTTTCCCATCTGTTTGCTGCCATGCCAATCATGGTGGCAGCTTATACGATTGGACTTTTGATATTTTCCACGCAGAAAGGAGAGTATTTTGATAGAAAGTGGGTATTATACAGCTTTTTATTGATTGCAGGGCTTATACTTCTTCGATTTTTCTTTGACTATATGCGGTCAAAATTTCAGGAGGGTATCAGCTATGAACTTGTGGCAAAAGACAGACTTGCAATCGGGGACGCCTTAAAGCGAGTGTCTCTGGGGTATTTTCAGCAGAACAGTACGGGCAATATTTTGAATTCCATTACAACAGGACTGAATGTGCTGGAAAATATGGGAATCCGCATGATTGATAATTTTGTGGGAGGTTATTTGAATTTTCTTGTGGTTTTTTTATGTCTTTTGTATTTCTCGCCGGTAACTGCATTAATCGCATTGGCAGGACCTGCAGCTTCGTTCCTGTTTCTTTTACTGATATCAAGATACAGTGCAAAAAATGCGTCGGCAGAGAAAAGGGCAGGACAGAATCTTTCAGAAGCGGTACTGGAATATGTTCATGGACTTCCGACGGTCAAATCCTTCGGGCAGGGCGGAGCGTCTATGCAGGCTATGAAAGATGCTGCCAGGGAAAACCGTGATATCAGACTTAAAATTGAGTATGGCTTTACTCCTGCCAACTGCGGGCATCTTCTCATGTTAAAGATTGCTTCTGTTGCGCTTGCGGGTGCATCCTGTTATCTTGGACTGACAGGAACCATGGAACTGCCTACCGTGCTGATGTTTGTGTTCTTCTCATTCAGTATCTTTGCCTCTCTTGAGCCCGTCAGTGACAGCGCCCATGTGTTGAGTGTGATCAACACGGCATTGGATCAGATTGATGCCTTGAAGGAAGGAAACTTCATTGATGGCGATGGCAAGGATAGGAAACTTTCCCATTATGATATTGCATTTGAACATGTGGATTTCGGATATGAGAGAGGACGCAGGATTTTAAAGGATGTTTCATTCCAGATACCGGAGAAAACCACGACTGCGATAGTGGGTCCTTCGGGCAGCGGGAAAAGTACAATCTGTAATCTGCTTGCCCGGTTTTATGATGTAAATGAAGGAAGTATTCAGGTGGGTGGACATGATATTCGTGAACTGACCTGTGACAGTCTGCTTTCCAATATCTCCATGGTATTTCAGAATGTTTACCTGTTTCACGACACCATACGCAATAATATCTGTTTTGGAAAGCCGGAAGCAACGGAGGAGGAGATGATTGAAGCAGCGAAAAAAGCATGCTGCCATGATTTTATCATGGCATTGCCAAATGGATATGACACAGTAATCGGTGAAGGGGGAGGAACTCTTTCCGGCGGTGAAAAACAACGTATTTCCATTGCAAGAGCGATGCTGAAGGATGCGCCGATTGTTATACTGGATGAGGCGACTGCCAGTGTGGACCCGGAGAATGAACATCTGATTCAAAGCGCAATTTCCGAGCTGACAAGGGGAAAGACGCTGATTGCCATTGCGCACAGATTGGCAACAATTGAAAATGCCGATCAGATTTTAGTGGTAGATGATGGACGAATCGTACAAAAGGGCAGACACGAAGAGCTCATCAAACAAAAGGGCAAATATCTGGATTTCGTCAAAGTGAGAGAGCAGGCGGAAGGCTGGAGCATTGCATAGTGGATATCTTGACATAACATATTGGAAAGTGGTATTATTCAATTTGAGTTAGCGGTCACTAACAAACGGTGATCGCTAATTTATTCGAAGAAGGTTAGCAATGACTAATCGAGATTGTTTCTGAAATGGAGGAATATTAAATGATTAAAACAACATTAAAAATTGACGGCATGGCGTGTGGAATGTGCGAATCC
>JBJEJC010000137.1:0-8006 GCA_051877675.1 Roseburia sp. | reverse complement strand
TCTCACATAACATAGCGAAACCTGTCTGACGGCAGGCATATACGTCACTGTGATCTCCGAAGATATTCAGGGACTGGGTAGCTACGGTACGTGCAGACACATCGAATACACAGGGAAGCATCTCACCTGCGATTTTATACATATTCGGGATCATAAGTAAAAGACCCTGGGATGCGGTAAAGGTGGTTGTTAAAGCACCTGCAGCAAGAGAACCATGCACTGCACCTGCAGCACCTGCCTCTGACTCCATCTCCACGACTTTTACCTGATTTCCAAAGATGTTTTCCTGACCTGCAGCGGACCACTGATCTACAGAGTCTGCCATCGGGCTGGATGGTGTAATCGGATAAATAGCTGCGACGTCTGTAAACGCATATGCTACATGAGCTGCAGCGGTATTACCATCCATTGACTGTTTTGCTCTGGACATTTCTGTTCCTCCTTAATTTTGATATATGTCACATTACGCTATGCTGTTATGAGGTAAAACCTGTGTGCATACGGAAATACAGCTTCCGTTATGAATCCGCAAGCGTAACCTGTCGACTTAATTCTCATTTTAGCATTTTCTTTGTCGATTGTAAAGATTTGAGACTGTACGAAAACGAGTGCAATCCGTATCCATGTTCTAAAATCAGCGGTATTTCCGCTCAAATTCATCCATGGGAAGGGGTCTGTCAAAAAGATAGCCCTGCCCATATTTAAAGCCGCAGTCCCGCAGGAAGTTTTCCTGCTCTGTGGTCTCAATCCCTTCAAAAATAACTTCTTCCTTGGCGGAACGGATAAACTGTCCCATCTGGGAAACAAAGCTGCGCTGTTCCTCATGGCTGATCCGGTCTGTGAAGCTTTTGTCAATCTTAATCACATCCGCCGGGATTTCCAAAAGAACACTTAAGGAAGAATAACCGGTTCCAAAATCGTCAATTGCCACCCGGTAGCCCAAGCGCTCCAGTTCTGCCAGACACGCCTTCATACTGTCCAGATTCTCCACCACAACGCTCTCCGTCACCTCAATCTCAATATATTGAGGCTCCACCCCGTAGCGGTCCATTATGGAATTCAGGCGCTGTAAAAACCGGGTTCCCCCATCCTCAAAATGTCTTCTGGAAAAATTGGTGGATATCACGAGTGGTTCCCGCCCCGAATCCTGCCACCGCTTCATCGCCCTAAGAAGCTGTTCAAAAATATAAAAATCCAGATCAATGATGTAGCCAAGGTTCTCCAGGGACGGAATGAATTTTGTAGGTGAGAGAATCTCCCCTCCCGGCAGCCGCCAGCGTGCCAGCGCCTCCGCGCCGTAAATCTTATCCGCTCCCAGCAGGAACTTCGGCTGCAGGAACATTTCCAGTTCTCCCTTCTGCAGTGCGCCGTAAAACCTTCCCACGATCTGTATTTCATCATCCCGTTTCATCCGCATGGAGGAATCGTAAATCACCGGGCGGCTTGTCCGCATCTCCTTGGCATGCTTACGCGCCATATTGGCGCTCTCCAGTATGGATTCAAAGCCTTCCTTATAGTCTTCAATAAAACAGATTCCCGAAGAAAGCGTCATACTGCCGGCAGGATATTTCTGTTTCAATGCTTCCTCAAAGGTTGCATTTCCTTCCAGCACTCTCTCATATATGTATTCCGGATTCTCGCCTGATACCAACGCAACAAAATAATCGGAATACATACGGCAGGCCTTTACCACATTTGGTCCCTGTGCCAGCATTCTGGCAAATTCCTTTAGAATATTGTCACCCACAACCTGGCCGAAATTCTCATTCACATAGGAAAAATTGTTGATATCCACATGCACCATGGCATACATCGGCTTCTTCCCGACACGGTTCATAATGTCATTCACCCGCTCACGGAATGCCTCCAGATTATAAAGCCCGGTAAGCTTATCCCGATCCTGCAAGTGCCGTATTTCCCTCTGATCCTCTCTGAGCTTATTCCGCAGCGTCACAAATACAGATACGACCCTGGCAAGCTCACAGAAGGTATTTAAGACCGTAGAATCCCATTCTTCCCGCAATTTTCGACCGCACACGCACATACAGCCGGCTCCCGTCCCGGCAAGCCCATATTTCACACAGCCGGCACTGGCACTTCCCCAACTGTCTTCCATCCAGACAAAGCTGCCGTTCTCCGCCCGTTCCAGCTCCGGTATCGCCGCTTCATCGGACATCTCCTCAATGCCACAGGCATCCACGGACTCCCAGTAATTTGTGACTGCCAGTTCCTTTTTGCCGGACTGTTCTTCCAGAATCACAACCCGGTCCAGACCATATTTTTTCCCGATCTGCTCCAGCAGAACGTTCAGGGAACCATTCATATCCCGGGCATGGGAAAGCAGTCCGAATGCCACATTCAGGAAATCCTTATCCGCATTCCTGCTTCCCGATTCCTCCGCTTCCCGCCCTTTCCTGTCCCGCATCCGGCGTGCGCCATCCTCCGCCTTGGCACTGCCATGCCCGGCAAAGGCGTAATGATTCTTTCCATTGCGCTTTGTCATATACATGGCACGGTCCGCCATGTCAAACAGGGTCTCATAGTCCCGTCCGTCCTCACCGGAAATGGCAATTCCAACACTGAGCGTCACATCCACCACAGCGTCATCACCAATCAACTGCTTCTGTGTCATGGAGCAAAGCTGTTCTGCTTTCTCCGTCGCCGCTTCCCTGGAAGAATTCTTCATAAGAACCAGAAATTCATCTCCGCCAATGCGCCCGACGATATCTGTCTCCCGGAACTGCCCACGGATTGCCTGAGCAATATCAGAAATCACCGTATCTCCCACGGTGTGCCCAAATGTATCATTAATGTTCTTAAAATCATCAATATCTATAAGAAACATCACCTGCGCTTCCTCAGTGTTTTCTTCCAGATATTCCGTGATTTCCTTTTCCGAAGCCACCTTATTTAAAAGTCTTGTAAGCGGGTCCAGCCGCATCTCCATGGAAAGCTGCTCCTGAATCCTGCGGTCCTCACTGATGTCATAGCTGCGCCCGATGATACGGATAATGTCTCCGTTTGTCCCCATAATACTGCGGTAGGTGGTGCGCAGCCATACGTAGGACTTTTTCTTTCCAGCAGCCGCCATATTCATCCGATAATCGATGCTCCCTGACATCTCCCTGCCGGATGCTTCCCGTATCCACTGTGAATACCGTTCCCGGTCCGCCTCGCAGATATCCTCCAGTTCCTCTGCAAACGTCCGGTATCTCACTTCAGGGTCCGGCACCTTCCCGTTCCTGTGGTATTTCCGGGGCACCCGGAACAACTGCTGCTTCACATCGTACTCCAGCGGGAAGTCATCCGCCACCTCCTCCAGCATACGATACTGCTCGTCCACCAGGCAGAGTTCTTCCTCCAGACCCTTGCGCTCATTGATGTCCCAATTGATAAAAATATAATAAGGAACCGCATCCTTGTACCGGAACAGTCTGCACCGAAACATCTGCCACCGGATTCCTCCGTCTGAAGTCTTTACCCGGACTTCAAATTCTCCCGGTTGCCGCAGTCTCCGGCACTCCTCCACCGCGTCCTCGAAAATCCCCACATCGGTATCCACCACATAGTCAATCAGTGGCCTTTTTGACTGTACCAGTTCTGCCGACTGATACCCCGCAGACTGCAGAAATCCTGTATTGATACTCTCTATTGTAAGTTCATGTCCCCCCCGGACCAGCGCCATCCCCACCGGCATTTCATAAATCAGCTCATCCAGCTCCGTGCCATCCAGCCCAAATTCCCCTCTCACCATGTACTCTCCTTCTCCTGGAAAAAATTTCTATTTTCTATTATAACAAATTCTCACCGAAAGGGAAGCCCCCTTCTGTACAGGAAATCTGCTTAATACACCACAGGAATCTTATAGTATCTGGACGGCAAATACTGGTAACTACTTCTATCGTACCCGGATGCCACCCAGCGTATGTAGCCCTTGTACAGGACCGGATCTGAGTTTGCTGCAAACCAGATATTCTGATATGTCTTCTCGCAGATTTTCTTTCCTTCGTTATCTACCACTACATAATGTAATGTATCCTTATCATTCTTCCGGGTACTGTAGAGCACCGCGAAACGGTTGTCCGTCAGCTTCACCATCCGGGTCTCGCCAACTTCTACATTCGTCGTCTTTGGATTGTACTTTGTAAGCCAGATGACCTTGCTTTTTCCCGTCTTCCGGTTTGCAGTGATTACAAATGCATTGTATTTCAGATTGTTGCCATATCCGGTTACGTCCTTTACCTTGTAGCCATGCGGCTGGGCCGTTCCGCATATCATGACATTATTCTCTCCGACTTCCATGCCCCCTACTTTTACGCCGGTAAAGTTCTCACCGATAGAACCCTTTATCGAAAAAACCTTTTTCTCAGTTTCACTTTCTTTGTCCGTCCCGTATCTGGATGTAATCGTAAGCACCAGCGCTCTCGGATAGGCATCTCCATGGTCAATCTGGTACAAATCTCCATCCTTAAACTTTGCAATCTGCTGAAAAGAATGCGAAGTGTATGGAGAATCACATTCATAGGTCATTTTCTTGGTATTGATTTTAAATCCAATATTACTCTGGTGATGTAATCCGTCACTGTGCACATACATGGTGCGCCCGGTCGCCAGATACAACGTTGTTCCCTGCATTGTCATGCTGCATCCGCTTGCACGGAACGGCTCGTAAATCCCTTCAAATACATTGCTCGCACTGCCTTTTATCTTACAGGTTTTCTTCAGCTTCCACTTGCTGTCATACTGAAACACCTTGATTACAACCTTCTTATCGCTCTCTTTTGGATTCCGATATCCGACTGCAACGTAGAAATTGTCATCCGGTCCCTGATAAAACCCTCCCCAGATTTCATATTTCTCCAGTTTTACATTCCGGTAAAACTTGCATTTGGACTTTGCGTCCACCGTATATATTTTCAGATTGCCGTCTGTCTGCACACATACCATATACAGAGTATTTTTCAGTTCATAGTAATAGGTTCTGTCACTTGTCGCCCAGCATCCTGTATATTTTCCATTGCTGTATATCTGTTTTACATCCGTCTGTTTGTAGGAGGCTGCCTTTCCCTCCTGCGTCACCAATCCGGTAAGCGTATTGGATTTTTCTCCCGCTCCTTCCTGAAATTCAGCCTTCACGTAATAGAAATACTGTTTTCCCTTCGTGACCTTCTGCGTATAGGAGCTCTTACTTCCTGTTGTATAAATACATTCATATTTGCCGTTTTCCCGTTCACTTCGATACAGCTTATATTTCTGGGCGCCGTCAATCTTTTCCCACTTGACGGTAAGGGAGTTGCTTCCCTTCTGGCTCACGGACACAAGCTTTGCTTTCGGGCGTTCCAGCATAAATTCTTTTGCATTATAGTAACAACTGTCATTATACAGTTTTTGTTTGTTATAGGTAACATAAGGTATCACACGATACTGATAGGTCTTCTCCCATTTACCGGTTACGGTTACAGTCGTTTTCTTCACACCGCTGACGGTCTTAATTGTTTTAAAATCATCCTTGTTCTCAGAAGCTCTCTGCAGCAGGTAGCCCGAGCAGCCTTTTACCGTCTTCCACTGTACTTTAAGCTGGTTATAGCCCGGCTGGCTCATTTTCGTTATCTCCGCATATTGCCCCGGCAGTATAACTACATCCGCAGTCTGTTTGACGTCTCCAATCGAAAAAGTCACCGTTGCCGTTCCGATTCCCTTAACCTCGCATATAATATATCGAAATGCTACATACGAGCTGTTTTCACATAATTCTATTTTTTTATCCGGAATCCCCAGCACATCCGTATCGGAGCATTCTATTTTCATCTCCGTCTTCCCCTCTGCATACGGCGTGTTAATCCACATCGGTATGTACAGATTACATTCCGAATCCGGATAAAATATTCCTTCAAAATATTCTTTATCATCCGAATATTCGATGGTAATCTCAGCCTTTTGCGACTCTGATGTCTCTTCGCCGGAAACAGTTACCGGACAGCAGGAGATTCCCCATAAAAGTACCAGCATCATTACTGCATAACAGATTTTTTTCATAACCCCATTCCTTTCTTTTGTTCCAGACCTCTGAAATGTACAGATACGTCTGCTCCCCGTCTTTTTCAGGCTCTCCTTTATCATATCTTCCCCGGAAAGAAAAATCAATCTCTTTCCGTATAACGGTCATCTGCAATGCCCTTTTTTGTATCACAGTTATTTTCCTTGAAAAATCAATGGTTTTATGTATAATAAAAATTGTATGTCTAAAATGAAAACTTTAATAAAACTGAGGTGTTACAATGATTAGTGCGAACAATGTTACTCTGCGCATCGGAAAAAAAGCGCTTTTTGAAGATGTCAATATCAAATTCACAGAAGGGAACTGCTATGGTTTAATCGGTGCCAACGGCGCCGGAAAATCAACCTTTTTAAAGATTCTCTCCGGGCAGTTAGAACCCACAAACGGTGATATCACCATTACACCGGGGCAGCGTCTTTCTTTCCTGCAGCAGGATCATTTCAAATATGATGAATTTCCGGTTCTCGACACCGTAATTATGGGAAACAAACGTCTCTATGAGATTATGAAGGAAAAGGATGCCATCTATATGAAGGAAGATTTCTCCGATGAGGACGGCATCCGCGCCAGCGAACTGGAGGCGGAATTTGCCGATATGGACGGCTGGAATGCCGAATCCGACGCTGCCACCCTCTTAAACGGTCTCGGAATCCCCACGGAAGACCACTATACACAGATGGCAGATATGCCCAGTGCATTAAAGGTTAAGGTACTGTTAGCCCAGGCACTGTTTGGCAATCCGGACATTCTGCTCCTCGATGAGCCTACCAACCACCTGGATTTAGATGCGATTTCCTGGCTGGAGGAATTCCTGATTAATTTTGACAATACCGTCATCGTGGTATCCCACGACCGTTATTTTCTGAATAAGGTCTGCACCAATATTGCAGATATCGACTACGGCAAGATTCAGCTCTACGCCGGAAACTATGATTTCTGGTATGAATCCAGCCAGTTGCTTGTTAAGCAGATGAAGGAAGCCAATAAGAAAAAAGAAGAAAAGATTAAAGAGCTGCAGGAATTCATCTCCCGCTTCTCCGCAAATGCTTCCAAATCCAAGCAGGCAACCTCAAGAAAACGCGCCCTGGAGAAAATCCAGTTGGATGAGATTCGTCCTTCCAGCCGTAAGTACCCCTACATCGACTTCCGTCCCAGCCGCGAGATTGGGAACGAGGTTCTTACGGTGGAGGGAATCACCAAGACCATCGACGGTGTGAAGGTTCTGGACAACGTATCCTTTATCGTGGGGCACGACGATAAGATTGCTTTTGTAGGTGGAAATGAGCTGGCAAAGACTACCTTATTTAAGATTCTTACCGGAGAGATGGAGCCTGATTCCGGTTCCTACAAATGGGGTGTCACCACAAGCCAGTCCTACTTCCCCAAGGATAACACAGAGATTTTTGACACGGATTTAATCATCGTTGACTGGCTCACCCAGTATTCCGAAATTAAGGATGCAACCTATGTCCGGGGCTTTCTGGGACGTATGCTTTTTGCCGGAGAGGACGGCACAAAGAAAATGCGGGTACTCTCCGGTGGCGAGAAGGTTCGTGTCCTGCTCTCCCGTATGATGATTATGGCAAGCAATGTTCTGATTTTGGATGAGCCGACCGACCACCTGGATATGGAATCCATTACCGCATTAAACAACGGTCTGATTAAATTCCCGGGTGTTATTCTCTTTGCCTCCCGTGACCATCAGGTGGTACAGACCACAGCAAACCGTATCATTGAATTTCTGCCGGACGGCACCTTCATCGACAAGGTTTCCACCTACGATGAGTATCTGGAGAACGACGAGATGGCAAGAAAGCGTCAGGTTTACTCCATGTCCTCCGACGACGAGAGCGACAACTAAGCATATTCTATCCGGCAAAATAAAAGAATTCAGCTCCGCAGGATTCTCCGCCTGCGGCGGGTTGCGTCAGCAACATCTACCATTCCG
>JBJEJC010000136.1:0-8227 GCA_051877675.1 Roseburia sp. | reverse complement strand
ATACCAATTCCACAAATCATACATTTGTGAATGGATTAATGCTGGCAAGCAACGTGGAGACAGAGTTAAATCATGGCGACCGCATCAAACTGGCAAATGAGGAATTTGAATTCAGGACAGTATAAAGGAGCAGAAACGTGAATTTTATTGTATCAGCGAGTACAGATATCGGTAATGTCAAGAAAAGCAATCAGGACAGTCTCCGGGTGAAGGTGCTGACTGTTAATGGTGAAAAACTGGTGTTTGCAATTCTATGCGACGGCATGGGGGGATTGGAAAAAGGTGAGGTTGCATCTGCAAGTGTTGTAAAAGCCTTTGACCGATGGACAACGGAACGACTTCCTGCGCTTTGCCAGATGGGAATCACGGAGGATGTCATCCGGGAAGAGTGGATAAGGATTATTGGCGAGTACAATGAGAAAATAAGAAACTATGGAAAGAGAAGCGGGATTCAGCTTGGGACAACTGCGGTGATACTTCTGCTCTGGAAAGATGAATATTATATTGCAAATGTAGGAGACAGCCGTGTATATGAAATTGAGCAGAAGACCAGTGTATTGACAAGAGATCAGACTGTGGTAGCAAGAGAGGTGGAATTAGGGCATCTTACTGAGGAGGAAGCGGAGCTGGACTCCAGAAGGAGTATTTTGTTGCAGTGTATTGGTGTTTCTGAGGTGCTGTATCCGGAGTTCTTTTTTGGAGAAATGAAGAAGGATGCTGTGTATATGCTTTGCAGTGATGGATTCCGCCACGAAGTCAGCGCTGAAGAAATCCATGCGTATTTTCGTCCGGATCGGATGTTGAATGCACAGGGAATGCAGGCAAATGAACTGGCACTGATTGCATTGAATAAGCAGCGCCAGGAGCGGGATAACATTTCTGTAATCACCATAAGGACATTTTAACGGAGGAAGAAATGCTGGAAATAGGCTCACTTGTGGACGGCAAGTATAAAATTTTAAGTGAGATTGGTCATGGCGGCATGAGCGTAGTATACATGGCAATCAATGAGAAGGCAAATAAAACCTGGGCAATCAAGGAAGTCCGTAAAGATGGAGTGCTCGATTTTGAAGCGGTGCGGCAGGGACTGATTGTAGAAACGGATATGCTGAAAAAACTGAAGCATCCCAATCTCCCAAGTATTATTGATGTAATTGAAAATGAAGACAATTTTTTGATTGTAATGGACTACATTGAGGGAAATTCTCTTTCTTCAGCATTGGCAGAATATGGCGCACAGCCGCAGGAGTATGTAATTGAATGGGCATTGCAGCTATGTGATGTGCTGGGGTATCTGCATTCGAGAACACCTGCGATTATCTACCGTGATATGAAGCCTGCCAATATCATGCTAAAGCCGGACGGAACTTTGACATTGATTGATTTTGGCACGGCAAGAGAGTATAAGGCACGGAATATCGCAGATACCACATGTCTGGGAACCATTGGTTATGCGGCGCCTGAGCAGTTTGGCGGAATGGGACAGACCGATGCCAGAACAGATATATACTGTCTGGGAGCAACTTTGTATCATCTTGTCACAGGATGTAATCCCAGTGAACCTCCCTATGAAATCAAACCGATTCGTGAAATTAATCCTGCGCTTTCCGGTGGATTGGAACGTATTATCCAGAAATGCGTACAGAGAAACCCGGATGACCGTTATCAGTCCTGTGCAGAGTTGACGTATGCATTGGAGCATTACGAAGAAATTGATGATAAATATAGAAAAAAGCAGAAGGTGAAACTGGGGTCTTTTATTGCGTCTGCGGTTCTTACAATGCTTTTTGTCGTGCTGGGAGCTATATTTGGACATATGGCAGTGGAACGGGCAACCGATAATTATGCGAGTCTTATGGAAGAAGCAGCAAAGACAACGGATTATGACGAGAAGATTGCACTTTACGAACAGGGAATTGAGATTCCCAATAAGACAGGAGAGAAAGAGGCATACTTGCAGTTGATAAAACTGTTTAAGGAGGACGGAGAATTCAGTACGGAAGAGCAGGAAATTCTGGTGAAACTTATCAAGAACCATCAGAATGCGCTGAAGGAAAATATGGATGGATATGTGGAAATATGCTTTGAGACAGCTAAGCTTTACTGGTACTACTACAATTATGGAGACGGCGGCAGTAACCAGGTTACCCGCATGAAGAGTGCAATCGAGTGGTTTACGGATGTGCTCAATAATGCACCGGAGGACTATGAGAATCTGGGAATGGCGAGGGTGTATGCCAGCATAGGAGAATTTTATCGCGATATTTCCATTAATACTGTTGAAGCAAGTGATAAAGGAATGTATCAGCCTTTCTTTGTGAAATTACAGGAATTGGTAGAAACCGTCTGTTCGGATGAAACGGAGAGTGAAATTGTAAAACTTGAATTGCTGGAACTGGCGCGCAGTGCTATGCAGCAATATGCAACAAAGTTTAAGGCTGATGGCGTACCACAGGAAGATGTGCTGGCGTTATACAATCAGGTGGAAAGTTATGTGCTTTCTATTGAAACCACCACAGACTTGACAGCGGAAAAGCAGACAGCTACAAAAAATCTTCTAAAGGATACCCTGGAAGCAATTGATATGGCATATGCAACCGGTGTGGAAATTCAGCAGGAGGAAAATGCGGCAGGAGAAGCAGATGCGCTGGAAAATAATGAAACAGCAGGAGAAGCAGAGAAAGAGGAGGCGAGATAGCATATGACAGTTGAATTGTTGCAGACCTTATCGATGGTATGCTATATTGTCGGAATTCTTTTTTTGGGAATATCCTTATTGCTGTTTTTTGTTCTGCATGTGCCGGGACTTGTGGGAGATCTGAGTGGAGCTACTGCGAGAAGAGCGATTGAGTCCATACGCCAGCAGAACAATGAAGAGGAAAGCGGACGGCGTGTCCGCAGAGGACGAACAGGAAAAAGTGTATTTCAGACGGAGAAATTTACGACAAGCAGATTACAGGCTTCCAAAGTAGAAGAAACCACAATACTTACACCGGAGACCACGGCGCTTGCACCGGAAATCACGTCACGAGCGTCAGAGACGACGGTTCTTGAGCCGGAAACCACGGTACTTGCACCAGAGACTACGATACTTACGTCGGAGACGACTGTACCGGCAAGGGGGACAGCAGATAAAGAAGTGGAAAATTGGATGGCGGTTTCTGCCGAAAGACAGTGCGATATTGCAGTGTCTGTTGAAGTGGACATCGGATTCTGTGAGAGTACAGAGGCTATTGACTAAAGGAGTAATTTACAATGAAGAAAAGAAGAATGCTGAAATTACAGATTACAGCATTGGCAGTTTGGGCATTATCCATTTTGTTGATGTACTTTACGGATTTGCTGTATGGAAAAAGCTTTTACAGAATATTGTTATATGCAAATGGAATCCTGTTCTGGATTACGCTGACGGCATTTATTTTTATCAGCATAGTCATTGATGTACAATTCCGGAGAAATACAGGAAAAAGAGCAGGAAGGCGTTTGCCCGGTATGTTCTGTTTTTTTCAGAACAGATATGCCATTTTTATAGATGTGCTGCTGATTTTATCTATTGTGCTGTGCGTTGCCGTAAATGTCTGTGGGCTTACAGTTCAGTCGCAATTACTGTCTTTTATATTTGTGGCGGCAATTGCATTTTTGCTTGGAATGCATGGCATATTAAATGGCAGTCATTATGCTGCATTTTGTGATGAGGAGGAAAAGAAGAGATGAAAAGATTAGAAGAAATAGGAAAAAGGTTTCTTGCCGTTATCCTTGCGGCGTTGCTTCTGGTGGGAAGTGTACCGATTGGCAGTGTGAAGGCAGAGGGAACAGAGGATGCCAGCTTCGGGTTCGTACAAACTTCAGGTGCAGGAACGCATGAGGTGACATACGTGGAGGGACTGCAGATACAGTTTCACGCTGAGAGTTCTGTACCCGGTGAAAAAACCGTGTCGTATACAAGCAGCGATTTCAGTATTGCAGAGGTAAACCCTGTAACTGGTTTGGTAAGTATTCATAAGGCAGGAGACGTGACGATTACGGCAACACAGGGGGCCTTTACGTCATTGGACGATCCTTCAACTTCCTATACAGAGACGGTTCGCACTTGCTCATTGAAGATTAACAAAGCGAAACAAACGGGTTTTGCAATTACAAATGGAGAAGATGCACAAGATACAATCACCTTTGACCCGGAGCATAATACGTATGAAATTAATCTGGCAAGTGATGATTTAAAGGGGATTATTACTTATGAGGTAGAGGAAGCGGATCAGGCAATTGCCGATTTCGCGGATTCATCAAATGGAGAATTGACAATTAATAAGCCAGGAACTGTTCATGTGAAGGTAGTTCTTACTCCACAGGGAAGTGATGCAGAGTGTTACGAAGAAGAGGAGAAAGATTTTACACTGACAATAGAGGGGATGGAGCAGGACGAACTGGCGTTTGATATTCCGGAGCCGGAAGAGTTTGCGTTTAAGGCAGGAGAATCCAATACATTTACGAATGTTGCCAGCGGTGGAAGCGGTGATGGAGAAATTACATATAAAATCGTAGATATGGCAGAGGAGAATCCAATTGCAAGTGTTGATATTAATGGCGTGGTAACGATTAATGGGACAGGTTCTGTCACCGTCAGGGCAACGAAAGCAGCCAGCGGAAATTATAGAGAACAGACAAAGGAATATGAGCTTGTGATTAAACAGGCGCAGGATACTTTGGAGTGGAATGATGAATTGGCACAGAATCCGAATCAGACCATAAAGTATAACCTGAATTCCGAAAATCAGATTCCTTTGTCAGTAGAAGGAGGTTCAACAGGAGAGGCTGTCACTTACGAAATTGTAAACCAACCGGAAAATGAAGAGGATTGGGTTGCGGAAATTGATGGGGGGACGGGTGAGCTTCACATTCTAAAAGCAGGTTCTGTTGTCGTAAAAGCGACCATGGCAGGAGATGACAGCTATGCGGCGGTGAGCACGACAGAAAGAACAATTGTAATCGAAAAAGCGGAGCAGTTGATTACATTTGGGGAGACCAGCTCTGAAACGAATCGGATAGAGGTACCTTATGGAGCGGCATTTGCCAGTCAGGCTGTAGAGGAGACTGTTGCGGATGTAGAAGATGGGAAGGGATATGGAACCGGCAGTATCGTGTATCAGATTACTGAGGGTACAGATATTGTTTCTGCCGTGGATGCAGAAACAGGTGCATTAACCTTTGTCACAGGAAAGACGGGAAACGTTACGGTAAAGGCGTATAAGGAAGCGGATGACTGTTATGCAGAATCTGATGCGGTTTACTGCTATATCAAGGTTTCTAATGTGGAATTACCGGAGGTTCCCTATACCATAACCGGGGAAAAGAAGGTAGAGGATAGTGACTGGTATACAAGCAATGTGGTGATTTATCCTGCATCGGGCTACTTAATCAGCGAGACGGAAATCCTTGGGACAGAGGAGGGCTGGCAGGAAAGTATTACATACAGTGATGATGGACAGTATGAGAATAAATCTGTTTATCTCAGAAATGTAGCTACCGGTGGCGTAACCGAGGAGGTGCTGATTCAGGAAACACAGAATGGAAATGCAATTTGTATTGATAAGACAAAACCGGAGAGACTGACAGTTTCTTATGCACCTTCGGAAAGTGTGGCAGAGAGGATAATTGGTGTTATCACATTCCGGTTTTATAAGGGTTCCGTCGATGTTACATTAAGGGCAGAGGATACGATGTCCGGAATAGAGAGTCTTACCTATTATAAGGATGAGGCGGATGAGGGAACCACAATTCTGGCAGAGGATCCGGAAATGACCGTTGACGGTAACTCTGTAAGCTACAGTTTCCGGATACCTGAAGAAACCGTGAATGATTTTGAAGGCAAAATTTCTTTCAAAGTGAAGGATAAAGCTGGAAACGAGAGCTCATATCTGGATGATGAGGGACTTGTGGTGGATAATACTGCACCAGAACTGTTGTCGGTAGCATATAGTGATTATAGTACTGCAACGGAGATTAGTTCTCTGGATAAGATTACAGCTTATAGGTCAGGAACCAGAACGGATGTGAATCTGTTCTATTCGGACGATGCACAGGTTACCTTCTGCATCAAAGAGAAGTATTTTTATGCAGAGGATGTGGTGATTGAGGATAATGGAGAAAACTGTGCAAGCCTTGTAAGATGGAGCGAGGGGGAGGGAGCGAATGAACATATTGGAACGCTGACTCTGTCGGATGACGGAGATCATGTCATTATGTTAAGCTATACGGACCCCTCCGGCAATGAAATGGATTGCACCAGCGTGGATTCTGCTAATGTTTCCGACAATTGTTATACAACGGAGCACCTGATTATTGATAGCGGGCAGCCGGTTATAGCAGCAGATTTTCCGGACAACAGGAAGGAAAAGGATGGCATTATTTACCTCGATGAGGATGGGAATGTTACTCTTAATATAACGGAAAAATATTTCTCCAGTAAATCAGTTGATATCGCGGTGGCAGCAGTTGATGCAGAGGGAAATTCCATTTCAGTTACTATTGATGGAGAAAGTTATATAGATTATCTTGCAAATCCGGCAAATTGGCAGCAGAATGGTGAGATGTGGACGGCGGTAGTTCCATGCGACGAGGAGGCAACCTATGCATGGACCATTAACTATGAGGATTTTGCAGGACGGAAAGCAGAAGAGAAAAAGTATTTGCTGGTTCTGGATAAGCAGGCACCTGCGGTGGGAAATGTAAGCTATGCAGATACTTATAAGCAGGTATTGGATGCGCAGGGAAATGTACTCACAGATGAGACTGCATGGGAAGCGGGAAGATGGCTGTATGCGGATGCTGTGAATGTGGCGATTCCAATTACGGAAGCTAACTTTTATCAGGAAGATGTGGACGTAAAGATATACCGGGATGGAGTACTTCTGGAAAATGGGGATGGCTGTCAGTATGATGTTACAGGCTGGCAGACGGACAGTGCGGTGAAAACAAAACACTGGCTTTCCGTGAAGCTTGGAACTGACAATGAACATGGTGCAAAGGATGGAATCTACCAGATTCAGATTGCATATACGGACCGTGCCGGAAACGTTATGGGAACCTTCCTGTCCAGAAAAATAGAAATTGATACGGTGCAGCCGGAGGTTTCTATTGCCTACGATAATCTGCAGGTGATGAATGGACAATATTATTATCAGCAGAAAGCTATCGTAACGGTTGAGGACTGCCATACGGATTTGGAGAATTGCAGAATTTCTCTGATTGGGTGTGATTCGCAGGGAAGGATTGTATTAGAGAAAACAGAAGAAGATTTTGAATGGGTGGCACAGGATACTGCCGGACAGTATACATGTATAGTTGATTGCAATTCGAGTGCAGCATATACATTGGTTGTAACAGGAACTGACTACGCGGGAAATACAAGACAGATCCAGAAATCTTTTATTGTGGATAATATTGCACCGAAAGCAGTGGATTTGCCCTACGACACAGCGTATACAGGAAGCATAACACGTATTGTGGATGAAAATAACACAACCGTGGAAACAGCGGATGCATCATCCCGTTTTATTTACAGTGATGAGGCTGGTTTCTTATTCCAACTGGTGGAGGCAAACTTCCGGGCAGCGGATGCAATCGTTACTGTGACCAGGGATGGAGAGAAACTGGCAAATGGAGACGGATACCAGTACGATGCGGGAACAGCCTGGAGCAGTGTGGAGGATACACATACCTTAAAGCTTTCCATCGGGAAGAAGAATAAAGCTTTGATTGATGGAAACTACAGAGTTACGGTATCGTATGTGGATTTGGCTGGGAATACGATGAAAACCTATACCAGCAACGTGATGACTATTGATACCACGCTGCCGGAAGTATCGATCAGCTATGACAATAATACGGTAAAAAATAAGTACTATTACAATGCGGAACGGACAGCTACCATAACTGTGACGGATAAAAATATTGTGCCGGATGAAATTGAAATTCAGGTGACGGCAACCGATGTGGAAGGAAACACTGTTTCTTATGCTACAGACAAGAGACTTAGTAGCTGGAAGCAGATAAAAGGGACCGATGACTGGACAGCTACCTTAAAATTTGATGTGGATGCAAATTATGCAATTGCGATATCTGTGCCGGACATGGCAGAGCATGTCGTAACAAAAAAAGATTCCTTTACGGTAGATAAGAAAAAATCGGATGTGGCAACATTGCGCTGTGAGTACAGCGAATCTGTACT
>JBJEJC010000135.1:0-8288 GCA_051877675.1 Roseburia sp. | reverse complement strand
GGATTTGAAGGCTGCATTGGATACGCTGTCAAAGGAAGACAAAGCGGTGGTGGAACTGCGATATTTTGAGGAAATGAAACTGGAGGAAATCGCAGAGATTCTGAATGAGAATGTGAATACCGTAAAGAGCCGCCTGTATCGCAGCATCCGGAAACTGCGGCTGAAGCTTGTGGACGATGCCGATGAGGCGGAGAGCGGGTCCGGGACAGAAAGAAGGTGTTATCATGAAAGAAAACAGAAGACAGGATATCGAATGGAGCAGACAAGAATATGAACAGAAGCGCATGAGCGAAGAACAGGTAGAGAACATGAAGAAAAAAATAGAGCAGGCAAAGGCTGCAAGGAGGAAGAAGCGGATCTATAAAATCAGCGGTGCGGCGGCAGCTGCAGTGGCGGTTTTTATCCTGCTTCCCAATACTTCAGCGGATATCGCCTATGCCATGAACAGTCTTCCGGTGGTGGGACCGCTTGTGAATGTGGTGACCCTGCGGGACTACCAGTATGAGGATGAGCGGAATAAGGCAGATATCCGTGTAAATGAAATCGTGGCGGCCACGGAGAGTGTGACGGAGGATACGCAGGTCAGAGAGAAGCTGGAGAAATCTGCGGAGGAAATCAACGCGGAGATTGCAGCAATCACGGATCAGATGGTTGCGGAATTTGAGGAGAATCTGCAGTATGAGCAGGGCTATCAGGATATTCTTGTAAAGACGGAGGTGCTTGACACCACAGAGGAATATTTTACGTTGAAGCTGATCTGCTATCAGGGTTCCGGCAGCGGTGCGGAATGGGATTATTTCTATACGATTGATCTGGACACCGGGGAACGGCTGCAGTTGAAGGATATTTTTGTGGAGGGCGCCGATTATATCACGCCAATCAGTGAGAATATTAAGACACAGATGCGGGAGCAGATGGCGCAGGATGAGATGGTCTGCTATTGGATTGATTATGACAAGGTTCCGGAGTGGAACTTCGAGTCCATTACGGATGAAACCTCCTTCTATCTCAATGCGGATGGCGATGTGGTAATCAGCTTTGACGAGGGAGAAGTGGCACCGATGTATATGGGGGTTGTGGAATTTACGATTCCGTCCGGGGTTCTGGCAGATATTAGGAAATGAGAGGCCGATGGCCTCTCCCATTTTAGTCAAGCATAATTTCCTTTACAGATAATTTCTCCATTTTTTTGGTATATACAAACATAATTGTTTCATACAATACAAGAAATGCTGCCAGAGTAATTAACATCACCGGTATGTCAAAATCGTAATCCGGTACCCCTTCTATATCTTTAAATACGACTGTCACCATGATTTTTAATAAAACATATTGATAGACGGTCCCCAATGCAAATCCCAGATATGCCCATGGACGATAGCCATTCAGCACTGCTTTTCCACATTCCTTTGCGCTGTAACCGAAAACCTTCATCATAGTAATCGTTTTTCTGTTTGCTTTGATAACAGAAGTAGTGGCAATAAACAGGGTTACTACTGCAAGGACAATGCCGATTGCCATAATCATAATTCCCATCATCCGGCTTGCCAGCTCATCCATGCTGCAGGACATCTGAGTCATTGCTGCAAAACAGAATACTGCAAATGTAATAAAGAATATGAGAGACTTTTTCTGTCTTACATTACTTTTTTCAAGTTCCCGTAAAAAGGGCAGATTGGTATCCCGTTTGGACGGAACAACTTTTCGTATGGACTGCTCTCGAATCAACTGCAATGCGGGCATTCTCAACTTTAGGAAGCTGTAAATAACTGCCAGCAGCGAAAAGAAAATCGTCGGAACCAAAACGAGTGTGATACATAATTCCGGGTGAAAGGATATTGGAACATCTGGTAAATATCCGTCCTTATTCTGTATTTCATATAACTTTGGCATTAAAAGATGTGCCCCCAGGTAGCCAAGTGCAGTTCCTGTAAATATTGGCAAACCAAACACCCAGAAGTTTTTTGCTATGGAAATTCTGGTATAGCCTAACGCTTTCATAATGCCAAGCTGCTTTTGGTGTGTGTCAATGTAATGCCCAATGTAAAAGCAAAGAAGTACAACGGTTGTCAATAGCAGACAACCACCGGACACCCCGCTGACTACCTTAGAAGTGCTGCATTGTGCATCATAAAATAGTTTTGACATACCTGTTGTCACGGAGCTCTCTATTGTGACAAGATCCAAATAATAATTTAAGAACATCGCACATACAATGACGGCACAGAAACTGACAATCAGCATGCCAATCATTTTAAAAATATCTTTGACACTTACGATCATAGGGACCTCCTACCATGCAATTTCATATGCAGATTTCGGATTGTCATTCTGATACTGTTCTACAATCCGGCCGCTATTCATAGAAATGACAGTATTAGCCATTTCTGCGATATTCTGGTTGTGAGTTACCATTACCATCGTAAATCCCATTTCTTTCTGCAGTTTACAGATTAATTCCAGCACCAGTCTGCCGGTGGCTTCATCAAGTGCACCGGTAGGCTCATCCAAATATAATACCTGTGGCTGTTTTGCCAATGCCCTTGCGATAGACACGCGCTGCTGTTCCCCTCCGCTCAATTCATGTGGATACTTTTTCAGCTTATCTGCAAGTCCGACTGCTTCAATTAATTTTCGATAATTTGTATTTCCCGCCAGATCCGCTCCCATCTTCACGTTTTTATCTATATTCAGATTGGGTAAAAGGAAATATTGCTGAAAAACATACCCTATGGAGTCTTTTCTGAAAAGGGTCATTTCAGTGTCATTCATAGCACTGATATTCTTGCCGTTGTAATATACATTTCCCGTATCTGCAGGCTCCAGCCCGGAAATTACATTTAAAAGTGTGGATTTACCGGAACCTGAGGTGCCAAGAATAACCATGAAATCTCCGTCTTTAATATCTAATGAGATCCCTTTTAATACCTCATTTTGGTTTTCTCCGGTTCCATAAAATTTATGCAGATTTTCAATCGTTATCATTTTTTTGTCCTTTCTCAACGAGCAGCAATCCCTTGAATATATCCGTTAATCGCTCCTCTAATTGTTCCATTGTGTAGCTGCACAGCCCGGTGGCAAACATGGTTGCAATGCCATGCGTATATGTCCATAAATGCTGATATATTTTTTCAGCAGAACTTTTTTCTAAACCGTATGGCTCCTGCACCGACTGGAGAATCTTATCGTAATTATGATCTATAACAGGCAAAATCGTGGAAACATCCTTCGACTCTTTTACAGGCGTCATAAACAGAAGCTGAAACAGCTTAGGCTGCTCAATGGCAAAACGAATATAGGCAATTCCTACTCCACGAAATGCCGGCTGGTTTTTGAACCCATCTTCTACATATTGGTCATATAACTCCTTTGCCTTAAGAATTACGAGTTCCTTGACCTCATCCATACTTTCAAAGACGGTAAAGATTGGTCTTGCCGAACTGCCCAGTCGATTTCCTAATTCTCTCGCAGTAACTGCTTCAATTCCATGTTCTTTCGTAATACATAATGCCATATCCAGAATTTCACTTCTGGTAAATTTCGCTTTTGGCGGCATATAAACTCCTTTCTAAATCAAGTGTTTTAAAACGATAGTTTTATTATAAGGTTTCATGCTATTGGTGTCAAGATTTAAAATATTTTGGAAAATAATGCAACGGAATCCGCTGCTTCGGCGTCTGATTAGGTAAGAGAGAAAAAACGAGGAGGGACAGGCGGGAAAGTGATTCTTGACCATCCTTTTGTTTATGCTATTATTGAAAATGAATCCGGTTTACCGGTATTCTTAGGAACAGTGGAAAATGTGGGGAAATAAGATGGAAGACAGCAGAATTATTGATTTGTACTGGGACAGGGATGAGACGGCAATCCGTCACACCGCGGAGAAATATGGGAGATACTGCAGGAAAATAGCCTCAAATATTCTGTGCAGCAAAGAAGACTGTGAAGAATGTGTCAATGATACATATCTGCGGGCGTGGAATGCCATGCCCACGGAGAGACCGGACATTCTTTCCGCCTTTCTCGGTGCGATTACCAGAAATTTATCTCTGGACCGCTACCGGAAGAATCACAGAAAGAAACGGGGAGAGGGTGAGGTGTCACTGATATTCGACGAATTGCAGGAGTGTGTTGGGACTGACGGACCGGAGCAGCATTTAGATACTATGGCGCTCTCAGATTGCATCAACGGTTTTCTTGCGGAGCTTGAGAAGGAGAGCCGCATGATTTTTGTGCGCAGATACTGGTATATGGATTCCACAAGGGAAATCGCAGAGCATTTCTGCATCAGTGAAAGTAAGGTGAAGTCTGCGTTGTTCCGCGCGAGAAAGAAGCTTTACGTTTATCTGCAGAGGGAGGGATTCGACGTATGAAAATAGATGATCTGATGGATGCCATCGGGAAAATTAATCTGTGCTATGTGAAGGAGGCGGAGGACCGGAGCGACTATGAGGAGTCTGCCGAGGGGAATGGGAACGTCAGAAAAACAGTGAGATGGCGGCACCGCAGCCTCTGGCTGTCTGCGGTAGCGTGTCTCTGTATTCTGGTACTGGGAGGAACCTACGGGCTCTGGCTGCAGAAAGGAGGAAGTGACACAGCTTCTTCCGGGGCTGTGATGGAATCGGCGGCGGACGACAGGATGGATGGCGGAATGTCGGATGTCACAGGAGCCGGGGCGGAAAACGGAAAGGAATCGGTGGCGGACGACGAGATGGATGGCGGAATGTCGGATGTCACAGGAGCCGTGGAGGAGGCTGCGGAGGAGAATGCAGCGGGAGCCGTGGAGGATATCCGTATCAATGAGATTACAGAAGTCAGTGGCATGGATATCTGCATGGCAGAGCCGGCATCCATAAAGGAAATGACGCTGGAAGAAGCGGAAGACTATTACGGACTGCGGCTCTTGCCGGAGGTACTGCCGGAGGGAGTGAGCCTTTCGGAGGACGGCGCGCTGCATATTGCCTATGCAGAGGACGGCAGTGTGATGGATGACAATAATCGCCTGATTTTTCGGGATGCAGAGGGAGAAATGCGCCTGCAGATTCAGGCACGGACGACGGAGTCGGACAGCATTACGGAATTTGTGGAGGATGATCTTGAGACGTCTACCATCGCAGGAACAAGCCTCACCATCGGTCATGGAAGCTGGCAGGAGGAGCAGTCCTATTATCTTGCCATATACCGGGAGGGAGCTGTGACAGTGACGGTACAGGGATACGGAATCGGGCAGGAGGATCTGCTTGCGGTGCTGCGGTCACTGCTGGCAGAATAAAGGAAAAAAGCTACATAATCATGGCTACCTGCGCCTGGACGGTGGAAATCCAAACTGACGCTTATATAGCCTGGACATCTGGAACTCATCATAGAAACCGAAGCTAAGCGCAATATCACGGAGTCCCCGTTCCGGATTTTGCGGGAGAAGCTCATGAATCATATTCAGCTTCTGGGTAAGCTGGTACTGGTACAGTGAGCTTCCGGTCACATTCTTAAAGCGGGAGTTGAGTGTGCGCGCACTCAAACCAAAGCGTACGGATAATTCATCAAGATGAAAAAAGCGTTCCGTATGGGAGACAAAAAGCGTTTGTAAATCGTTTACCAGTGGATCATAGAGGTCAGAAGCGTTGCGGCAGCCGGCAATCTCAAGCAGAAGCAGTGAAAAAAGGTTACCAAGCCGTAACTCGCGGTACAGGTCCCGGGGATTCCAGTAGGCTTCAATGATATCCTGGAAAATACGTGAAACGCCAGGCGCGTTGCGGCAGTCGGTCAGCTTGCTGACGGAAACCATGCAATCCTTCCGGGCATTCTCTGCCGGCAGCGGAAGACAGTGCAGAAACATATTCCGCATGTGAGGTGTACATTTTTCGCGGCTGTAATGATGCCTGCCGGGTTCCAGAATCAGAAGCTCCCCCTCATGTAGCGCATAGGGTACTTCATCCTCAATAATCTCCCATTTCCCTTGAAGCATATAGAGAAAATCATACTCCTGCATGATGCGGTCAGGATGGAGAATCCCCTCCGGACTATAGTTAAAATTGCAGAGAGTAATACTGTATTTATCATCGGCAGAAAAGGAAATCATAGGAACCTCCCATTGATAATCTACATAAATATCTGGAATAAATTATATTTCATAATATTCAGAAATACAAGAAAAAAGCATACTGTTATGAAGAAAGGTAAAACTTCTTCCTTCCGGAATATACATGGATTATCCCGAATATCCATTCTCCATATGCCATCCGTTTGCTATGCTGTATTCAGAGATGCTAATGTGTATGGCACCGTAACAAAAAGAACAGGGAGGATATAGGGATGCTTAAGGAATTGAGAGGAAAAGCGGTGAAGCTGTATGAGGGTGATTTATTACGCCGCGAACATGACAACAGAGAATATCTGATGCAATTGAAAAATAACCACTTGCTGCGCAATTTCCAATTGGAGGCAGGAAGGTATTCCGGCAGAGGTATGGATATAAGTGCTATGGGTGGCTGGGAGGACCCAAGCTGTCAGCTCAGGGGGCATTTCCTGGGACACTGGCTTTCCGCAGCGGCGCTGCACTTTGAGGAGAGCGGTGACTTGGAGCTAAAGGCAAAGGCAGAGACAATCGTTCAGGAACTGGCACTTTGCCAGCAGGATAATGGCGGGGAATGGGCATGCTCCATTCCGGAGAAATACTTGTACTGGATAGGGAAGGGAAAACAGGTCTGGGCACCACAGTATACAATCCATAAGCTGTTCATGGGGCTTTTGGATGTATATCAATACATGGGTAATGAACAGGCATTGACGGTGGCAGATCATCTGGCGGATTGGTTTTATCGCTGGAGCGGCGAATATACGCGGGAGGAATTCGACAATATTCTGGATGTTGAGACAGGAGGAATGCTGGAAATCTGGGTACAGCTTTATGACATTACCGGCAAGGAGAAGTATAAGACCCTGATGGAGCGATATTACCGCAGCAGGCTCTTTGAACCACTGCTTGAGGGAAAGGATGTACTGACAAACATGCATGCTAACACCACCATCCCGGAAATCCTTGGCTGTGCAAGGGCTTATGAGGTGACAGGAGAAGAGAAGTGGCTCCGCCTGACAGAAATGTACTGGAAATGTGCGGTGACAGACCGTGGACAGTTCGTTACCGGCGGACAGACACAGGGGGAAATCTGGACACCGATGTTTAAGCTGAAGGCACGTCTGGGAGATAAGAATCAGGAGCATTGCACGGTATATAATATGATTCGTCTGGCAGAATTCCTGTTCAGGCAGACGAAGGAACCCAAATATATGCATTATATCGAATATAATATCAGGAACGGGATTCTGGCACAGACCTACTGGAGAGGGGATGCCAGAAATGGCAAGCCGGGATTTGGACTTCTCACCTATTTTCTTCCGATGAAGGCGGGAAGCCGTAAGGACTGGGCAGGAGAGATGGACAGCTTCTTCTGCTGCCATGGAACCATGGTACAGGCGAATGCGGCATGGAATCGTCTGATGTACTACCAGGACGGCAGAACCCTGTATGTAACCCAATACGCAGATTCGGAAGCAGAGTTCATTGTGGAAGGGCACAAAGTATCCCTGCAGTTACGACAGGATTATATGAACGGCAACCTGCAGAATTCTTCTGAAAATAATGCAAGACAGACAATTAATGAGATTACCGGCGCATTTGCCAATAAGCCGGATTATCGAAAATACGACATTGCGGTACAGCTTCAGGAGGAGGAAGAACTGGCAATTGCAGTCCGGATTCCTGACTGGATTATGTCGGCAGCCAGTGTGTTTGTCAATGATGAACTGGTGGTCAAAACAGATGACACGGAGAAGTTTGTCGTGTTAGAACGGAAGTGGAAACCGGGGGACAGGATTGTCTTGTTGTTCCCTATCGGTGTGCGCTTTATTCCGCTGCCGGATGACCCGCAGATGGGAGCATTCCGTTACGGCGCGGAGGCACTGGCAGGCATCACGGAGCAGGAACGCATCCTTTATCTGGAGGATGACGCGCCGGAAAAAGAACTTTCGCCGGACACAGAGCGGCAGTGGGGTGAGTTCCGAACCTTCTACCGTACGGAGAATCAGGACCCGGGTATCAGCTTCTGCCGCCTGAATGATGTGGGATATGAGCCGTACCAGTTATATTTCAAGGTGAAGAAAAAGAACCGTCACGAGTAAATAATGGCATTGTAGCTGCGCTCCGTATGTTCTTGATTTTTCCACGCATTTATATTCCCATCTTTGACAGTTAATTAGAGTATAACACCTCGCAATCCCAGTAATTACAA
>JBJEJC010000134.1:0-8487 GCA_051877675.1 Roseburia sp. | reverse complement strand
CTTTTTTGGTCAGAGGCTGGTACTGATGATAAGCGCTTCCGTCCTCAAACTGGGTGGAGGCGATATCAAGGATACGCTGTCTTGCACGGTCCGGAATCAGATGTACGAAGCCAAGAAGATCCTGGCAGGAGTCACGGAAGCCCATACCGCGGCCGATTCCAGATTCAAAATAGGAAGCGGAACGGCTCATATTAAAGGTGACCATACACTGGTACTGGTGCCATACATTTACCATGCGGTCCAGCTTCTCCTCGGAGGAAGAAACGGTAAAGTGGGAAAGCAGTCCGTCCCAGTAAGCCTTCAGCGCTGCGAGGGCTGCATCTGCCTTGTCGGCGCTGTCATAGCGGGACAGAAGGGCGTCCGCAGGAGCGCGGTTGATGATACCATCCTCCGGTCTGCCGACCCATTTCTCCTCCACCGGATTCTCTATGTAAGCCAGAACAAAGACAAATGTCCTGGACTCGCCCGGAGCTAAGGTTACCTTCAAATGATGGGAACCTACCGGAGACCAGCCGCTGGCAACGGAATTTTTGGAGGTTCCGGTCATGACAACCTCGGGAGCGGAATTCTCGCCGTAAGCGCCAAGGAAGGAATCCCGGTCGGTGTCGAAGCCGTCTACCGGTGCATTTACCGCATAAACGGCATAGTGATTGCGGCGCTCTCTGTATTCGGTCTTATGATAGATTGCGGAGCCGTGGATTTCCACTTCGCCGGTGGAGAAATTCCTCTGGAAATTGGTCATATCATCCATGGCGTTCCAGAGACAGAACTCCACATAGGAAAATACGGAAAATTCCTTATTCTCGCTTCCGTTGTTGGTAAGTGTCAGCTTGTTGATTTCGCAGTTGTCGCCTACGGGAACGAAGGCAGTCAGCTCTGCAGCAAGCTCATTTTTGCTGCTCTTAAAGGTGGAATAGCCCATGCCGTGGTGGCACTCATAGCTGTCCAGTTCGGTTTTTGTGGGCATCCAGCCCGGATTCCATACCAGATCACCTTCCTTAATATAGTAATAATGACCATTGCTGTCCAAAGGTACATTGTTATAGCGGTATCTGGTAAGGCGCAGAAGCTTTGCATCCTTGTAGAAGCTGTAGCCTCCGCAGGTGTTGGAAATCAGGGAAAAGAAATCCTCGCTGCCCAGATAATTGATCCAGGGAAGCGGTGTTTTTGGGGATGTGATGACGTACTCTTTTGCGGCGTCATCGAAATAACCAAATTTCATAAATAACCCTCCATCGATTTGATAATAAATATTACAGACTAACTCGTATTATAGTATAAATGCGATAATTGGAAAAAACAAGGGAAAAAATAGCGTGGTTTTACCCCAAAGATTGCACATGGTTGCCAGAAAAATGATGTTGTGCTATACTAAAGGGTAATGAGGGAGCACAGTTCCCGTCGCAAAATCGATGGAGACAGATATTTGCAGAAAGAGGTGTGAGATGACAGAGGGCGGATTGTTGATATTTCTTGGCATTATTCTTTTGCTTGTAATCGTGGTAGTGATTGCCGCAGTGGTATCTTCCGTTGCAGGAGCAGCGGCAGCAATCGTGGACGATCAGGACAGCGAAGAAGATGCATAACCGAGAGCCGGATATACAGATTACAAAAGGCTGTTGCACGAAACATTATTGTTTGTGCAACAGCCTTTTTTGGCGGAAGATAATTTACTGCTTATTGGGAAGCTTATCTATCAGCCGCTCAATCAGCTCTACGGATTCGTTGATTCCGTAGGCAGCGCTGTTGATGCAGAGATCATAGTTTACGGCATCTCCCCATTTTCTTCCGGTGTAGAAATTGTAATAGCTCTGATGCTGGTGATCCAGCTTGCGCAGCAGGCGGCAGGCCTGCTTGTAATCCAGCTTCTTTAATGCCATCAGGCGGCGTGCGCGAAGCTCAAAGGGCGCTGTAATGAAAATGCTGATGTGAGGGATATGATTGTTGGAGAGAATCACATCCGCACAGCGGCCCATAACGATAAAGTCTTCCTTTCCTGCCATCTCGCAGACCAGATCGCTGAAGTTAAAGAAGTAAGCATCCCGCTTGGAAATGCCGTGATAGCGGTCAAAATCGGTGAGCCGCTGGCTCAGCGCATTGGCAGTCTTGGAAAGCTGTGGGGAACTGTTAATCAGTTCCTCTACGGCCTGCCGCCGTTTCGGGTCGTTGCTGGCTTTTTCTTCCTCAATACGATCCATAATCTCATGCAGGATTTCCACATCGTAGTAGTTGATTTTCAAAGCATCTGCCAGGGCAAAACCGATATCGGTTCCGGCGCTTCCGTGGCTTCTGCTGATGCAGATAATCAGATGGTCCTTATCTGAGAAGTTCTGATGATGGTTGGAAAAATTCAGTTCGGCAAGGGTTTTGTCCATAATATCTATCGAACCAAAGCTGGAAGGAATTTCAGCAATCTGTTTTAATATTTCATTATATTCGGTCATCAGGCGGCGGCGGTCGCTCTTATTCTGGATGGTGCGTGCCATATTTGCAATCAGGGCAATCTGGCTGCGCAGCTCGTGTCCCTGCGGGCGGGTGTACATTAATTCGGTCAGGTCTTCGATGCAGGCATTCCGGTCTCCGGCAAGTACGCGGCCGAGAGAAGAACCAACGCAGCGATATACTTCCGTATCCAGATCGTAAATGCGCGTTGCCAGTGCAACGAGAGATTCTTTGCTCATTTCCATTTTGTACTACCTCCTTTTATAAAAAGAATATCAGGGTATCCAGCAGGAATACCGGAACCAGGAAGCATAGGGACCACAGCATATACCCGAAGAAGGACGGCATCTTAATACCGTTTTCATCGGAGATGGATTTCACCATGAAGTTTGGTGCATTACCGATGTAGGTATTTGCACCCATGAACACGGCACCGCAGGAAATTGCGGTCAGAAGATGGATCGGAACCATGCCTACTGTAGTGGCAATTCCCTCGGTAAAGCCCAGGGAACCTGCGGTTGTAAGGAATACCAGATAAGTCGGCGTGTTGTCCAAAAAGCTTGAGAGGACACCGGTGGACCAGAACATCTGGTATGGCTCTGTGATGCCCAAAGAGCCGCCCTTTGCCTTTAATATCATAAGAGCCGGCTGCATGGTAATAAAGATACCGATGAACAGAACAGCCACCTCTTTGATGGCACCCCAGGTAAAGTGGTTCTTGGTACGGATTTCTGCCTTTGTGGTCTTAAAGGATAAGAACGCAGCCAGCAGGATAATCACAACCTCAATGATGGAAGGGAAGCCTAAAACAACTTCTCCGAAATGGATGCCGCGGACATTTCCTGCTGCATCCTGGAACATCGGCAGGCTGGGAAGCATACCGCTTAAAATAACAGCAGCGACGATCATCACCAGGAAAATGATGTTATGTACACCAAGAAGCTTCACCTCAGTTCCCGGAGTGCTTAAATCCGGTTTCAGACCCTCTGCAATATCCTTGCGGTAAGCGCGTCTGTCCAGAAAATAGTAAACAATGAGCAGAATCGCCAGGTTAAAAATCAGAATCGGGAACAATTTTAAGCTCCAGAAAAAGGGAATTCCGCGCATGAAGCCCATGAGAAGCGGCGGGTCACCAATCGGAGTCAGGCAGCCGCCCATGTTGGAAATCAGGAAAATAAAGAACACCATGATGTGTGCTTTATGCTTTCTCCAGGAATTCATTTTTAACATGGGGCGCACCAGCAGCATACTGGAACCGGTGGTGCCGATGCAGCTTGACAGCAGCGTGCCGATGGCAAGGAAGACCACGTTCATCCGTGGAGATCCTGCAAGATTGCCCTCCAGCGTAATGTTACCGGATACGCAGAACAGACCGAACAGAAGAACAATAAAGGTCAGGTAATCGTTTAAAATACATTCCAGCACCGTTTCTGTTGCCATACCGGCGCCATATTTGATGGCGAAGGGAATGATAAACAGCAGTGACCAGAAAATGACGGCGTGGGGCTGGTGAGCCTCCCACCATTCTGCTTTCACAAGAGGAAGAACTGCAATGCACAAAAGCAGTCCGGCAAACGGGATACACAGCCATAGCGGAGTGGTTTCCGTAGCAGCTTCTGCAGCCTCTGCGGCAGAAGCGGTCAAAGGACTGCAAGCAAGCAGTGCAAGCGCACTTCCTAAAAGAGTTAAAAACTTTTTCATGTTGCAACCTCCTATTAATTATTTCGTCGCAAATGACTTGCGACAAGTCCCAAGGTATTATACATCAATCAAAAAAAAATGAAACAATTTTTTTGCGATTTTGGGCGCATCTATTTTGATTTTGTGAAATGTTTCTAAAAAAAGTATTAAAATAGGAAAAAACTGTTGCTTTTTTCCGGGAGAGGCGTAAACTGAAAAAGCCGACCAGCGGGTCGGACGCAATTGAAACACAGGAGGAAACGGCATTGATTGCAAAGTTTAGTGTAAAAAAACCATATACCGTGCTGGTAGGCGTGATATTAGTTATCGTGCTGGGGATAGTAGCTTTTTCCCGTATGACGACGGACCTGCTTCCGAACATGAATCTGCCCTATGCACTGGTTATTACCACGGATGTGGGCGCCAGCCCGGAGGAGGTGGAGTCTGATGTGACGGCACCCATTGAGGCTGCTATGGCAACTACATCCAACATAAAAAATGTCAGTTCCGCTTCCTATAATAATTATTCCATGGTAATCCTGGAGTACGAGCAGGATACCAATATGGATTCCGTATTGATTGAGATGCAGCAGAATTTAGACCAGCTTGCCGGAAGCTTTCCGGATACGGTGGGTACTCCGATTATCATGCAGCTTGATCCGGATATGCTGCCCATCATGGTGGCATCCGCAGATGTGGAGGGTATGAGCCAGTCGGAGATATCCGCTTATGTGGAGAATGAGCTGGTACCGGCGCTGGAAAGTGTGGAGGGAATAGCCTCGGTTTCCACCACCGGAGCCATCGAGGAAAGCATCCAGGTCACCATGAATCAGGAAAAGATTGACCGCTTAAATGAAGAAATCCGCGCAAAGATTGAAGAACAGTTTACGGAGGCGCAGGAACAGCTAGACAGCTCCTCCGCGGAAATCCAGAATGGAAAGAATCAGTTGGAAAGCGGTGAGGCAGCACTCAAGGATCAGATGAGCCAGGCGCAGAATGAGCTGGTGAACGGAAAAATCCAGATGTTTGTCACGGAATCGGATCTGGCGCAGAATCTGACGGTGCTAAACGCTGCCAAGGGAATTCTGGAGAAGGCGATTCCGACCCTGCAGGAAATCTATGACGAGGGGACGGAGATACAGAAACAGATTGCTAAGGTAAAGACGCAGGCCGAGACCTACAGTCAGGAAAGCATAAAACAGCTTGAGGAAGCAATCGCAGTGCTGAATCAGTATGCGGAAAAGCTTGCATCGGCAGAAAATACCCTGAGCTCAGGAAGTACTCAGACTACAGAAAGCACCAAGACTGCGGAAAGCACGGAGACTGCGGGAGACAGCCAGTCATCAGAAAGTACACAGACCGGCAACAGCTCTTTTGATCTGGCGTCTTTACTGGCAGGACTTACCCTGCCGGAAGGGATTACTCTGCCGGAGAATGCCACTCTGCAGGAGGCAATTGCACAGCTGAAGAATGCACTGGAGCAGTTGGAGAGCAATACCACAAGCACATCCTATGAGGAACAGATTGAGGCGCTGCAGGAGCAACTGGAGAAGCTGCTGGAGCGTGCCCAGAGCAACAACGGTATTCTGGAGCAGTTTGAGATAGAAATCAATGGGCTGGATGAGCTGCCTGGAATTATAGCACAGTTGTCTACTAAGCTTGCAGAATTGAATACCGGGATTGCTGCAATCCAGACTGCACAGACCCAGATTGCGTCGGGAAAGACAACCATGGATGATGCCTTTGGCGCTCTAAACCAGACGCAGATGGGAAGCCTTCTGGAAATGAGCGAGGCAGCAGCACAGTTGGCGGATGCCGAGAACCAGCTTGCGCTGGGACAGCAGCAACTGGACTCCAGTAAGGAAAGTGCACTGGAAGCGGCAGATTTGGAAAACATCCTGACCGTGGATATGCTGGGTAATCTGCTGACGGCGCAGAACTTTGCCATGCCGGCGGGATATGTAGGGGAGGAGGACTCCCAGTACATGATCCGTGTGGGAGAAAAGGTGGAGTCCATAGAGGAACTGCGGAATCTTCCGCTTCTGGATATGGGGCTTGAGGGCATTGACACCATCCGTCTTTCCGATGTGGCGGATGTGGAACTGGTGGACAATGCGGCGGAGTCCTACGCCAAGGTCAACGGCAATCCGGCAGTCATGCTCTCCATTGAAAAGCAGACCGGCTATTCCACCGGCGAGGTGACGGACAAGGCGCTGGATAAATTTAAAGCGCTGGAAGCGGCGGACCCGGAATTACATATGACGGTACTGATGAATCAGGGAATTTACATTGACATTATTGTGGATTCCGTGCTGGAAAATATGATTGTGGGAGCCATCCTGGCAGTCATCATACTGATGATTTTCTTAAAGGATTATAAGGCGACGCTGGTGATTGCATGCTCCATTCCGCTCAGTGTGGTATTTGCCATTGTGCTGATGTATTTCTCTAATATTTCGCTGAATATTATTTCCCTGTCCGGACTGGCACTGGGAATCGGTATGCTGGTGGATAACTCCATCGTGGTCATTGAGAACATATACAGGCTCCGGGGAGAAGGGTATTCGGTGCGAAAGGCGGCGGTGGAAGGCGCAAGCCGTGTGACAGGCGCTATCGTGGCATCCACCCTTACGACAGTCTGCGTATTTGCCCCCATTATCTTTACGGAAGGAATCACCAGACAGTTGTTTATGGACATCGCCCTTACCATTGCGTTTACGCTGGCAGCCAGCCTTCTGGTGGCAATGACCTTTGTGCCCATGATGGCGGCAGGGCTGTTTAAGAATACGAAGGAGGTAAAGCACGCATTTTTCGAAAAAGTTCAGAATGCCTATGGAAAGGTATTAAGACTGGCGCTGCGTTTTAAATGGCTGGTATTCATTGCGGTTGTCATATTGCTGGGATTGAGCGCTTACGCTGCGTTTTCCAGGGGCTTTACCTTTATGGATATGGACATGGAAACAAACCAGATTACCCTTACCGTTTCGGCAAAGGAGGATGAAACTCTGGAATTTGAAGAGCTTGCGCGGCTGTCGGATGAGATTAGCGATAAGCTGTCTGCGGTGGAGGGTATCGATACCATCGGAGCCATGATCGGCGGAGGCGGGACATCATCGCTCATGGGCGGTGGTTCTGCGGACAGTGTCACCATGTATCTGCTCCTGGATGAGAACAGCGATGTGAAAATGGCGGAGATCATCGATCAGGTAAATATACTGACGAAGGATATGGATTGTCTGGTGACGGCAGATACCTCCGCATCGGATATGTCCTCCTTTATGGGCAGCGGAATTTCCGTGCAGATCAGAGGAAGCGATATAGACAAGCTGCAGGAACTGACGCTTCAGGTGACGGACATTGTGGAGCAGACGGAGGGAACGGTGAATGTGGAAAACGGGCTGGATGATACCACACCTTCGTTTACATTGGTGGTCGACAAGGAAAAAGCGGCAGAGTACGGGATGACTACAGCACAGATATTCCAGCTTGTGATGGAAAAAATGGCATCGGCACAGTCGGCAACCACGGTTTCCAATGATGTGAAATCCTATGAGGTATATATTCAGAGCAATGAACAGGCAGAGGTGACACTGGAGGACATCAGGAAGCTTACCTTTTCTTACACAGACCGGGAGGGAAATACGGAGGAGATTCCGGTTTCCGAGGTGGTGACCTTTGAGGAGGGAAATTCCATGAATTCCATCAATCGTGATGCCCAGACCCGCTATATGAACGTCTCTGCCGGTATTGACGAGGAACACAATGTTACACTGGTCAGCAATGAACTGCAGAAGGAACTGGAAAAACTGGAACTTCCGGAGGGCTATTCCGTTCAGATGACCGGAGAGGATGAGACGATCAATGAGACCATGAGCCAGTTGTATCTCATGCTTCTGCTGGCAGTCATTTTAATCTATCTGATTATGGTTGCGCAGTTTCAGTCCTTTCTGTCGCCGTTTATCATTATGTTTACGATTCCGCTGGCATTTACCGGAGGTCTGTTTGCCCTCTATTTTACGGGGAATGAGGTCAGCGTGGTGGCAATGATCGGTTTTGTCATGCTGGCAGGTATCATTGTAAATAACGGAATTGTGCTGGTGGATTATATTAACCAGCTACGCAGGGGCGGAATGGAGAAAAAAGATGCAATTGTGGAAGCCGGAAAGACCAGACTGCGTCCTATCCTTATGACAGCCCTCACTACGATTCTCGCCATGTCCACTATGGCGATGGGAATGGGAAGCGGATCTGAAATGATGCAGCCCATGGCAATCGTCACAGAGGGTGGACTGATTTACGGAACCATGCTGACATTGATTGTCGTACCCTGCATTTACGATGCATTTAACCGGAATAAGAGCATGG
>JBJEJC010000133.1:0-40708 GCA_051877675.1 Roseburia sp. | reverse complement strand
TATCACAAAGTGGTGTCCTCTTTTCTTTTAATCCGAATAAAATTTTACGCTAGCAAAGGGTAGGAGCCTGTGCTATAGTTTGTCCTGCAATACAGAAAAGAGGAGGATACAGGGTATGGGTGAAGAAAACTGGATGGAGCTTATGGCAAAAACGAAGGTGAAGGAGGAACTGCTTGCCACCAATGGGTGCACAAAGGAGTATGGTCTGACACTCAGCGAGGAGGATGCGGCGCTGCTGGCGGAGGAACGGCAGAGCACACTTCGCGCAGAACGGAGAATTGAATTGGGAGGCAGTGTTCTGCCGCAGATTGTCCAGGCATTCTGTGATTCGGAGTACATCAAGCAGGAGAACTATGTGGAGGTGCTCGGGCGCCTGCAGGAAATCTTTTTTGCCTATAAGAACGAAATGCAGGATGAAATTACGGACGAGGAGCTGATCAATTTCATGCGGGAGCAGTATGAGAATGTGTGTTTTGGAGACCTGGACTATCTGGAGGGAACCTGTCTGAATCTTTTTGCCCAGGCAATCCGGGCCGGCTACCGGGGCTATGAGGAGACGGATGGCAGAGGGCAGTATGCGCAGTTTGACGAGGTGGTGCGCTGGGATCCGGAGCTTTATCAGATGGCGCTGTCGCAGTTGTTTGGTTAGAGGAGAATGCCGTTTGACCGGTAAAAAATGCGTTTGTTTGGGAGGAGTTTTATGGAGAAAAAGGATTGTGGTTATTCCGCAGAGGAATTGATGCCCCTGGTGGCGGAGCTGGCAGCACTTGCCACGGAGAAAGCCAGTACCTCCGTTTCCTATGAACTGGCAGAACAGCTTATGGAGGCGGTGATTTATTGTATCTGCGAGGGACAGGAGCAGAATCTGCCGGCGGCAGAAAAACCATCCGCCAGGGATGCCTATGCATTTGGATATCAGTGTGTGCTGCAGAAGGTGGAGTCCATGCGCCGGATTTATAACAGGATGATGGAGAACTTCTGTGACTATGGGAACCGCTGTCTTTCTGAGACTGTCCGGAAGGGAATTCCGGCATTTTTAAAATGGTACGATGCCAGATTACATCCCCAGAATACCATCCTGACACTGGATTATCCGTTGCCGGTATCTGTTCGGGAACATTGCGGAATTGACATAATATATTATTATGTAAACTGCATAGCGCTGGAGCAGAATTTTTTGGAATTTTTCCCGGAAACATATGTGAGGGAGATATTAAAGAATTATGCGGCGGGGGTCACAGAGCGGATGGTAAATGAAGAACTCTATGCCTCGGATATGATTGAAAATATTGGAGCGCTGGTATTTGAAAATGCATTGGGACGAATGCTTATGCACCGGACAGAGGGGCAGTGTGAAATGACGGATATCACCTGTGGAATGCTGCGAAGACAGCTTGGCATCGTGGACCGCAAACAGGGAGAAAAACTCCTTGCGACTGCCGGGGAAAAGATGCTCCGACAGATTTTTGAGGATGGTTCCTACTCTTATGACGATGCGGCAGCATATTTTGCACCGGTACGTAAGAATTTTGCCGCCCGGATATGGATGTGAGGGGAGCGGTCTTTTGGATGTGAGAAGAGCTGGTTTTCCGGTTGATTTTCCATGACTGATTTATTATAATAAAGTGACGCAGAAAAAAAGAAATAGAGTATTATTTCGGAAATGAGGAGATTATGGAACAAAGAATTTCAGGAACAACCGGTTTGTTATGTCTGATTGGAAGTCCGGTGGGGCATTCCGGCTCCCCGGCTATGTATAATTACAGCTTTGAGAAGTTGGGCTTAGATTATGCCTATCTTGCATTTGATATCAAGGTGGAAGAGGTGGCGGACTTCATCCGCTCCATGAAGCTTCTGAACATGCGGGGATGTAATGTGACCATGCCCTGCAAGACGGAGGCAGCCAAGTATGTGGATGAGCTCTCTCCGGCAGCACGGATTATCGGTGCGGTGAATACCATTGTGAACGAGAACGGAAAGCTGGTGGGGCACATTACAGACGGTGAGGGATTCGTCAACAATCTGCGGGATAACGGCGTGGAGATCCGTGGAAAGAAAATCACGGTTGCCGGCGGCGGCGGGGCTGCCACAGCTATCCAGGTGCAGTGCGCCTTAGAAGGTGCAAGGGAGATTTCGATTTTCAATATCAAGGATCAGTTTTTCTCAAGAACATTGGAAACTGCGGATAAAATCCGGGCGGAGAAGCCGGAGTGTGTTGTCAATGTCTATGATATTGCGGATCAGGAGACCATGCGCCGGGAAGTGGCAGACAGTGATATTTTTGCAAATGCCACAATTGTAGGCATGAAGCCGATGGAAAATGAGAGCGTTATCAAGGATGTGTCCATGTTCCGTCCGGGGCTTGTGGTGACGGATGCCGTTTACAATCCGAAGGAGACAAGACTTCTGCGTGAGGCGAAGGAAGCGGGCTGTAAATGCATCGGTGGACAGGGTATGCTGCTTTGGCAGGGAGTGGCTGCGTTTAAGCTTTACACCGGGAAGGATATGCCGGTGGAGGAAGTAAAGGAATTATTTTTTTCCTAAGTCTTGATTTGCTCTGCGCAGAATAAGAAGATTATCCGGAAAAGAGGAAAATATGAGTTACATAACGGATTCCGGTCAGCCGCAGAAGCAGAAGAAAAGTCATATGCTTTTTTATGTGATTTTTTTCCTTGCGGTCATGTTTTTGACCTTCCATCTGATTTTTAAAAATACGGAGCTGGACGATGTCTATGAGGCACTGGATTTAATGAGACCGGAGTATCTCCTTGCGGCAGCGCTGGATGCGGTTCTGTTTGTGGCGCTGGAGGGGATTATGATCTGGTATCTCCTGTCGGCGCTGCATCGGGAGTATCGTCTTCCCGGAAAGGGAACCGGGCTGCTACGGTGTATCAGCTATTCCTTTATCGGCTTTTTCTATTCCGGTATCACACCGTCCGCCACAGGCGGACAGCCCATGCAGCTTTATCATATGAAAAAGGACGGAAACCGGCTGGCGGACAGTTCTGTAGTGCTGATGACAGTGGCGGTGCTCTATAAGCTGGTGCTCTCTGTAATCGGACTGCTTATTTTTCTTTTCTGGCGTGCACCGTTGAAGATGTACCTGGGAAAATATATGGATTTGTTTGTGCTGGGGCTCTTTTTAAACGGCGGGCTGGTTTTGCTGCTGTTGTTTGTGATGTTTGCGCCGGATACGGCGGGAAGGGTCATCCATAAGCTGGAAGGAATGCTGGTGCGCATTCATATTTTAAAGCCGTCCGAAAGGCGTACGAAGAAAATCAACGGTTTCATCAATGGCTACCGGGAATCTGTGGGATTCCTTACAACCCATGTGAAAAAGGTGTTTGTGGTTCTGCTTCTTACAGTTCTGCAGCGGTTTTCCGTTTTCTTTCTGACCTGGCTTGTATACCGGGGATTTCAGCTTGCGGACACACCAATCTGGGATATCATGTGGCTGCAGGCAGCCACCTACATATCCGTCGATATGCTGCCGATTCCCGGCTCCCAGGGGATTACGGAGCTGGTGTATAAAAGAGCATACACTGCTGTATTCCCGAAGAAACTGTTGCTTCCGTCCATGATGGCGGTGCGGGGACTGAATTTTTATCTGGTGTTTTTCATCGGGCTGGTGGTGGTGCTTTGGAATATGTTCCACAATGCATCCCATGAAACATAGTAGTAGGATATATTGAAATAAAAGGTTGACAATTGTTTACCCATGTTTTATAGTAGAAACAGGTAAACAATTGTCAACCTTTTGCATTCTATACAGATATCAGAGAAGAAAGGAGAAGCGGAAATGTCGGTTCGTTTATCGGATTCGGAATGGAAAATTATAAATCTTTTGTGGGAGGAGGCACCCCGTACCATCACCCAGCTTACTGCAGGACTGAAGGAAGCAACTGGCTGGACGAAGCATACGGTCATGACACTCTTAAAGCGCATGGAGGAAAAGGGCGCTGTCCACTATGAGGAGGGGGCGAAGGCGAAGCTCTATTATCCGGATGTGGCTCGGGAGGAGACCGTGCTGCAGGAGACAGAAGAATTTCTGGATAAGGTATACCATGGAAGGCTGGGGCTTCTGGTGAACACCATGATTGCACAGAATGCAGTGAGCAAAGAGGAACTGGAGGAGCTTTATACAATTCTGCGGGAAGCCGAACAAGGAGGAAAATGATATGCTTGATATGTTCATTACATCATCGGTATTAATCATAGTGGTACTGGCGGTGCGAAGCTGTGTCATGGGGAAAATTCCTGCAAAATGGATTTATGCGCTGTGGCTTCTGGTGGCAATCCAGCTTTTTTCATTTCCCTTCCTTCATGTGGAGAGCCGTATTTCGGTGCTGAATATAACGGCACAGGTGAAACAGCAGGCAACGGAATGGCGGCAGACGCGTAAGGAACAGACGATTGCGCCGGGGGGCGAGGCGGACTGGCAGAATCGCGTGTCTTTCGGGCAACAGGATGGAGGTACCACAGCGGAGATTTTAAAGCAGAGCGTATCGGGAAGCACTCCGGAGATTTGGACTCCGGCAGACAGCTCTGTGGCAGGCAGTATGGATACTCAAACAGAGAAAATATCCGGTGGCGGGATTGTCATGGATATTCCCAAGGAGCCACGGCGGGAGAGCCTTGCTGATTTTCTGAAAAGCTGTATGGCGATATTGTGGGCAGTTGGGGCAGTGGGAATTGGCTTATCCATCTTCGTGTCAAATCTGCGGTTCTATGGAAGGCTTCGCAGAGAGCGCGGCAGAAAGACCGGGGAATGGAAAGGAATTGCGATTTATGAACCGGAACACCTGACGTCTCCGCTTCTGTTTGGCAGGGCAATCTACCTTCCTGCACAGCTGGCGGCACAGGTGCAGACCAGACATCATATGCTGGAGCATGAATACAGCCACTATAGAAACGGGGATTTTTGCTGGTCAATCCTCCGCTGTCTCTGTCTGACCCTTTACTGGTATCATCCTCTGGTATGGGTAGCGGCATGGTATGCAAAATGTGACTGTGAGCTTGCCTGTGACGAGACCGCGCTGAAATATCTTGGGGACGGGGAGCGTGTCCCTTATGGGAAAACGCTGCTTGCTATGGCAGCGAGGCAGAGCGGTCTGAAAGAACAGTTTACATTTGCAACTGGGATGCATACCAGCCATAAGGAATTGAAAAAACGGATTGAGCTGCTTGCAAAGCAGCCAAAGAGAAGTCTTGCCGCAGGAATTTTTTCCCTGATTGTCATGTGTGGGGTTGTGGGCTGCACATTCACACAGAGACCGGAGGATGAGAACCTGCAAAGTGCAGAGGGAGAAGAAGTGCTGCGGACACAGGAGGAAGCCGGACAGACAGGGACACAGGAGGAAGCCGGACAGACAGTGGAGGAAACGAAGCGGACGGAAGTAGTAGAATGGGATATGGAAACAGAGCAGCCGGAGGATTCGTGGGAGTTTGTTAAAATTACGGAGGATGGCATGAGTGCGTGGTATGATGCGCAGGAACTTGAGGATGAGGTGCTGCAGGCACAGCTTATGGAAGCAGAAAAAATGGAGGATACGGTTTTGGAACTGCTCCATGAGATCAACCAGGATGTGCGGAACCGGGAATTGCTGCAGGAGGTGAAGCTTAAGTTTCAGGAGGCTTATGGAAGCAATGCGAAACAGTATGAACTGCTCCGGGTAAAAAAGTTTGCTCTGATACCGGAGCAGGAATGGGACATGGTTTCTATTAACGGAGACTCATTGGCAGAATATCCCTTCGGACTGGTAGAAAATCAGGTGAGCTGGAGGGATATGCTTTCTAATGGGGGATATGTCCTTGGCATTGTGGAATATGAACTGGAATACGGCCCGGAGACACTCTCACTCGGACCGCAGTACGGAGGGGGCAGGATACAGCAGCTTTATCTGATTTCCTGCGGAACGCAGGAAGAAATTCATATTGCGGACTGTAGTGTGCCTGTGGAGTGCACGACAGACAATTATGTAAAGGAAACTGTGGACTGGTATCTTGATTACGACGGAACCGGGCTGTTTACAGAACGTGTCCCGGAAGAAGCGCTTAAGAAGCTTGCCCTTCCGGAAGCCGCCGCACTTACCCTGGAACAGCAGGTCAATGCCATCTGTTATGCCGGAATTGATCACAGCTTTGCAAATCCGGGGGATTTCACAGATGCGGAACTGGAACTGTATCTGTCCTGGAGAAACGGTTACTTTACGTCGGCAGGGCAGAAGGAGCTGGACAAAAGCCTTGCAGGGCAAATTCTGGAATATGATTTTACCGGGCGGGAGCCGTGGAGCAGCACCGCGCGGGAAGAGTGGGAGAATATGTTTGCAGAAACGGATACCTTTGCGGTTTGCGACGTGGCAGATACAACCTTTGAAAAGAACATGGATGCGGTGCGCCGGGAGGATGAAACCGTGGCCGTACAGGTGGAATATACCCCGGCGGACGGAGCAGACAGTGTAAGTCTGGAGCTGGATTTTGCAATTGTGGAGGAGGACTCCGGCGGAAATGTCAGGAGTTACTGTACCGGCGGAAGGGTGATAAAATGGTGATAAAATAAAAATATTGCGGTTGAAAAATGATATGGAATGAGATAGAATACAACTGTAGATGAAAAAAAGAAGCCGTTAGTAATTTTATGTCCGGCTTCTTTTTTCAAATTGTATATGTGTAAAGGTAGCTTTAACAGATGATTACAGAATCACAGGAACAACAACGATATGGTCGCAATAAAGAAACGATTATAAACCATACATATATCAATAGTGGAGAATATCGAAATAAATTTGATAAAATCTCAGATGACAGATTGTTAAACAGAATGGTTTATAATATTGCAAAGAAAATGTTAAAGCATCGTAGCGGTACTTTGTATGAGGATATGTATTGGATTGATATTGATACATTACAAGTTGTGGCATCTGAAACAGAGCAAAGAAATGAAAGTGAGGTGAAATATTCAAAGGCAACAAAAAGAAACATAGCAAAATATGAAAACTTATTAGTGTTGCATACTCATCCCCGCAGCATGCCGCCAAGTATACGGGATTTTAATTCGGCATTGCATAATAAATATCAAGTTTGTTTAGTTTGCTGTCATAATGGCAGAGTTTTCTTGTATCAATCAAATCGATATGTAGTAGAATTTGTATATAAAGGAACTATTGCTAAATACAAAAAAATGGGATATGATGATTTTGAGGCACAGATTTGTGCATTGAATGAATATAAGAAGAAAGGCGATATATCATTTAAGGAGGTTTTATCATGAGCGTATATGAAAAAGATACACAAATTAAAATACCTGATTGGTACTTGAAATTACCGCAGAAAATGTTAGACCGCGTAAGTGATATTGGTATCGCGCTCTCACATTTGATGACAAGAAAAAAGCCAATGAAGAGAACGAACAAAAGAAATATAAAATTTTTTCTTTAAGAACTTATGAACTCGGATTTCGGTCCGGGTTCTTTTTTTACTATAATTATAACTTGAAAAACGATAATATTCATTGTCTTTTTTGTATTATACATTTTCCCCAATCTGTGCTATAATTTCCATAAAAATGCATTTGAAGGAGAAAGTAAATGTTATCGGATATTATATCAATTGGTACAACGCTGCTGTATACAGCGTTTGTGCCGGTGCTTCTGGTGCTGTTGGTTCTTTTCCTCGTGAAAAAAATCACAAAGAAGGTACTTTGGACCGGAATTAAAATTGCGGTGGTGGTCTATCTGGCGGTGACTCTTGTGGTACCGATGGTAACAGGCTGCGGCAATGCGGATACGACAGCCTTGGAGTCTTCCTATGAAAGTAAGGTTACAAGGCTCGGCAGCTATGAGGGGCTTGTTTATACGGATGAAAGTGACAGAGAGCCGACGGATGATGAAGTTCAGGAAGAAATGGAAGCCATTATGCTGTGGTTCGAGGACGGGGAGCTGACGGATGAATGGATTCGTGAGAATATGTCCTACACTTCACTGGAGGATTTCCGGGAAAATACCCGGATTAATCTGCGGGAGGTATACAAGGAGCAGGCATGGCAAAGTTCTGCGAGAGAACTTTTTGAGACCGTGATTGCGGAATCGGAATTTGACCTGGATCAGGCAGAAGTGAATAAGGAATATCAGCATTATCTGGATAGTTATCAGCAATATGCAGATATGATGGAGCTGCCGCTGGAGGAATTTGTGGCTGGTGAATTGGAATGTGATATGGAGGAATTCCAGGAAAAGGGCACCTATGCCGCTGAGATGATATTAAAGACTGATCTGGTGGCGCAGGCAATCATTAAGGCTGAAAACCTTGACACGGAGGCTTCCTATGAGCGTATTGCAAAACAGATAGTGGAAGAAGAAGGCTACGATTCTGTGGAGGAACTGGAAGAAGCGGCTGGCGGAAAGAATAGCTTGATGGTGGAGGTGCGTTACCGCGTGGCAGCGGAGTACATGCTGGAGCACGGGAACCCGCAGAAGGAATAGATTATGGGAAAGGAGTTTTATCGTATGAGGAAAGTCATAAGACAGGCGGGCATCTTTTTCCTTGCAGTTATCCTCACAGTGGGGGCGTTTGCACCGGTGACGGCACAGGCAAAGGTGACGGGCTACACGGAATCCATCAATACCTATTTAAATGGGAAAAAGCAGACCGGCTACGGATGGATTGAGGTATATCTTGGCAAAAGTGACACCATCAAAAAATCCTCTGTGAAAACTGCGGATTCCAAGGTGGCAAAGCTGTACCGTTTTGAAAAATACACAGGCAGTACAGAATATGAATATTTTTTGAAAGGCTATACTTCGGGGAAAAATAGCGTTTACCGTTATGAAATCGGAGTACAGCTTTTAAAAAAGGGGAAAACTACCATATCCTTTAAGGTGGGCAGTAAGACCTACAAAACAAAGATTACGGTGAATGCCTATCAGAATCCGTTAAAGAAAGCGGAAATTCTTGGAAAAAATTATGCAGGAAAGCTGAAGGACCAGAATTATTACAATAAGATTAAGAATACTAAGACAAAGAAAAACCAGAAATTCAGCTTTGAAGCGAACACAAACTGGAAAATCAGTGCCGTTTCGGTGTATGAGTATGAGAAGGGAAGCTACAGCAGCTCCTATTCCCGGAACTGGAATTACCAGAGTGCAAAAAGTAAGGTGACTTTGGATGTTGGTACACTCACCAAAAACAAATATTATGCAGTGGAGCTGTGTATGAAAAATACCAAAACGGGCGGTTCGCTGTGGTGCTATTACCGTATTAATTATCCCTATTAACATATCATACCATAAAGGGAAACCTCCGTTACTTCTGTGTATGGCCTTGGCTACAGTATTAACAGTATGTATTATTAAAGATTTCTATATAAGTAACCCCCAGGGGAATCAATCCCTGGGGGTTTGCTATACATGCGTGTTATCTTAATTGTGACGAAATTGTGATGAATTTGTGAAAAAGAACTTGAAAAATATGGAAGAAATGCTATCATAGTACTAAGATGATGTATAAAAGCACATCAAAGAAAACCTATCCATGAAAGGAGATTTATTATGAAAAATGTAACAAAGCGTTTGCTGACATTTGCACTGGCACTTGTTGTTGCTGTGACAGCATTCGGAACCGTTTCTGCGGAGGCAGCACTGAAGGAAGGAACCAACTATCAGAAGTCAACTACCGTATATCTGAGCAGCAAGACATATCCAACCACATATTACTCAAGTCTTGTTACTGTACGCAACTTAAGCAAGAGCCAGACCATTGCCAAGAAGGATGTGAAGAGCAGCAAGACATCCGTTGCATCTGTGTATAGTCTTACTTACAACACCAGCACATATGATTATTATGAGAAAGTATCATGGGCTAATACCTCCCCGAGCTATTCCTATGACATCGGTTTATGCCTGAAGGAAGCCGGAAGCGCTAAGATTTCTTTTAAGGTAAAGGGCGATAAAAAGACCTATTCTACAACCGTAAATGTTAAGGAATATACGAACCCGATTAGCAGCGCGAAGATTACCGGTATCAATTCCGGTAAGGAATTAAAGTCCAAGACTGCGGACCAGGCTAGGGTAAGCTTTGCAAACAAGAAAGACATTAAGAATGCAAAGGCAACCTTTAAGGTTTCCGGCGACTGGAGAATTTCCAGTGTCACTTTCAATGCAGATAACTGGAACGAGTATCACTCTTATTATTGCTCCAGCAACGCTAAGTCTAAGACAATCAGCTTGGGAACTCTTAAGAAGAATGTAAGCTACGGCATTTATGTACATTGCTACAATACCAAAACAAATGGTTCATTATCTGTTTATTATTACATTAATAATTAGAAAAATACGTTGATTTATTTTCAAAACCCAGGGATATGTTCTCCCTGGGTTTTATTATACCCGGATGGTCCGTGTTTTCTTTTTTTCAAATTCTTGACTTCCATCCCAAATAGACTTATAATAAATCTATCTATGCATACAGGTGAATCAACCAGAGAGAGGCATAGCTTGAATGGAGGCAGACATGATAAAAAGCATGACCGGTTTCGGACGCAGTGAGTTTGCAGATGAGAAGCGCAGATTCACCGTAGAGATGAAATCCGTAAACCATCGGTACTTAGATGTGAATATAAAGCTGCCAAAGAAGCTCAATTTTTTTGAGAGTGCAATCCGCGGGCTGTTGAAGGAATATATGGAGCGCGGCAAAGTGGACATCTTTATCACATATGAGGATTTCACGGAGGATAATTTTTCGCTGCGGTATCATGAGGAGATTGCCGCACAGTATCTGACCTATATAAAAGAAATGTCGGAACGGTTTGGCATTGAGAATGATGTGCGGGCAAGTACCTTATCCCGATATCCCGACGTTTTTTCCATGGAAGAACAGACCATTGACGAGGAAGAATTATGGAACGGGCTGCAGACTGCATTCCGAGGTGCTGCCGAACAGCTTCTTGAAAGCCGGATTCGGGAGGGCGAGCACTTAAAGCAGGATCTCTGCGGAAAGCTTTCCGGAATGCTTCAATATGTGGATTTCATTGAGGAGCGTTCTCCGGTTATTCTGAAGGAATACAGAGAGCGGCTGAATGCCAAGGTACAGGAGCTTCTCGGTGATACCCAGATTGACGAGGGGAGGCTTGCCACAGAGGTGGTTCTCTATGCAGATAAGATTTGTGTGGATGAAGAGACGGTGCGCTTAAGAAGCCACATAGGAAGTGCACTAGATACCTTAGAGGCTGGCGGAAGTGTGGGAAGAAAGCTGGATTTTATTGCACAGGAGATGAACCGGGAGGCAAATACCATTCTCTCTAAGACTACGGATTTAGAGCTGTCCGATGTGGGAATCAATCTGAAAACCGATATTGAGAAGGTGCGGGAGCAGATTCAGAATATTGAATAGGATTGGTTTTTTTGGAGGTTCTATGGCAAAGTTAATGAATATTGGTTTTGGAAATCTGGTGAATACGGATAAAATCGTCAGTATCGTTTCCTCGGATTCCGCACCGGCAAAGCGGATGATTCAGCGGGGGAAGGAGCAGGAGACTCTGATTGATGCCACCCAGGGACGCAAAACAAAAAGTGTAATTTTTACTGAAAATAACAGAATTATTTTATCTGCGCTGCAGCCGGAGACCCTTGCGGGACGGTTTGGAGGCAACGCCAGTGAGGCTTACGATGATGCAAAAGAATAAAGGAATTTTAACTGTGGTTTCCGGCTTTTCCGGTGCCGGAAAAGGAACCATCATGAAGGAACTGTTAAAGCAGCATCCCGACGAATACGCGCTTTCCATTTCTGCCACCACGCGGAGTCCCAGACCCGGTGAGCAGGATGGTGTGGAATATTTTTTTCATACCAGGGAAGCCTTTGAACAAATGATTGCAGAGGACGCTCTGATTGAGTATGCTCCGTATGTGGGCAACTATTATGGGACGCCAAAGGCATATGTGGAGGAACAGCTTGCAGCCGGTAAGAATGTGATTTTAGAGATTGAGATTCAGGGGGCTTTAAAGGTAAAGGCGAAGTTCCCGGATACGCTGCTTTTGTTTGTGACACCGCCCAGTGCCGAGGAGCTGAAACGACGGCTGGTGGGAAGGGGAACCGAGACCATGGAGGTTATTGAATCCCGTCTTGCCCGCGCCATAGAGGAGGTGGAGGGCATTGAGTCCTACGACTATCTGGTGGTGAACGATGTGCTGGAGGAAGCGGTGGAGGAGGTTCATCAGATGATTCGCAATGAACGCTACCGCGTGTCACGGAATGCATCTTTTATTGCGGAGATGCGAAAGGAACTGAAAAAATTTTCAAAAGGAGAATAAAACTATGATACATCCATCTTATGTAGAATTAATGAAAGTGGTAAACAATGACGTGGAAATCGGTGAGGAGCCGGTGGTAAACAGCCGTTACTCCATCGTAATCGCTACCGCAAAACGGGCGCGCCAGATTATCGCAGGCGATGAGCCTATGGCAGATAAGGTTACCTGCCCGAAGCCGCTCTCCATTGCGGTAGAGGAGCTTTATGAAGGAAAAGTAAAAATCATTCCCGATACGGAAGAAGAGAGAGAGAATTAAATGAAGCTGCTTTTTATCTCTCTGGGCTGTGACAAGAACCTTGTGGATTCCGAATATATGCTGGGTATGCTGCAGGCGGATGGAATTGAGATGACAGATGATGAAATGGAGGCGGATGTAATCATCATCAATAGCTGCTGTTTCATCAATGATGCCAAGGAAGAGAGCATCAACACGATTCTGGAGATGGCACAGCATAAAAAGGACGGCAGGCTGAAGGCGCTGATTGTGACCGGCTGTCTTGCACAGCGCTACCAGGATGAAATCCGTCAGGAGATCCCCGAAGTGGATGCTATCCTTGGAACGAACTCCTATGAGGAGATTGTAAATGCAGTCCATGAAGCTTTGGAAGGTAAATTTTATGAGAACTTCCACACATTGGAGGGACTGCCGGGGATTCAGACAAAACGTGTGGTGACCACCGGCGGACATTTTGCCTATTTAAAGATTGCGGAGGGCTGTAATAAACGCTGCACCTACTGCATCATTCCCTATATCCGCGGCAACTACCGCAGCGTTCCCATGGAGGAACTGGTGGCACAGGCAAAGGAGCTTGTGGCGGGCGGTGCAAAGGAATTGATTCTTGTGGCACAGGAAACTACACTTTACGGTATTGACCTTTATGGGGAGAAATCCCTGCACAGGCTTCTGGATGAACTGAATAAAATCAGCGGTCTGTTCTGGATTCGGATTTTATATTGTTATCCGGAGGAGATTTATGAAGGGCTGATTGATGCCATGCTACGCAATGAGAAGGTGTGCCATTATCTGGATATCCCGATTCAGCATGCCAGTGATGTCATGTTAAAGCGCATGGGACGCAGGACGGACCGGGCAGATCTGGTGAGGATTGTCACACATCTGCGGGAGCGGATACCTGATATTACCCTGCGTACCACGTTAATCTGCGGCTTTCCGGGAGAAACAGAGGAGCTGCATGAGGAACTGATGCAGTTTGTCAATGACATGGAATTTGACCGTCTTGGCGCATTTACTTATTCCCCGGAGGAGGGAACACCGGCAGCGGAATTTCCCAATCAGGTGGAGGAGGAAACAAAGCAGCGCTGGCGTGATGAGGTGATGGAGCTTCAGGAGGAAATTATTTTTGACCGGAACGAGGAGATGAAGGGCAGAGAGCTTTTTGTCTTTATTGAGGGCAGGGTCAGTGGTGAGGATGCCTATGTGGGAAGAACCTACCGGGACGCACCGGATGTGGACGGCTATATTTTCATCAACACGGACGAAGAACTTGTGACCGGGGACATTGTCCGGGCAAGAGTGACCGGAGCCTATGAATATGATCTGATAGGAGAGCTGATACCATGAATTTACCAAATAAACTGACCGTTTTACGGGTGATACTGATTCCGTTTTTTGTATTTTTCATGCTTGCGCCTTATTTTGAGGGCTATGGAGATTATGTGGCGCTGGCAATTTTTGTGGTGGCAAGCCTTACCGATATGCTGGACGGCAAAATCGCAAGAAAATATAATCTTGTGACGAATTTCGGCAAATTTATGGACCCTCTTGCGGATAAACTTCTGGTATGTTCTGCGATGATCTGCCTGATTGAGAAGGGCAGACTGGCAGCCTGGATTGTGATTATCATAATTGCCAGAGAATTTATCATCAGTGGATTCCGTCTGATTGCGTCGGATAATGGAATCGTGATTGCGGCCAGCTACTGGGGAAAGTTTAAAACCGTATTCCAGATGCTGATGGTGATTGTGTTAATTCTGAATATCAATCATCCGTTTTTCCGGATACTTGGGGTTGTGCTTACCTATGCGGCTCTGATTCTCACGGTGGTTTCTCTGGTGGATTATATTGCAAAAAACAGAGGGGTGCTCAAAGAGCAGAAATAAAGGAGTTCCAATTGAAGAAAGATGCCTTTGATTCCAGCGCATTCCAATCCGGGGAGAACCTGGAGGAGTCGCTGGAATATTCCATATATTCTTTGTTAAAAAAATATCAATACACGCTGACGACAGCGGAATCCGCGACAGGAGGCATGATTGCAGCAACACTTGTGAATGTTCCGGGAATTTCGGAATTTTTTACGGAGGGCTATGTGACCTACTCCAATGCTGCCAAGGTGAAGATGATTCATGTTCCGGCGGATGTCATAGACACCTATGGCGTGGTGAGCAGTGAAACGGCACGGGAGATGGCGTTTCATGCGGCACAGACGGCGGGAACGGATGCGGCAGTTTCGGTTACCGGTGTGGCGGGACCGGATGGCGGGACGGCAGACTGCCCGGTGGGCACCGTATACATTGGTTGTTATCTCCGGGGCGAGACCGTGACAGAACATCATGTATTTCCGGGAGACCGGATGGCGGTGCGTATGGCTGCCACGGAGGCTGCGCTTAGGCTTTTACTGCGGATGCTTTCAGAGAAAGGAAAATCGTTATGAGAATTATTGCAGGGACGGCGAGAAGCCTGCCTTTAAAGACAATTCCGGGCATGGAGACAAGACCTACCACGGACCGGATTAAGGAGACGTTATTTAATATGTTGCAGGCAGATGTGCCGGGAAGCTACTTTCTGGATTTGTTTGCCGGAAGCGGGCAGATTGGTCTGGAAGCGGTAAGTCGTGGTGCGCAGTATGCGGTGTTTGTGGAGAATGGGAAAAGTGCGGCAGCATGTATAGAGGACAACATTCACTTCACAAAGTTTGACCGGCAGACAAAACTTTATACTGCGGATGTCATGTCGGCACTGCGCTCTATGGAAGGAAAATATCAGTTTGATATTATCTTCATGGACCCTCCCTATAATCAGCTTCTGGAGCGTGAGGTTCTTGCTTATCTGGCGGATTCTTCCCTGTTAAAGGAGGATGCGCAGATTATTGTGGAGGCATCTCTTTCCACGGATTTCGGGTATCTGGATGAAATGGGATTTGTTTTAGCAAAGCTTAAGACCTATAAGACGAATGTCCATGCTTTTATCCGGCGCAGGGAGCCGTAATACCAAAGAGGGGGGATTTCTATGAAAAAAGCAATTTATCCGGGCAGCTTCGATCCGCTGACTCTGGGACATGTGGATATGATTGAGCGGTCATCCCGGATTGTAGATGAACTGGTGGTGGGAGTACTCAACAACAGCGCAAAAAATTCGTTGTTTTCTCTGGAAGAACGTGTTAGTATGATAAAAGAGATGACAAGCTCTCTGCCCAATGTCACCGTGGCATCCTTCGATGGGCTTCTTGTGGACTATATGAAGGAGATTAATGCGACCATTATCGTGCGCGGTCTTCGGGCAGTTACGGACTTTGAGTATGAGCTTCAGATTGCCCAGACGAACCATGTGGAGAATCCGGAGGTGGAGACCATATTTTTGACGACCAGTCTCCAGTATTCCTACCTGAGCTCCAGTGTGGTGCGGGAGTTTGCCTCTTACGGCGGGGACATTTCGAAGTTTGTTCCGGCGCAGTTTATTGACCGGATTTACGCAAAATATAATATCATAAAATAAGGAGTGTTTGCGATGGCGAGCAGAATCGAGCAGATTATAGAGGAAATTGAAGAGTACATTGACAGTTGTAAATATCAGACCTTATCCTCCTCCAAAATCATTGTCAACAAGGAGCAGATGGAAGAACTGTTGAGCGAACTCCGCACGAAGACACCGGAGGAAATTAAGCGCTATCAGAAGATCATCAGCAATAAGGAGGCAATTCTGGCAGATGCCCAGGCAAAGGCGGATTCCATTATTGCGCAGGCTCAGGTGAAGACCGATGAACTTGTCAGCGAGCATCAGATTATGCAGCAGGCATACGCTCAGGCGAATGAAGTAGTTATGATTGCCACCAAGCAGGCACAGGAGATTCTGGATAATGCGACAAATGACGCAAATAATATCCGTATGGGGGCCATGCAGTATACCGATGATATCTTAAAGAATCTGGAGAATGCGATTTCCCATGCCATGGATTCCTCCAAATCCCGTTATGATGCTTATATGAGCACTTTACAGAGCTTTTTGGATGTGGTTACCACAAACCGTGCGGAATTGAATCCCACTGCGGAGGAGCCGGCAGCTTCCTCCGGGGAGGAGGCACCACGGGTGGATATTTCCACAGATATGTAGTATAGACCCTTAAAGCCCGAATACCAGGATAACAGGAAGTGCCAGAGCCAGAGAGAGCGCGGTAAGCAGTAGCTTTAACCGGATATAGTAGCCGATGGACAGCCGGGTTCCCTGGATCATGGAGCTGGTCTGGGCGATGCCGCTGACACCGCCGAATGCGGTAAAACCGATGGCGAGCAGATACTTTATGGAGCTGGACAGCGGGAGCCGGGCAAGCGCATGAATTCCATTGGTGATTTCCGTAATGCCAATGATACCGGTTTTTAAGAGGGATGGTAGCGGAAGCAGCTGTACCATGGAGGCAATAATTGAAAACATCATGATATATCCGCCCAGACGGGTGAGGGTTTCAAAACCGTTCATGATGCCGGCATCTATGATTTTGAAATTCATTCGAGATTCAGATGCCGGCTTTTTTTCCGGGATGTAGTCTGCGTCATGAAAGTTCAGGCTGCCCCCCTGTTTTCTTAACAGAATGCTTCCCAACACCACCGGAGGCAGATAGAGAACCAGAAAGCTGATGAGCGTAAGGGACGGCATGGACAGTTCCTGTGCAAAAACATAGCTGCTGATAAAAACCGGGCTGATATTGTTTGTGATTACGAACAGAACCCGTGCTTCCGCATAGGAGATATTGCCGCTTTTTAACAGCTCACTACAGTTTTTACTTCCCATGGGGAAGCCGAACAGAAAGCCGGACAGCAGCACAAAGGCACCGGCATCACTGGTAGGGAGTATAAACCCTGTCATTTTTGATAAGGGGACGGCAAGGTAGTGCAGGTAACCGGAATAAATAAAAATGTTAGAGAGGATGGCAAAGGGCAATAATGCCGGAAGCACCCGCTCGTACCAAAGCAGCAGCCCTGAGGCAGCGGCACACACCGCCTCCTTTGGAAAGCAGAGAATATAAATTGTGAAAATAATAAGACAAAGGAATATCAGTTTCTTTTTCATATTAAACTATATTAAAACCAGGAGGTTTCTATGAGTATTACAAGTGACTATAATTTAAAACCACAAAAAGTATTTCAGTATTTTGAGGAGCTTTCCGCAATTCCACATGGCTCCCGCAATACAAAGGCAATCAGTGACTATCTGGTAGAATTTGCCGTAAAGCATGGTCTCGAGCATTATCAGGATGAATCGAACAATGTGGTAATCATTCAGGAGGCTTCCGCAGGCTATGAGAATGCGCAGCCCGTCATTATCCAGGGACATATGGATATGGTGTGCGAGAAGGAGAAGGACTGCGACATTGATTTTGAGAGGGAAGGACTTTCCCTCTACGTGGATGGAGATTTCTTAAAGGCAAAAGGAACCACCTTGGGCGGAGATGACGGAATTGCAGTGGCCTATGCGCTGGCACTGTTAGATTCGCCGGAACTCGCACATCCGAGGCTGGAGGTGGTCATTACCGTGGATGAGGAGATTGGTATGCTGGGTGCACAGGAGATTGATCTTTCCATGTTAAAGGGACATCAGATGCTTAATATCGATTCCGATGTGGAGGGACATTTTCTTACCAGTTGTGCCGGAGGCATGACGGTGCACACCCGGATTCCGGTCACCTACCAGCATCAGAAGGGGCTCGCTGTAAGAGTCACGGTTACGGGACTTTCCGGCGGACATTCCGGCAGTGAAATCGACAAAGAACATGCCAACGCCAACATTATTATGGGACGCGTGCTAGGCGAATTGTCCGCGGAGTTTGAGATTGGAATTGCCGCGCTGGAGGGCGGACTGAAGGACAATGCCATTCCGCGGGAGTGCCAGGCAGAGCTTCTGCTTCATACAGAGAAAAAAGAGTCATTCCTGGCTGCAATCCGGAAACTGGAGCAGACTTTGAAAAAAGAATTTTCGGTTGCGGACCCGGGAATATCCATTACAGTGGAGGAGGAAGGAGAGAAAGGTCTTTCTATTCTTTCCTACACATCCATGACAAAGGTAATTTTCTATCTGCGCAACGTGCCAAACGGCGTGCAGCATATGAGCCAGGTAATGCCGGGACTGGTGGAAACTTCTCTGAATCTGGGAATTATGAAGCTGGAAAATGCCGCGAATGAAGAAAATGCGCTTACTCTGGTGACCTCGGTGCGGAGCAGTGTTTCCACCAGAAAACAGGAGCTGGCGGACCGTCTGGAGCTGCTTTCTGGCTTTTTGGGCGGCGAGACAGAGATTCAGGGCGATTATCCGGCGTGGGAATACCGTACCGACTCTGACATCCGGGACACCATAAGCGGTGTATACCGTGAATTATTTGGGGAGGAGCCGGTGTTCGAGGCAATTCATGCAGGGCTGGAATGTGGGATTCTTTCCGGAAAGATTCCGGATCTGGACTGTGTTTCCTTTGGACCGAATAATTATGATATCCATACGCCGAAGGAGCGTTTATCCGTTTCCTCCACAGAGAAGATATGGAAGCTTATAGTTGAATTTTTAAAACGATGTAAATAAATAACAGGCGGATTATATGAAATCATCCCGAATCAGCATGTTACTTTTGTTTGTCACTGTGGTGCTGCTTAATGTACTTCTTCTGGGCGGCATTGCAGAAAAGGTACGACAGATGAACTGTTTTTCCTGCGAGACGGCTATGGAGCAGTTCCGTGCGGGGGCGGTGTCTGCGGACACCGTAAATGCATTCCGGGAGGCAGCTTTGGGGGATACGGATGATTTCTGTGCGCTTTTAACCATGTATTTTTCCACCCAGGGGACTGTAACGGACCCGGCACAGCTTAAGGAAAACATCGCTTATGCCAGAAAGTACCGCAACGGAGATTTCTCGCGGGTGCAGCGATATGTTTCTGCCGTATGGGAGGATTTGGAGTGCTTTCCCGTGGGAAGCGTGGCGGGGAAGCCTGAGGCTGCGGTGGAGTTTGTAGATAGCTGGATGCAGAGCCGTACCTTTGGCGGTGACCGGGTACATGAGGGAACTGATCTCATGGCAACGGTGAATGAGAGGGGAATTTATCCCATTTACAGTATGACGGATGGTGTTGTGGAAAATATCGGGTGGCTTAAGCTGGGCGGTTACCGTATCGGCATCCGCAGTGATTCCGGCGCCTATTTCTATTATGCGCATCTTGCAGAATATGCCAGAACATTTGCAGTGGGAGAACGCGTGGAGGCGGGAGAGCATCTCGGCTTCATGGGAGATACCGGGTACAGCGAGGTGGAGGGAACCACCGGGATGTTTCCGGTGCACCTGCACCTCGGAATCTATTTAAATGATGAAAACGGTGCGGAATTTGCGGTGAATTCCTATCCCATACTGCGCTATCTCTGGGAAAGGGATCAGGCGGAGGCTTTGGAGTAGTGTGGGATTCCGGCAGGATGGAAGCGGGAGATAAGAATGATAAGACTGGATAAATATCTGACGGAGCTGGGAATCGGAACCCGCTCGGAGGTGAAGAAACTGCTGCGGACAGGGCGGGTGACGGTAAATGGTCTTGCAGCCGTAAAGCCGGAACAGAAGATTGATGAAAATGAGGATGCGGTGTGCCTTGACGGAGAACGTCTCAGCTATGCAGCATTTGAGTATTACTTATTTCATAAGCCGGCGGGCTGCGTCAGTGCCACGGAGGATTCTGTGCACAAGACGGTGATGGATTATCTGACGGATACCCGCCGCACGGATCTATTCCCGGTGGGACGTCTGGATTTGGACACGGAAGGATTACTTTTGATTACAAATGACGGCAAACTTGCCCATGCCTTACTTGCTCCGGCACGCCATGTACCGAAAACCTATTATGCCCGTGTTGCCGGGTGTGTGACAAAACGGGATGTCAACCTTTTTGAAAAAGGGGTTGACATTGGGGAGGACAAGCTGACAAAGCCTGCAAAACTGCAGATTCTATCCTCCGGTGATATTTCTGAGATAACATTGACAATCACGGAGGGGAAATTTCACCAGGTTAAGCGGATGTTTGCGGCGGTGGGAAAAGAGGTCGTTTATCTTAAGCGTCTCTCTATGGGACCGCTGGCTCTTCCGGAGAATCTGGCGCCGGGGGAATATCGTCCGCTGACAGAAGAGGAACTGACCGCTCTTTTTTTGACAGCGCAGGAGAGCGGACAGCAGGAAAACGGAGTACGTTAATTAACGAATTGGAAGGAGTACCCATGAGCAAAGGTTTTTTACCAATCAGCAGAGAGGATATGCGGGAGGCTGGCATTGAACAGTTGGATTTTGTATACATTTGCGGGGATGCCTATGTAGACCATCCCTCCTTTGGCCATGCCATCATTACACGGATTCTGGAAGCGCACGGCTACAAGGTGGGCATCATTGCCCAGCCTGACTGGCGGGATAAGACTTCCGTTTCCGCGCTCGGGGAGCCGAAGCTTGGATTTCTGGTGTCTGCGGGAAATATGGATTCCATGGTGAACCATTATTCGGTTTCCAAGAAGCGCAGGGCCACTGATGCATTCACTCCGGGCGGTGTGATGGGAAAACGTCCGGATTACGCGACGATTGTCTACTGTAATCTGATTCGTCAGACCTACAAGCATACGCCCATTATCATCGGCGGAATTGAAGCGAGTCTGCGCCGCCTTGCCCATTATGATTACTGGTCGGACAAATTAAAGCGTTCCATTCTGCTGGATTCCGGTGCAGACATTATCTCCTACGGGATGGGGGAGCGAAGCATCATTGAGATTGCGGATGCTTTGGCGAGCGGGCTTTTCGTGCAGGATATCACCTTTGTGGACGGTACGGTCTATAAGACCAGAAAAAGGGAGGATATCTACGATGCCATCGAACTTCCGCACTATGAGGCGCTTCTAGTGGATAAGAAGAAGTATGCAGAAAGCTTTTATATTCAGTACTGCAATACAGACCCGTTTACGGCGAAGCGCCTGTTTGAGACTTACGACGGCAAATTGTTTGTGGTACAGAACCCGCCGGCAAAACCCCTTTCCACCAGTGAGATGGACCAGGTATATGCACTGCCGTATATGCGCACCTACCATCCGTCCTATGAGGAGGCGGGGGGAGTTCCTGCCATCAAAGAGGTAAAATTTTCACTGGTCAGCAACCGCGGCTGCTACGGCGGCTGCAGCTTCTGCGCACTGACCTTTCATCAGGGACGCATTATTCAGACCAGAAGTCATGAGTCCATCCTTGCGGAGGCACAGAAGATTGTATGGGACCCGGAGTTTAAGGGGTATATCCATGACGTTGGAGGACCCACCGCGAATTTCCGCGCACCGGCGTGTGACAAGCAGCTTACCAAGGGGGTATGTCCTAACCGGCAGTGCCTGTTCCCCAAACCCTGCCCGAATTTAAAGGTGGATCACTCGGATTATCTGGCACTGCTTCGGAAACTCCGGGAGCTTCCCAACGTAAAAAAAGTGTTTATCCGCTCCGGAATTCGTTTTGACTATCTGATATATGACAATGACAGGACTTTTCTGCGGGAACTGTGTGAGCATCATATCAGCGGACAGTTGAAGGTGGCGCCGGAGCATATTTCCAATCCGGTGCTTGAGAAGATGGGCAAACCCAGTGTGGAGGTTTACCGGAAGTTTGTCGGGGCTTATAAGGAAATGAACGAGAAGCTTGGCAAGAAGCAGTATCTGGTTCCCTATCTGATGTCCTCACATCCCGGCTCCACCCTAAAGGAAGCCGTAGAACTGGCAGAATTTCTGCGGGATCTTGGTTATATGCCGGAACAGGTACAGGATTTTTATCCCACACCTTCCACCATATCTACCTGTATGTACTATACGGGGCTTGACCCGCGGACCATGCAGCCGGTCTATGTTGCGGTGAATCCCCATGAGAAGGCGATGCAGCGTGCGTTAATCCAATACCGGAATCCGAAGAACTATGAGCTGGTCTACGAGGCGCTTACCAAAGCGGGGCGAACGGATTTGATCGGCTTCGATAAAAAATGTCTGATTCGTCCGCGGAAAAATTATGGAAGCAGCGGAAAGCCTCATATTGTCGGGAAGACCCATACTGCCGAAAAGGCAAGAACAGGGGGCAAAAAGAAAACTATCCGCAATGTGCACAAGAAAAAGTAAAAGGGCAGTGTAAGAACCATGCAAGAATTTCAGATTAACTCCAACGAAGCGGGACAGCGCTTTGATAAATATTTAAAGAAATTGCTGGCGGGTGCGCCGGGCAGCTTTGTATACAAGATGCTGCGCAAAAAGAATATTGTCCTCAACGGGAAAAAAGCGGACGGAACGGAAAAGCTTGCGCTGGGTGATACGGTAAAGCTGTTTCTTTCGGACGAAACCTATGCAAAATTTGCAGGGAAACCTGCTGCGGACGGGGAAGTGCAGAGGCTAAAGCAGCTTTCCGGGGAGTTAAAGTCAGGTTTACGTGAACTTAAAGTAGTTTATGAGGATGCGGATATTCTCGTCATAGACAAACCAGCAGGAATGCTCTCACAGAAGGCAGAGGCGGGGGATATTTCTGCCAACGAATATATCCTTGCCTATCTGCTTGGAACCGGGGAGCTTACGGAGGAAATGCTGCGTACCTTCCGACCCTCTGTGTGCAATCGCTTAGACCGCAATACCTCCGGGCTGCTCATTGCCGGAAAGACCCTAAGAGGGCTTCAGGGAATGGCAGCTTCCTTAAAGGAGCGTTCTGTGGAAAAATATTACCGCTGTATTGTGAAGGGGGAACTTAAGGAAGATATGTACCTTAAGGGGTGGTTGAAAAAGGATGAGGCTTCCAATAAGGTGACCATCCTGCCGGAGCATGCCGTTATCCCGGCAGAGGAGTGCCGTGGGGAAAACGGTTTCCGCTGCATTGAGACAGCCTATCACCCGCTTCGCGCCGCACGAGGGTATACGGAACTTGAAGTTCATCTGATTACCGGACGTTCCCATCAGATCCGGGCGCACCTTGCCGGCATTGGGCATCCGATTGTGGGGGATGCGAAATACGGAGATCGGAGAGTAAATGAGATTTTTCGCAGGGAAGCGGGAATTTCTGCCCAGCTTCTGCACGCATGGCGTATTGTATTCCCGCAGGAGATGGAGTTCCCACAGCAGAAAGAAATAAAAATTATGCCCGGTGAAGCATTTCAACGGGCATGGAATCATATTCTCAACTGATACCGGAGCTTGCCTTGATGTGGCGCTTGATGGCTTCAAAGCTTTCTGCGCTTACATCATGCTCAATCCTGCAGGCATCCTCGGCTGCCACTCTGGGATCAACCCCCAGCATGACAAGCCAGCTCGATAAAATCCGATGGCGTTCGTAAATCCGTTCCGCAACCTCAAGACCAGTTTCGGTGAGGCGGATATAGCCCTCAGTGCTGACTGTGATATAACCGTTTTCCCGCAGATGCTTCATGGCAACACTGACGCTTGGCTTCTTAAAGTTCATTTCCGTTGCAATATCTACGGAACGGACATTTCCTAATCTATGATTCAGAACCAGAATCGTTTCAAGATAATTTTCCGTGGATTCGTTCATTACCATATCTTTTCCTCCCAACAATCGATAGTTCGCAGAAGCTCCTGACGCAAAGGCAGAAACAAGCTTTCTCTATACATAAATATCAGTATAACATAGGTAAATGAAATTTACAAATCCGAAATCTTTTTCCGGCATTTTGTGTTGAATAAAAATTCAGAATACTATATAATGTTTTAGAAAGTGTTAATAAACTACATGAGGAGGATAAAATTATGATCAGATGTAAGAAATGCGGTACAGAGCTGCCCGATGGCGCAAAGTTCTGCAGCGTATGTGGTACAGCCGTAAGTGAGAATGCTTCAGAGAACGTAACCGCTGCAGAGAATGTGACCGCTGCAGAGACAACAGCTCCGGAAGCTTCAGAAGGAGCAGCAAACGCAGCAGCAGCCGCCGCAGGAGCGGCAGCGGGAATGGCTTCCGGAGCAGTTCCGGGGGCTGGTGCAGCACCGCAGTTTAATAATAATGCACAGTTTAACGGGAACGGACAGTTCAACAACGGACAGTTCAATGCGAATGGACAGTTCAATGCGAACGGACAGTTCGGCGGTCCGCAGAAGGAGACTTCTTCCACCTATTATGGAAAGCAGTCCTATGTACCTGCTGCAACGGATGCAGAGGCAAATAAGGGTGTAGCCATCTGTGCTTACTTTGGTCTTTTATGGCTGGTTCCGCTGTTTACCGCAAAGAATTCGCCTTTTGCCAAGTTCCATACCAATCAGGCAATTCTCGTATTCATTACCAGTGTTGTATTCAAGATTGCAGGCGGAATTTTAAACGCACTTCTGATCTGGATTTTTGATTACTGGAGAATTTACAAGTTCACCACCGTTATTTCATGGGCAACCACGGTATGTGGTCTGGTGCTGATGATTCTTGGTATCGTGTATGCTGCACAGGGAAAGATGAAAGAGATTCCGGTACTGGGTCAGTTCCATCTTCTGAAATAACAGGATATCGGACAGAGGATATCTGTAAAAAGAAAAGCGTAGGGCGGAGTCATCCTCCGTTCTGCGCTGTTTTGTCATATAGGAGTACGGAAGCGACAAAATTGTAAGATTATCAGGGAAAAACATGAAGACGGCGTTCATGTAGGAGAAAGGAGAAGATTGCGATGCCCACCTGGAATTCCAGAGGTCTCCGGGGGTCTACTCTGGAGGAATTTATCAACCGCACCAATGAACGTTATTTGGAAAGCGGACTTGCCTTAATTCAAAAGATACCGACACCCATTACTCCGATTAATATTGATAAGAACACGAGGCATATTACGTTAGCTTATTTTGAACAGAAAAGTACGGTGGATTATATCGGGGCAGTACAGGGGGTTCCGGTATGCTTTGATGCAAAGGAATGTGCCACGGATACGTTTCCTCTTCAGAATATCCATGAACATCAGGTTGTCTTCATGGAGAACTTCGAAAAGCAGGGGGGAGTCGCTTTTTTTCTGATCAGCTTCACGCACCGGGATGAATTTTACTATCTTCGTTTTGCCAGACTGGCGGAATTCTGGCAGCGTGCGAAGGAGGGCGGCAGGAAGAGCTTCCGGTATGAGGAACTGGAGCCGGACTATATCCTTCCGAAGAGCCGCAGTGTTCTGGTTCCTTATCTGGAAGGGCTGAAAAAGGATTTGCTGGAAAGGGATTGACAAAGACAATTTCGTTTGATAATATGGTAGCACGCTAAAGTGAAAAGAAAAAAGCAGGTTGATGTATCAGAAACGAGGAGAGAAAGTGAAAAAACAATTACTACATACACCGGAAGGTGTGCGGGATATCTATAATGAGGAATGTGAAAAGAAGCTGATTCTGGAGCAGCGGCTTCATGGAGCCCTAAAGCAATATGGATATCATCCGATTCAGACACCTACGTTTGAATTTTTTGATATTTTCGGAAAAGAAATCGGAACCACACCGTCAAAGGATCTGTACAAATTTTTTGACCGCGAGGGAAATACGCTGGTGCTGCGGCCGGATATCACGCCTTCGATTGCCCGCTGTGCGGCGAAATATTTTGGTGAGGAGGATATGCCCATCCGTCTTTGCTACATGGGAAATACCTTTATCAATAACAACAGCTATCAGGGGCGCTTAAAGGAAAGCACCCAGCTCGGTGCAGAGCTGCTTGGAGATTCCACGGTGGATGCGGATGCGGAGATTCTTTCCATGGTGGTGACCAGTTTGAAAGCGGCGGGACTTACAGAATTTCAGCTCTGTGTCGGTCATGCGGAATTTTTCGGCGGACTTATGGAAGCGGCTGGGCTCCCGGAGGAGAAGGAGGAGGAACTGCGCAACCTCATTTCCAATAAGAATTTCTTTGGTGTGGAGGAGTTTGTAGAGACGCTGGAACTGAATGAGAATCTGCGCAGCCTTTTTTCCATGCTGGGCAATCTCTATACCGGAACGGATGACCTTAAGGCGGCAAAGGAATGGGCAGGGGATTACCCGAGGATTCTTGGTGCTATTGAGAATTTAGAGGAACTTCATGGTCTTCTGGAGGCGTATGACATTGGAAAATATATTTCCTTTGAGCTTGGCGTTCTGAGCAATTACCAGTATTATACCGGAATTATTTTTGCGGGATATACCTTCGGCAGCGGGGAACCGATTGTAAAGGGCGGGCGTTACGACAGCCTGCTGACCTATTTTGGCAAGGATTCCGCATCCATTGGCTTTGCCATTGTCATTGACCAGTTGATGGCGGCACTGGCAAGGCAGAAAATATCTATTCCTTTGTCCTATGAGACGGAACTGCTCGTATATCCGGAGGAGAAACGGACGGAAGCCATCCGGCAGGCAGGAGTGCTTCGTCAGGAGGGAAAGTGCGTGGAGCTGCTTGGTTTCACAGAGGGCAAAACCCGGGAGGATTATGAGGCTTACGCGAAGCGAAATCATATCGTTCGTGTTACTTTCCTATAGTATGAAAAGGGGATTAAGAAGAATGGAAGAAATGAGATACCTCACCTTTGCGTTAGGTAAGGGGAGACTTGCAAATAAAACACTGGAAATGTTTGAAAAGATTGGCATTACCTGCGAGGAAATGAAGGATAAGGAAACCCGAAAACTGATTTTTGTCAATGAGGAATTAAAGCTGCGTTTTTTCCTGGCAAAAGGACCGGATGTGCCCACGTATGTGGAATACGGTGCGGCGGATATCGGGGTGGTGGGAAAGGATACCATCCTGGAAGAAGGAAGAAATATCTATGAGGTACTGGATCTTGGTTTTGGCAAATGCCGGATGTGCATCTGCGGACCAAAGGAGGCGGGAGAACTGTTAAAGCACCATGAACTGATTCGCGTTGCCACTAAGTACCCTCACATAGCCAAGGATTATTTCTATAATAAAAAACATCAGACCGTGGAAATTATCAAACTGAACGGTTCCATTGAACTGGCGCCTATTGTAGGGCTTTCTGAGGTCATCTGCGATATTGTGGAGACCGGTTCCACACTGCGGGAGAACGGTCTTACCGTATTGGAGGAGGTCTGCCCGTTGTCTGCGCGGATGGTAGTAAATCAGGTGAGTATGCAGATGGAGAACGAGCGGATTACCAGACTGATTTCTGCATTAAAGACGGTCATTTAGTTAGGAAGGAGAATGCGAATATGAGAATACTGACACTCACACCGGAGACCCGGAATAATATTTTGGAGAATCTGTTAAAACGTAGTCCGAATTCCTATGGGGAATACGAGGGCAGGGTAAACGATATTATCGAGCAGGTCCGCCAGAGAAAGGATGAGGCTGTTTTTGAATATACCCGCAAATTTGACGGGGCAGACATGGATGCGGGAACTATTCTGGTCACCGAGGAGGAAATTGAGGAAGCATACCGTCTGGTGGACCCAAAGCTTTTGGACGTAATCCGTAAGGCATTGGTGAACATCCGGGAGTATCATGCGAAACAGCGCCAGTTTTCCTGGTTTGATTCCGAAGATTCCGGTATTATCTTAGGACAGAAGGTGACACCGTTACAAAATGTCGGTGTGTATGTGCCGGGGGGAAAGGCCGTGTATCCGTCCTCGGTACTGATGAATGTGATTCCGGCAAAGGTGGCAGGCGTGGACAATATTGTGATGACCACACCGCCGGGAAAAGACGGCAAGGTATATCCGTCTACACTTGTGGCAGCGAAGGAAGCGGGCGTGGACAGGATTTATAAGGTTGGCGGTGCGCAGGCGATTGCAGCACTGGCTTTTGGTACGGAGAGCATTCCCAAGGTAGACAAAATCGTTGGTCCCGGAAATATCTATGTGGCACTGGCGAAAAAGGCAGTATTTGGCTATGTAAGCATTGACTCCATTGCAGGTCCCAGTGAGATTATGGTGCTGGCAGACGAAACGGCAAATCCAAGATTTGTGGCGGCGGATCTGCTCTCCCAGGCAGAGCATGATGAGATGGCTTCTGCCATTCTTGTCACCACCAGCAGAGAACTGGCAGAGGCTGTTTCCAAGGAAGTGGACGGCTTTGTGGAGGGACTTTCCAGAAAGGAAATCATCCGCAAGTCATTGGACAACTATGGGTATATTCTGGTGGCAGATTCCATGGAGGATGCCATTGCCACGGTGAATGAGATTGCATCCGAGCATCTGGAGCTGGTAACGAAGAATCCGTTTGAAATCATGACGAAAATTCGCAATGCCGGGGCAATTTTTATCGGGGAATATTCCAGCGAACCGTTAGGGGATTATTTTGCGGGACCTAATCACGTGCTCCCCACCAACGGAACGGCAAAATTTTTCTCTCCGCTCGGTGTGGATGATTTTATCAAGAAATCCAGCATTATTTCTTATTCCAGAGAAGCGCTTGAACCGGTATACAAGGATATTGTGCAGTTTGCCGAGTGTGAGAAGCTTACTGCGCATGCCAACTCCATCCGGGTGCGGTTTGAGAATTAACAGATTTTTTATTTCATTTTTCCGCGCCCGTGTAATATAATGGTTGGTGCAGGAAAAGAGTGTACAGAAAGGGACAGACGCATGAACAGAACGGCAGATTATAACCGGAAGACAAAGGAGACGGATATTTCCATGACTCTTGGTATAGATGGGGCTGGAAATGCTACGGTGGATACCGGAATCGGTTTTTTTGACCATATGCTGGAGGGATTTGCACGGCATGGATTTTTTGACCTTAAGGTGAAGGTGGAGGGTGACCTTGCGGTGGACTGCCATCATACCATAGAAGATACCGGAATCGTTCTCGGAAATGCAATCCGGAAAGCACTGCGGGACAAGCGGGGAATCCGCCGTTACGGAAGCTGCATTCTTCCCATGGATGAGACACTGGTGCTCTGCGCAGTGGATCTTTCCGGGAGACCGTATCTGTCGTTTGACGCAGAATTTACCACGGACCGGGTGGGCTATATGGATACGGAGATGGTAAAGGAATTCTTTTATGCCATTTCCTATACGGCAGGGATGAATCTGCATATAAAAGTATTGTCCGGCGGGAATAACCATCATATAATTGAAGCCATGTTTAAGGCATTTGCCCGGGCTTTGGATGAGGCAACCTCCATTGACCCGCGGATTACTGACATTCTTTCCACGAAGGGCAGCCTTTAGAATGACAACAAAGGAACGGGAAAACATATGGATCACAAGAATATTGTAGCAACGATTTACTTAAAAAACGGAAAAGCGGTGAAGGGACTTGATGACCCGGAGCTTTTTTATGATGATGTGATTGAGCTGGCAAAGCTTTACAACGACAACGGGATTGATAAAATCATCATTTTTGATTTGTCCGAAGATGATGAGGAGCACGAAAGAAACATCCAGACAATCAAGATTATTAACCGGAATGTGGAGATTAAGGTCTGTGCAGGAGGTAACATTAACCGTATGGAGGACATTAAGAAGCTCATCTATGCGGGGTGTCTTCAGGTAATCTTAAACGGAGCCAAGACGGAGATTATTGATCTGGCAGAGGAGGCGAGCAGTCGTTTTGGCAAGGACCGGATTCTGATTTCCGTGGAGAACTTAAACTTCGTGTTCAAGCATCAGGAGGAAATGGGAGAGAATTTCCATGAACTTCTGATTTTAAATTCCGGGGTGCTTGACAGCATTGAGAGTACCACAGAAGTGCCTCATGTGGTATGTGTGGATACCTATGATGAGGAGAAGATTACCTCCATCCTAAAGCGGAAAAATGTGCGGGGAATTGCAGGAAATTTCATCAATGATCCGGAAACGGATATCATGAAGTTAAAGTGCAGTCTTTCTTCGGCAGGAATTAAGATGGATAATTTTGAGCCTGCATTTAAATGGGAGGACCTTAAGAAAAATTCGGATGGTCTGGTTCCTGTGATTGTACAGGATTATCGGACGGATGAGGTACTGATGTTAGCCTACATGAACGAGGAAGCCTTCCGTACCACCATCAATATCGGGCGTATGACCTATTATAGCAGAAGCCGGAAGGAACTTTGGATTAAGGGACTGACTTCCGGGCATATCCAGTATGTGAAATCTTTAACGGCGGACTGCGATTTTGACACGATTCTTGCAAAGGTATCCCAGGTAGGGGCGGCATGTCATACGGGAAACCGGAGCTGCTTTTTCAACCAGATTGTCCGGAAAGAATACACGGAGAAGAATCCGCGTAAGGTTCTGGAAGACGTTTACAGTATTATTCTGGACCGGAAAGTGAATCCAAAGGAAGGCTCTTACACCAATTATCTGTTCGACAAGGGGATTGATAAGATTCTGAAAAAGGTTGGGGAAGAGACGACGGAGATTGTGATTGCGGCAAAGAATCCGGATCCGGAGGAAATGAAATACGAGATTTCGGATTTACTGTATCATATGATGGTGCTGATGGCAGAAAAAGGTGTGACCTGGGAGGACGTGACCCAGGAATTGTCTCAGCGCTAAAAGACAGATAATGGGAAAAATATCCTTTTTTTGTAAATACGGTGATTGACGTAATAGTCCAAAAGTATTATGATGAAGTTATTGCAGGAAGTAGTTCTGCGAGAGTCAGAAGAAGAAAAACGGAGGAAATCACCATGAAGAAGCAAAAGACGGCGAAAGGCATGACAGTCAGAGTAAAGCTTTGGATGTATAGTCTCATAACGCTTGTGATTATTATTTTAACGGCGGCAATCGGTCTTGAAGTAGTGTCTTTAACGAACCGTGCCCATACCTCGCGTTATGAAAATTACGGAAAGGGAGAACTTGAACTTTCCGCAGCATTCAGCCATTTCCATGAAGTGAAGGTTCATCTGCGGAATATGCTGTATCTGTATGCAGACGATGCGTCAAAGCAGGCAGACGAGATTACCACAATCCATAACACAGTAAAGGAAGCGGAGGAGGATCTGACATCCTTTGCTGCCAGACTGGATAACTACACCGATGAAATTGCGGACAATTATGCACAGTGTATGGTTTATATCGAGGAGTATACCGGCTCGGTAGAACAGGCAATTGCCTATGTGGAGGCTGGAGATATCGAGAGCGGACGCCAGGAACTCCTCACGACCGGTGTTACCTCAGCAAATAATGCAGAGGGCTTCATGAACATAATCCTGGCAGAGATGGATGAGGAATCCGCCAATGCAAGCACAAGAATTGCAACACAGATTGATCAGCTCCGTATGATTATTATTATCATCTGCATTATAAGTGTTATTATTTCCACATTGTATTGTCTGCGACTTATCAGGGCAATCAGCGTTCCCGTGGCACGCATGACCGTGGCTGCGAAGAAACTGGCGGAAGGCGATGTGGATGTGAATTGTGAAAAGCTTCACAATGATGACCTTGGTGCATTGATGGACGATTTCTCCGAAATGGCAGTTGCAATCAGGGAACAGGTTCATATTGCCCGGCAGATTGCGGAAGGTGACATGACGGTTCCGGTGGAGCCGAGAAGTGAAAGAGATGTGCTTGGCAATGCACTAAAGACACTCGTGGATGATAATAATTTCACACTTGGTAATATCCGGGAGGCTACCAGCCAGGTGAGTACCGGCGCTTCTGAGGTGGCGGCTGCAAGTCAGGCATTGGCTGAGGGCTCCACAGAGCAGGCAAGTGCAATTGAGCAGGTGACAGCATCCATCAATGAAATCGCGGAGCGCACCAAGGGGAATGCGGCGGAAGCAAATGAGGCAGACAGTCTGGTTCAGAGCGTAAAAGAAAAAGCGGTTTCCGGCAATGACCAGATGAAATCAATGATTGATGCCATGCATGAGATTAATGCTTCCTCTGAGACGATTTCCAAGATTATTAAGGTGATTGACGACATCGCTTTCCAGACTAATATTCTTGCGCTGAATGCAGCGGTGGAAGCAGCAAGGGCAGGGGAACACGGCAAGGGTTTTGCGGTTGTTGCAGACGAGGTGCGCAATCTGGCGGCTAAGAGTGCTTCTGCAGCCAGCGAGACAGCAGAAATGATTGAGGATTCCATCAGCAAGGTTGCACATGGCACGAAGCTTGCGGAGGAGACTGCGGTAGCTTTGGATGAAATCGTTCGGTCCATTGATCAGATTGTTGCTTTGATTGACAGTATTGCGGCTTCTTCTCAGGAACAGAGTACGGCAGTGAGCCAGATTGACCAGGCAATTGATCAGGTATCACAGGTTGTCCAGACAAATTCCGCTACCAGTGAGCAGTGTGCGGCAGCCAGCGAGGAGCTGTCCCACCAGGCAGAGAAACTTAACGATTTGATGGCAAAATATAAGCTGTTGACAGGTACGACACACAATGGGATTGAATAGACAATATGGAAATGCCGGGGGCTCCCCGGCATTTTTTCTGTATGGGACATGCCGGTGCGTGACGCAGTGCGGAGGCATGGTACGGCAATGCCATTTTTGTACATATTTTCTTTGAAATCCAATATATTGATACAAACAATATTCCGGAGAAAATTCTATGACACAGGATTATGCAGACCAGCGCAGAGCTTATGTTGCAAAAGTGCGCCGTTCCTTTGATACAGAGGCTGCAGGGGAGGAGTATGGCTCGGGCAGTACAGAAGAGACGACAATGTCCTTTTCTTTTTTCAAAATTCGTGTTTTTATTGCAGGGATTCTTCTGGCAGCATTTTTTGCTGTAAAATTTTCCGATGCAGAAATTCTGGGCTTCCAGTCAAAAGATTTCATTGACATTATTTCCGATAATCATTATTATACAAACTTGCAGGACTATGTTATGATACATATGCAGGATGCCCCCGAAACGGAGCAAAAGACGGCATATGACCTCCTGCAATAAAGAGAAAGGAAACCTATCCAATGACAAAATTAGCCTTATCCGATGAGATACTCATGAAGATTGAAAAGCCGGCGCGGTATATCGGGAATGAGTTAAACAGTGTGAAAAAGGATAAAAATAAAGTTGCAATCCGGTTTGCCATGTGTTTTCCGGATGTGTATGAGATTGGTATGTCCCATCTTGGCATCCAGATTCTCTATGATATGTTTAATAAACGGGAGGACGTCTGGTGCGAGCGGGTTTATTCCCCCTGGCCGGATCTTTCAGCGATTATGAAGGAACAGGGAATCCCGCTGTTTGCGCTGGAGTCCCAGGAACCGTTGAAAAATATGGATTTTGTGGGAATCACGCTGCAGTATGAAATGTGTTATACGAACATTTTACAGATTCTGGATCTGGCGCAGATTCCGCTGCTTGCAGCAGAACGCAGCCAGGAGGACCCTATTGTGATTGGTGGAGGTCCCTGTACCTATAATCCGGAACCGATTGCAGATTTTTTTGATATGTTTTATCTGGGAGAGGGAGAGGTGCAGTATGATGCACTGCTGGATCTCTATAAAGAAATGCGTGCCAAAGGAGCATCCCGGGAGGATTTTCTGCATGAGGCAGCTAAAATTCCGGGAATTTATGTGCCCTCATTATACCGTGTTACCTATAAAGAGGACGGCACCATCGAGAGCTTTCTTCCGGTTTACGAGGATGTTCCGAAAACCGTTGAAAAACAGCTTGTGATGGATATGTCAGAGGCAGTCTATCCGGAGAAACCGGTGGTCCCCTTTATCAAGGCAACCCAGGACCGGGTGGTGCTGGAAATCCAGCGAGGCTGTATCCGTGGATGCCGGTTTTGTCAGGCGGGCATGGTTTATCGTCCCAACCGGGAAAAGGGTGTGGAGCGTTTAAAGGATCTTGCCTATAAGATGTTAAAGTCAACGGGACATGAGGAGATATCCTTAAGCTCCTTAAGTTCCTCCGATTATACGGAACTGGAGGAACTGGTCAATTTCCTGATTGATGAGTTCAAGGGAAAGGGAGTGAACATCTCATTACCTTCCCTGCGTATAGATGCATTTTCACTGGATGTGATGAGCAAGGTGCAGGATATCCGAAAGAGTAGTCTTACCTTTGCTCCGGAGGCGGGCTCCCAGCGGATGCGCAATGTGATTAATAAGGGACTGACGGAGGAAGTCATTCTAAACGGTGCTAAGATGGCATTTGAAGGCGGCTGGAATAAGGTAAAGCTTTACTTTATGCTGGGGCTTCCAACGGAAACCGAGGAGGATATGCGCGCCATTCCACAGCTTGCCAATGAGATTGCGAAGCTGTATTATGAGACGGTTCCGAAGGAAAACCGGAACGGGAAATGCCAGGTTACCATCAGTACCTCGTTCTTTGTGCCAAAGCCCTTTACACCGCTGCAGTGGGCAAAGATGTGTACGCCGGAGGATTATCTGGGGCGTGCCCGTATCGTGAATGAGGCGGTGCATGAGCAGCTGAACCGCAAGAGTATCCGGTATAACTGGCATGAGGCGGATGTGACGGTGCTGGAGGGTGTCCTTGCCCGGGGTGACCGGAAAATTGCGCCTGTAATCTTAAAGGTATACGAAAAAGGCGGTGTATTTGATGCCTGGGGCGAATTCTTTGATTACCAAAGATGGCTGGATGCTTTTGAGGAATGCGGCGTCGACCCGGATTTTTATACGATGCGGGAGCGCAGTCTGGATGAGGTCTTCCCATGGGATTTCATTGATGCCGGTGTGGACAAGTCCTTCCTGATCCGGGAATGGAAAAATGCCATGGAGGAGTCTGTCACGCCGAACTGCCGGATGCGTTGTTCCGGTTGTGGTTCCAGAAGGTTTGGCGGCGGTGTCTGCTTTGAAAATACGAAAACAGAGGGAGCAGTAGAGTCATGAAGATACGAATAAAGTTCCGCAAATACGGTGTGATGCGTTTCATCGGTCATCTGGATATCATGCGCTATTTCCAGAAAGCGATGCGGCGCGCTGAAATCGATATCTGCTATTCGGAGGGATTTTCCCCGCATCAGATTATGTCCTTTGCCGCGCCACTTGGGGTAGGGATTACCAGTGACGGGGAATATCTGGATATTGAGGTGAACTCTACCAGAAGTTCGGCTGAATCGATTGCTGCGTTAAATGAGACTATGGTAGAGGGAATGGAAGTCACCGGGTATGTGAAGCTGCCGGATTCTGCCAAAACTGCCATGTCACTGGTGGCAGCCGCGGATTATGAGCTTTTCTATAAGGAAGGCTATGAGGCACCGGCGGACATCGAAGCATTCCGGGAGGCGCTGGATCATTTCTATTATGAGCGGGCAGAGATTCTCATTACGAAGCAGACGAAAAAAAGTGAAAAGGTCGTGGATATTAAGCCTCTGATTTATCAGTTTAAGGTAATGGATAAAGAGGGAAAACCGGGATTTTTCCTGAAGGTGTGTACCGGAAGCAACGATAATTTAAAGCCGGAGCTGGTGGTTTCTAACCTGCATGAGGCGATGGGACTTCCTTATGATCCGAATGCCATTCAGATTCACCGGAAGGAAATCTATGCGGCAGATCCGGACGGAAAGAATTTTATTTCACTGGGTGAAATGGGTGAGGAAATTCCATGAATTCTTGCGTAATTACAAGTATAGAGATAAACGGAACAAAACAGCGGGTCTCTGCGCTTTTGGATGAAAAAAGAAAGCTTCTGGAGGCACAGCCGGAAGTGCCGGGGGCGGTATCTGTTCTTGGAAATATTTATGTGGGCAGAGTACAGAATGTGGTGAAGAATCTGAATGCGGCATTTATTCAGATTGCACCGGATACGGTCTGCTATTATCCGCTGGAAGACTATAAGAATCCTGTTTTTACCCGCAGACTTTCCGGGAAAAAAATGCTGGTAGCCGGGGATGAACTGCTGGTTCAGGTAAAAAAGGAAGCCTTAAAGACAAAGGAAGCGACGGTTACCACGAACATCAGTCTCCCCGGAAAATATGTGGTGCTGACCACGGAGAATACCCGGTTTGGTGTTTCGGGCAAGCTGGATGCATTAACCCGTGCAAGAGTGACGGAGCTTCTTTCTGATTTTCGCAGCGAGGAGTACGGATTGATTGTGCGCACCAATGCCCGAAATGCAGCGGATGAGGCAATCCGGGGGGAGGCAGAAGCGCTGGCAGAGGAATATGCTGAGCTTTTGCAGAGGGCATCACACAGCACCTGCTTCTGCTGTCTGAAACAGGAAGAACCCGGCTATCTGAGAAAGCTTAAGGATTTGCGGGAAGACCAGCTCGCGGAAATCATCACGGATGACAGGGAGATTTATGAAAGGATCTGCCGGTTTTACGGAATCCCCGAGGAACAGCTTTTTTCCAAGGGGAGCGTTTCGGTTCCTTTGGATGAACAGACTACGGATTCCGGGATTTCTATACGTTTTTATCACGATTCGCAGATTTCCCTTGGCAATCTTTACAGCTTAAAGCATCAGCTTGAGGAAGCATTGAGAGAACGGGTGTGGTTGAAATCCGGGGCATATCTGATTATCCAGCCCACGGAGGCACTGACGGTCATTGATGTGAACACCGGGAAAAATACAGCAAAGAAGGAAACGCAGGAGCAGTTCCTTGCGGTTAATCTGGAGGCTGCTGCAGAAATTGCAAGACAGCTACGTCTTCGGAATCTGTCCGGGATTATAGTGGTGGATTTCATTAACCTGAAGTCAGAGGAAGCGAAAAAACGGCTGCTTGAGGATTTTTCCCGTATGCTGAAGGAGGACCCGGTTCAGACTGCGCTTGTAGATATTACCGCATTGGGGCTGGTGGAGATTACCAGAAAAAAAATCCGCAAATCGCTGGCAGAAAGCCTGCGATAGGATTTACCTCAAAAAAGTAGAATTTATTTTCTAAAATTACAAAAAATAGTTGACGTAATAAATTTTGTATGCTAAGATAACGAAGTATGCCGCACAGTGAGGTTCTCAAAATCTGCCATTTTATATGACAGTACCGTAACTGGCGAGTAATGATAATAGGAGGTGCCATATGTACGCAATTATAGCAACAGGTGGTAAACAGTACAAAGTATCCGAAGGCGATATCATTACCATTGAAAAACTTGGTGTTGAAGCCGGTGAGAAAGTAACTTTTGATCAGGTTTTAGCTGTATCTGACAACGGTATCAAGGTTGGTGCAGACGTAGCAAACGCTTCTGTGGAAGCTTCTGTCGTGAAAGAAGGCAGAGGTAAGAAAGTTATCGTTTACAAGTACAAGAGAAAGACTGGATATCACAAGAAAAACGGTCACAGACAGGCGTTTACCCAGGTTAAGATTGAAAAAATCAACGCGTAATCAATTGTCATGACAAAAATAACTATTTTCCGAAATCAGAATCAGCAGATTATGGGCTTTTCCTGTATAGGACATGCCGGTTTTGCCTGTCGTGGCAAGGATGTGGTCTGTGCGGGTATTTCCATACTGGTACAGAATACAGTTAATGCCATTGAGGCATATACAGAAGCCGGTTTTTCCTGCGAGGCCGATCCGAAATCGGGAGACATACGTTTTCGATTCGAGGAGCCGGCGGAGCACGATGCGGAGCTTCTGGTGAATGCTATGATTCTGGGATTAGAAGGAATACAGTCTTCTTACGGAAAGAAATTTTTGAAACTTCAGTCAGAGGAGGTGTAAAGACATGTTAAAGATTAATCTTCAGTTTTTTGCTCATAAAAAGGGAGTAGGTTCTACCAAGAACGGTCGTGATTCCGAGTCTAAGAGATTAGGAGCCAAGAGAGCAGACGGACAGTTCGTTAAGGCTGGCAACATTTTATACAGACAGCGCGGAACCAAGATTCATCCGGGTGTTAATGTTGGAATCGGTGGCGATGATACATTATTTGCACTTACAGATGGTATCTTAAGATTCGAGAGAAAAGGCAGAGACAAGAAACAGGCTTCTGTTTATCCGGTAGCTGAATAAGTTGCACTTGTGGACCCGGCAAAGAGATTTTTTTAATCCTTTGACGGGTCTTTTTCACCTTATAGGAATTGAGGTTAAAATTATGTTCGCGGATCGAGCAACAATTATTATAAAATCAGGAAAAGGCGGAGACGGTCATGTAAGCTTCCGCCGTGAAAAATATGTGCCGGACGGTGGACCGGACGGCGGAGATGGCGGAAAGGGCGGAGATATTGTCTTTGAGGTGGACGATGGCTTAAATACCCTGACCGATTACAGACACCGCAGAAAATTTGCTGCGCAGCCCGGTGAGGAAGGCGGTAAAAGGAACTGCCACGGTAAAAACGGGAATGACCTGGTGCTTAAGGTGCCGGCAGGAACCGTGATTAAGGATGCACAGTCGGACAAGGTCATTGCGGATATGTCCGGTGAGAATCGACGACAGGTAATCCTAAAGGGCGGCAGAGGAGGTCTGGGAAACCAGCATTTTGCCACCTCTACCATGCAGGCTCCCAAATACGCCCAGCCGGGCGGAGAAGCCATTGAACTTGAGGTTAAGCTGGAATTAAAGGTGATTGCCGATGTGGGGCTGGTGGGCTTCCCGAATGTGGGAAAATCCACGCTTCTTTCCCGTGTCACCAATGCCCAGCCAAAGATTGCCAATTACCATTTTACTACGCTGCAGCCGAACCTTGGGGTGGTGGATCTCGAGGGAACGGGAGGTTTTGTCATTGCGGACATTCCCGGACTGATTGAGGGCGCTTCTGAGGGTGTTGGTCTTGGTCTGGAATTTTTACGCCATATTGAGCGCACAAAGGTAATGATTCATGTGGTGGATGCAGCGGGGACAGAGGGACGTGACCCCATTGCCGATATTAAAGCCATCAATAAGGAACTGGCAGCCTATGATCCGGCGCTTCTTGAGAAACCACAGGTAATCGCTGCCAACAAAATGGATGCGGTGTATGGAGACGAAAATGAAGTTATTACGGCACTCCGGGAACAGTTTGAGAAGGATGGAATCCGGGTGTTCCCGATTTCGGCAGTGAGCGGAAAGGGATTAAAGGAATTACTCTATCATGTAAATGAGCTTCTTTCCACCTGCAGCAGGGAGCCGGTAATTTACGAGCAGGAATTTGATCCGGCATTGCGCTTCTTCAAGGATGAACCTTATACCATTACCCGGGCAGACGATGCTGCTTTTGTGATTGAAGGACCGAAGATTGATAAGATGCTTGGATACACCAACATTGATTCTGAAAAAGGCTTTTTGTTCTTCCAGAAGTTCTTAAAGGAACAGGGCATTTTAAAGGAACTGGAGAAAATGGGCATTCAGGATGGGGATACGGTCCGGATGTATGGAAACGAATTTGATTATTACAAATAAATGAGGTGTGTTATGAATCTGACAAGTAAACAACGCGCTTATCTGGGCGGGCAGGCAAGCAGCATGGATGCTATTTTCCAGATTGGCAAGGCCAGTCTGACCCCGGAGCTGATTACCGCACTGGATGAAGCGCTGGAGAAAAGGGAATTAATAAAGGTGTCCGTGTTAAAGAACTGCATTGACGATCCAAACGAGATTGCACAGATCATCGGGGAACGTACCCATTCCGCGGTAGTAAAAGTGATTGGAAAAAAGATTATTCTGTTCCGTCAGGCAAAAAAGAATACTAAGTATGACCTTACAAAACTGTAAAGCTTTTGCTGGGAGAACGTGATGGAACAGGCAGGAGGAAGCATGGAACAGGCGGGAAAGATTGGGAAAGGGATAGCAGAAACGGCTGTGCAACGAAAAATCGGAATCCTGGGTGGTTCTTTTGATCCCATTCACATGGGGCACATTCATATTGCAGAGGCAGCTTTTCAGGAGTTTTCGCTGGATGAGGTTCTGTTTATGCCAGCCGGACATTCTCCGAATAAGGATGAGTGCAGGATGTCATCTGCTGAGGATCGTGCGAGAATGGCGGAGCTTGCAGTTGCGGATTACCCGGCATTTCATGTATCGCGCATGGAGCTTGAAGCCGCCGGAACCAGTTACACCTATCTGACTATGGCACGTCTTGCAGAGGAACACCCGGATTGGAAGCTTTATTTTATTATGGGTGCGGATTCACTGGATTATTTTGATCAGTGGTGTCATCCGGAGATTATCTGCCGGTATGCAGTGATTTTAGTTGCAGTGAGAGATGACCTGGAGCAGGAAGCCATCTGCAGCAAAATTGCCCAGATTAAGTCTATTTTCCCGGCGGAAATCTATCCGTTGAAAGGAAGTAAAATGGAGGTATCCTCCAGTGAAATCCGGGCTGCCGTCCGCTCCGGAAATTCCTCTGACCTGCTTCCGGAGCGTGTTGCAGAATATATCAGAGAACATGGGCTTTATCATTTGTAAAAAAGAATCCTGCTCCGCAGGATTCTCCGCCTGCGGCGGGTTGCGTCAG
>JBJEJC010000132.1:0-8705 GCA_051877675.1 Roseburia sp. | reverse complement strand
GCCGGAGTCGGAATTTTCATGACACTGATGCTGAAGCCGCAGATTAACCCCAACAATGCATCCATGCTGACGCTGGTGGCTGCGCTGGCGGTCTCTCGGGCAATCACGCAGGTGACCGGGCTGCCCGCCGGAATTAAGTGGCCGAATGACATTGTCATGAATGGAAAAAAAGTCTGCGGGATTCTCACCGAGATGAGTGCTCAGTTTGATTATGTAAACCATATTGTGATTGGAATCGGAATTAATGTACATAACGAAGCGTTTCCGGAGGAGATTTCCCATATGGCAACCTCCCTCTATCTGGAGACGAAGCAGCACTGGAACCGGGCAAAGCTGATAGAAGCGGTGCTGGAGCAGTTTGAGCATTATTATGCGATTTATCTGGAGACAGAGGATTTGAGCGGGCTGGTGAAGGAGTATAATGCCAGTCTGGTCAATATGCACCAGGGGGTGCGGGTGCTGGACCCGAAGGAGCCTTTCGAGGGAAAAGCTATGGGAATCACGGCCCGGGGCGAGCTTATTGTGGACACCTGGGAGTCGAGAAAGCTGGTGTCCTCCGGAGAGGTTTCCGTGCGGGGAATATATGGATACACAGTGTAAGGGAGATAGGAATGGAAGAAGTTGTACTTTGCGGAGCCAGCGCATACAATAAGAAATTTTATCTGAATCAGGACTTTCGCGGACTTCCGCAGCAGGTCAAGGATGAATTGAAAATTATGTGCGTACTCTTTACGGAGGATATCGGCGGTATTTTCCAGCTGGTGTTTGACGAGGAAGGGAATCTGGAGTTTTGCACCTCCTGTGACGAGGAGGATCTTTTGTATGATGAAATTGGCTGTGGCTTGAAAATCCGCCAATTACAGCGCACGAAGGAGGATCTGCTGCGTTCTCTTGAGATGTATTACAAGGTGATTTACGGGCTGATTGATGACGAAGAATAGAGGATATTTTTCCGGAACGATAGGACAAGGTAGGGAAAAAATATGATAATTACAATTGACGTAGGAAATACAAATATCACGGTTGGAGTTTTTGACGGAGATGAGGTGCAGGCAACCTTCCGTATGACTACAAAAATGCCAAGAACCTCCGATGAGTATGGAATACTGCTCATTAACCTGCTGGAGCAGAATGAGATTAATCACAACCAGATTGAAGATGCCATTATCGCATCGGTGGTGCCCAATGTGATGCATTCTTTGGAGGGTGCCGTGGTAAAATATCTTGGGATAGATCCCATTGTTATTGAGCCGGGAACCAAAACCGGAATCCGTGTGGTGACGGAGAACCCGCGGCAGATTGGTGCGGACCGTATTGTGGATGCGGCGGCAGCTTACGGACTTTATGGCGGACCGGTGCTGGTGCTGGATTTTGGCACGGCGACCACTTATGACCTGGTGGATAAGGACGGAGCATTCCTTTCCGGTGTCACGGCGCCGGGCATTCGTATTTCGGCAAAGGCTCTCTGGGAGGATGCGGCAAAGCTTCCGGAGATTGAGATTATCAAACCGGACAGCATCCTTGCAAAAGAGACCATCTCCAGTATGCAGGCGGGGCTTGTGTACGGGCAGATCGGACAGACGGAGTACATTGTGCGGCACATGATTGAAGAATCAAAGCTGGGTGAGGTGAAGGTCATTGCGACCGGCGGCTTAGGCAGAATTATAGCGAACGAGACAGATGTAATTGATGTGTACGACCCCAATCTGACCTTAAAGGGGATGAACATTATTTACAAGAAGCAGAACCGCAAGAGCGGCAGAATTCGATAGAAGACCACAGGAGGCGCAGGTGGAGAACGTAATTAAGAAGCTTCATATCGGAAATGTGACTTTAGAAAACAATTTAATTTTAGCTCCCATGGCAGGCGTGACAGACCTGCCATTTCGCCTTTTATGCAAGGAGCAGGGAGCGGGTCTTTTGTGTATGGAGATGGTGAGCGCCAAGGCCATCCTCTACAAAAACAAGAACACGGAAGAACTGTTAAGTATCGATGAACGGGAGAATCCCGTTTCCCTGCAGTTGTTCGGCTCCGATCCCGAAATCATGGCAGGGATTGCGAAGCAGATTGAGGAACGTCCCTTTGATATTCTGGATATAAATATGGGCTGTCCGGTGCCCAAGGTGGTAAATAACGGGGATGGCTCCGCGCTCATGAAGAACCCGGTGCTTGCCGGAAAAATCATTGAGCAGACGGTTAAGGCGGTGAAAAAGCCTGTGACGGTAAAAATCCGCAAGGGATTTGATGAGGAGCACATCAATGCAGTGGAATTGGCGCATATCGCAGAGGAATCCGGGGCGGCGGCTGTCGCTGTGCACGGAAGAACGCGAGAGCAGTATTACTCCGGGAAAGCGGACTGGGATATCATCCGTCAGGTCAAGGAGGCGGTTTCCATTCCGGTCATCGGGAATGGCGACCTCACAAGCCCGAAGGATGTGGCGGATATGGCAGCGCTTACAGGGTGTGACGGCTTTATGATTGGTAGGGGTGTTCAGGGAAACCCCTGGCTGTTTTCCCGGATTCTTCACTATTTTGAGACAGGCGAGGATCTGCCGAAGCCATCCTTTGCAGAGGTGACCCGGATGCTTCTTCGGCACGCCCGGATGCAGATGGAGTTTAAGGGGGAATATATCGGAATGCGGGAAATCCGCAAGCATGCGGCGTGGTACACGGCGGGATACAAGAACTCCTCCAGGCTGCGCGGGCGCATCAATGAGGTGGAGACTTATGAGCAGCTTGAGGCATTATTTGAGGAGGCCATGACATATAATGCATAAAGGATGGAAAGCGGTGAGCGAAAATGTCTTTTTCCAATCGTTTCCTTATGGATTTTGAACCGGTATTTCTCGGAATCCTGCAGCAGAAGGGATTCCCGCCGGAGCAGTTGAGGCTGGAAATTATTGATGAGGAGCCGGAGAGCCAGAGTATATTTGAACCGGTGGATGTGCTGGGGGTATTAGAGCAGATTTCCGAAAATCTGAATTTTTTACAGATCTATACGGAGCGTCCCGCATATTTTAGCGGGTTTGCAGAGACAATGTATGAGGAAAACGGTCTGCTGGTGACGCTGGTGCCCAAACGGGAGCTGAAATACCGCCGCAGGAACAGGGAAGCGCAGCCGGTGACACTGCTTCTGGATTTTGAGTGGGAGGGGAGTATTTACAGGCCGGAGATGGGTGTGCACTATGTCCCGATCCATAAAAGACCCTGGGGAACGGCGGAAAACCTTGACATTGCGGTGCCTATCGGTTATAATACTGTGATTGTTAAGAGAGTGAAACGTGCAGAAAAAGAGACGGTGAGGGACCGCTTCGAGATGGCTTTTTATGGAATCGAGCCGTAAGGTTACAACAATATAAAAGAAGGGTAAGAAGGCAATGGATAAGAAGAACATTTTGACTTATGAAGGATTGAAGAAGCTGGAGGACGAGTTAGAGAATCTGAAGGTTGTCAAGAGAAAGGAAGTTTCCCAGAAGATTAAGGAAGCGAGAGAGCAGGGAGACTTATCCGAGAATGCGGAGTATGATGCTGCAAAGGATGAGCAGAGAGACATCGAGGCGCGTATCGAGGAGCTGGAGAAGATTTTAAAGAATGCGGAAGTCGTTGTGGAAGAGGAAGCAGACCTGGATAAGGTAAGCATCGGCTGCAACGTGAAAATTCTTGACATTGAATTTGATGAGGAATTAGAGTATAAGATTGTAGGCTCCACCGAGGCGAACAGCTTAAAGGGTAAGATTTCCAATGAGTCTCCGGTAGGCAAGGCGCTTCTTGGCAAGAAGGTGGGCGATATTGTAAAGGTTGAGACCCAGGCAGGAGAGTTGGAGTACAAGGTACTCTCCATCCACAGAGCAAATTAGGAAACGGCGGCAATCCGCCAGCAAAACAGGGCAGATTTCCAGGGAAAGCTGCACCAAAGACAGATGGAGGAAGACATGGCAGAACAGAATAACAGCCAGCAGAACAATGCACCGCAGCAGGATATTAATCAGTTGCTGAAGGTACGCTACGACAAATTGCATGAATTGCAGGAGAACGGCAAAGATCCCTTTGTCATTACCAAATATGATGTGACCAATCATACCACCGATATCAAAGATAATTTTGACGAGATGGAGGGAAAAGAGGTATCCATCGCCGGGCGTATGATGTTCAAGCGTGTCATGGGAAAGGCTTCCTTCTGTAATATTCAGGACCTGAAGGGTCGCATTCAGGCGTATGTGGCACGTGACAATGTGGGAGAGGAGCCCTATAAGGATTTTAAGAAGTTTGACGTGGGAGATATCCTTGGCATAAAGGGAACGGTCTTTAAGACAAAGACCGGGGAAATCTCCGTTCATGCAACGGAGGTGACTCTGCTGTCTAAGAGTCTTCAGATTCTCCCGGAGAAATTCCATGGTCTGACCGATACGGATACCAGATATCGCCAGAGATATGTGGATCTTATCATGAACGAGGATGTTAAAGAGACATTTGTAAAGCGTTCCAAGGTGCTCAGCAGCATTCGCCGCTATTTAGACGGACAGGGCTTTATGGAGGTGGAGACACCGATGCTGGTTTCCAATGCGGGCGGTGCAGCGGCAAGACCCTTCGAGACGCATTTCAATGCGCTGGACGAGGATTTAAAGCTGCGTATTTCCCTTGAGCTGTACTTAAAGAGACTGATCGTGGGCGGCATGGAGCGTGTGTATGAGATTGGACGTGTATTCCGTAACGAGGGTCTGGATACCCGCCACAATCCGGAATTTACGCTGATGGAGCTTTACCAGGCATATACCGATTATCACGGCATGATGGATCTGACAGAAAACCTGTACCGCTATGTTGCAAAAGAGGTGACCGATTCTGAGATTCTGACCTACGGCGAGCACACCATGGATTTGTCCAAGCCTTTTGAGCGCATCACCATGGTGGACGCAGTGAAGAAGTATGCCAATGTGGATTTCAACGAGATTCACACCACCGAGGAGGCAAAGAAGCTTGCGGACGAGCATCATATTGAATATGAGGCTCATCATAAGAAGGGCGATATCTTAAACCTGTTCTTCGAGGAGTACGTGGAGGAGCATCTGATTCAGCCGACATTCGTCATGGATCATCCGATTGAGATCTCTCCGCTGACCAAGAAGAAGCCGGAGAACCCGGATTACGTGGAGCGCTTTGAGTTCTTCATGAATGGCTGGGAGATGGCGAACGCTTACTCTGAGTTAAACGATCCGGAGGATCAGAGACGCCGTTTTGAAGCACAGGAAGAACTGCTCGCTGCCGGCGATGACGAGGCGAACCATACGGACGAGGACTTTTTAAACGCACTGGCAATCGGTATGCCGCCGACGGGAGGTATCGGCTTCGGAATTGACCGTATGGTGATGATGATGACCAACAGCCCGGCGATCAGGGATGTGCTGCTGTTCCCGACGATGAAGTCACTTGATAAATAAGACTTGCAAAAAAGTCAGTAAAATCAATGGTTAGCGGAAATTGGAAAAGGCAAATAATTACGCCGATACGCCAAATCATACAAGAAACAATGCAAAGACGTAGAGTGTTACAGATGAGTATTGTTTGTGCGAAGTGAAAAAGATATTGATTGAGAATGCAAAAGGAATGGCGTGCGCCATTCCTTTTGGTGCAAATATGTAAATCTTTATAATCCTAAAATGTGTAAAGGGATTTCGTTGTAGAAATAATAACATCCCATTCGTTCTATATATTCTAGCGTATCTCTGTATTTAGGATCGTTGAACCAGTCGTTGAAAATATATATGAATTCAACTTCGTATCCTAATGGGGCAAAAAGTTTTTCATACTCCCATTTTTTAAAATGGCAGCTAGGTAGCTTTTCATCCACAGAACCGGAGCAGTTTTGAAATTTCTTTTCTATGATGTATGCAGTGCGGTTCTCATAGTTAATAAATGCCTCGTCCGGACGCCATGCTTTAGAGTTGTAATCAGCAAAATTAATTCCGTTAGGGGTTAAGAAATGTGAATAGATGCGAGTCTGTGGTACGGACATCCCTATTTCATATCCATCAAAATAAACAACATGATCTTCAACGTCATATCCGGCTTGAAAAAGGGCATCATTTAGTGAAGTGGTTTGTTCAAAATGTAAACCGTTTCTATTGGTTTGTGCTCCACCACCATGTTTGTTTGGAATTCTAGCCATTGCTTATACCTCCTTAAAAAATTCACTTATTTCAACATCAAGTACATTGGCTATTTGATTTAATACCGAAATAGATAAGCTTTTATCACATCCAGCAGCTTCAATTTTGGAAAGATAACTTACACTTATGTCAGCTCGTTCAGCCAGTTGTACTTGTGTTAATTTTGCTTGTTCTCTGTAATGTTTTATATTCGAACTGATAACACGATATAGGTCCGTATCGTTATTGAAACGCATATAAACACCTCTTTCGCTATTTGTCAATATTATCGCATGAGGATATATAGAGATAAATTCACTTATAGTGAAAGAATGGTTGCTTATGATGAAATGAATAAAAGGTTGTGTTAAAATGAGGAAAATGAGGAGGTGAGAATATGCCATATGGAATTAATGCAGCTGGTGAGCAGTATGCACAATGTCCAAGATGCCAAAAAGTAGCCAACGGTAGAACTGAAATTGAGCAAAAATTTGGTTATCGAACAATGGAACATGGCAATGTAATACCACAGTCACATTGTCGACAGTGTAGAAGTGAAGAAGCTAGTGCTAATAAGTAGAAATACTATGGGGATTTATTAATGATAAAGCCCCCGTAGTGTATTGAATGGTAAGGAGGTATGGATTATAAGTTTACAACCAAATAATTTTAGACTTGAACCAACGACCGTCTGGTCATTTCCAGATAGGGGGAGTTGGGCAACACATTCAGGAAAGTATCGAGGAAATTGGTCACCACATGTACCACGAAATTTGATACTTCGTTATTCCAAGCCAGGAGACTGGATCTTAGATCAATTTATGGGTAGTGGAACAACTCTTGTTGAAGCAAAACTACTTAATCGTAATGCGATTGGCATTGATATCAATCCGCAATCCGTTTCAATTTCTGAAACAAATTTACAATTCCAATGTGAAACAAAATCAAAAATATATTTGCAAAATGGAAGTGCTACTAATTTACGTTTTATTAAAGACGATGGTATTGATTTTATTTGTACACATCCACCATATGCAAATATCATTAGATATAGTAAAGATATTGAAAGTGATATTTCGCTTTTGACATATGATGATTTCTTGAAAGAAATGTCTCTTGTTGCACAGGAGTCGTATCGTGTGTTGAAAAAGGGAAAGATGTGTGCTGTAATGATTGGTGACATAAGAAAATATGGAAAAGTAGTTCCGTTAGGATTTCGTGTTATGGACTGCTTTTTGAAAGAGGGGTTTATGTCAAAAGAGATTATTATCAAAGAGCAGCATAATTGTCGTTCTACTGATTATTGGGAGAAACAAAACAATAATTTCTTGCTTCTGGCACATGAGTATATATTTGTATTTCAGAAATAATATAATACACAAAGAGTGAAAGTTTCGGTTGTTATTTTAATGGTTTACACTTATAATAAAAATGTGATTTACAGAACATGGAGAAGAGGAACGGAAATGAGTAATTCAAATATCGCTCCATTTGTGAAATGGGCAGGCGGAAAGCGTCAGTTACTACAACAGATAAAAGAGAGAATGCCTAAAGAATATAATAATTATTATGAGCCATTTGTAGGTGGCGGCGCAGTTACATTTGAATTGTTACCTGCAAATGCTCTGATAAATGATATTAACAAGGCGTTGATTAACGCATACAAGCAGATATGCAACGTACCGGAGGCATTCTTAAAGGCTGTAAACAAGCTTGATGCGGAAATGTGGGATGACGGTAAGAAATACTATTATTCTCTTAGAGAGCATTACAATGATAAGCTGATGAAAGCGGAATATGACGTGGAGTTGGCTGCATTATTTGTGTTTATCAATAAGCATTGTTTTAATGGCTTGTATCGGGTAAATGGAAAAGGACTTTTTAATGTTCCGTATAACAATAGTCGAAGAGCATCCGTTGATGAAGATACCATTATGCATATTTCAAAATATTTACAGGGTGTAACTATTTTGGATGGAGATTTTGAAGTTGCTTGTACAAATGCAAAAAAAGGTGACTTCGTATTTTTAGATAGTCCATATGCACCATTAAATCCCACGTCATTTGAGTCATACACAAAAGAGGGATTCGATATAGAAAGTCACAAGCGTTTGGCAAAACTATTTGAAGAATTAACATCTAGAGGTTGCTACTGTATGCTCACAAATCATAATACGGATTTGATCAATGAGTTGTATAGCAAAAAGGGCTATAAGATAGACGTAGTAAGTGTAAAGCGTATGATTAATTCGGACGCATCCAACAGAGTGGGTGAAGAAGTAATTATATGCAATTATTAAAGGAGTCGGAATAATGGAGAACTTATTTACAAAGAAAGTGCCATTATATTTCGAGACAGAAGAATCACAGTTGGTATTAGGTGATTCATTTAAAATTCTAACAAAAATGGAACCAGAATCTGTAGATATGATATTTGCAGATCCGCCTTACTTTTTAAGTAATGACGGCGTTACCTGTAAAGGTGGAAAGATGGTTTCAGTAAATAAAGGCTCATGGGATAAGCTTTCAGAAAGTGGAACCAGCGTCGAAGAAAAACA
>JBJEJC010000131.1:0-1784 GCA_051877675.1 Roseburia sp. | reverse complement strand
AAGATACGTCCCCGTTTTACTGTAAGTTACGTCCCCTTTTTGACAAAATAAGCAGAAGGGCAGGGGTAGAATAAGTGACAGGAAAGCGGTGGAAAAGAGGTGAGGGAGATTTATGTATTTTATGCGGATGTGTTCCTGCTGCAAAACTTTGTGATGGATCTGATTGCGCTGGCCGCGGCAAACCGGTTCCTTAATAGAAGGCGTAAGCCGGGCTGGCTTCTGCTGGCTGCGGGATTTTTTTCGGTGGCGGGACTGCTGCTGCTTTTGTATCTGAAGGATTATCTGCTTTACTGTATTTTCACCCATTTTTTCCTGAATACAGGCATGGTGCTTCTCGCCTTTGGCGGGATGGGAGGGAGAGAGTTCTTAAAAGCCTGGTTCGTTACATATCTTTCGGTACTTCTGACCGGTGGCATTCTGGAGTGGCTTGGCGGAATCGGTGTCTGGCAGGTGTGTGCTGCCGCGGCGGTGCTTGCCCTGACCGCGCTGCTTTTGGAATGGCATAAAAGCTTTGGCAGACAGCTGCTTTCTGCGGAAATCCGAAGCGGGGAAAAAAGGATGCAGCTTCGGGCGTACTATGACAGCGGCAATCAGCTTCGGGATATTTATACCGGAAAAGCAGTGAGCATTCTGTGTCACGATAAATTTGAAGATTTCCTGGGAGAGGAGGGAAACGTCCGATATGTGCCTTTTCGTGCACTGGGAGACAATGAGGGACTCATTCCGGTAACGGATGTGGATGAACTTGTGATTTACCATGGAAAACATGCTGCCCATATCAGGCAGGCGGCAATCGGAGCTGCCAATGAGGGACTTCTGGAAAAAAAGGAATATGATTTGATTTTGCATGCATCGCTGCACGAGTAAGGGAAAGGAAGATAGGAATATGTACGTGAAATTTATGGCGCCAAAATACCGGAGAATAAAGTTTTTGCCCCGATTCTGCCAGATTTTTGTAAAGGAACGGGATGAGGTACACTACATCGGAGGTGCCGAGGTGCTGCCGCCGCCGCTGGCGGGGGAGGAGGAGGCTGTCTGCATCAATCTGCTGGGCAGCGACCACCCGGAGCATGCCAGAAAGAGGCTGATTGAGCATAACCTGCGGCTGGTGGTATACATAGCAAAGCGATTTGACAATACGGGAGTGGGGGTGGAGGATCTGATTTCCATCGGAACCATCGGACTTATAAAGGGAATCAATACCTTTAATCCGGAGAAAAACATTAAACTTGCCACCTACGCCTCCCGGTGCATCGAAAATGAGATTCTGATGTATTTAAGAAGAAATAATAAGACCCGGATGGAGGTGTCCATTGATGAGCCGCTGAACGTGGACTGGGACGGAAATGAGCTCCTTTTGTCGGATATTCTGGGAACGGACGAGGATGTGATTTACCGGGATATCGAGACGGATGTGGAGCGAAGACTTTTAAAATCCGCCATAGAGAAGCTCTCCGGCAGGGAGCGCATGATTATTGAACTGCGCTTCGGATTAAACACCAGAAACGGGGAGGAAAAGACCCAGAAAGAGGTGGCGGATATGTTAGGAATTTCACAATCCTATATTTCCCGTCTGGAGAAAAAAATTATGGGACGTTTGAAAAAGGAAATTGTGAAATTTGAATAAAAAGAATTGTAGTATCATAAAAAAAATAGTATAATTGCCCTATAGAAGAGAAAAAAAGGGGGAGTTTCTATGGTACTGGAATTTCTTGGGGCAGCCCATGAGGTGACGGGAAGCTGCCATTATCTTTGTTTTGGAGGAATCCATGTCCTGGTGGATT
>JBJEJC010000130.1:0-8749 GCA_051877675.1 Roseburia sp. | reverse complement strand
GGTAGATGCCGGAAAGAATGTGACAGTACCGAAAGATCCTTCTGCAGATGGAAAATCATTTGTGGGCTGGAAGGACAGCAACGATTATCTGGCAGACTTTTCCGTGCCGGTGGAGCAGGATCTGGCATATTACGCGGTTTGGAATTAAAAGCAGGAAAGCAAAAGCAGAAAGACAGGTTGCACGCGGAACGCAGCTTTGATATAGTAGATGTGTGCTACTGAAACGGTAGGCGGTTAGCCCTCCAACGGAGGGACTGAACCCTCCGATTACATAGAAATCATCAAAAGATGAAATCCATGCAAGGAGGGGATGCTGATGATTACATGGACGGAGCTTTTACAGCTCATAAGTGTATTAATTAGTGTTGCTGTGTTGTTTTATTCCCTCGGAAAAGACAGCAAAGGCAAAAAAAAGTAACCGCCCTCACTCCAATGATGCGGTTACTTCAAGTTAAGTAATTGTATAGGGGCTAACCGTCTATCGGTAGCACTTTCTAATAGCATGATAACACGTTAGTTCCAATGTGTCAAACAAAAAGCAGCCCGTCTTTTGCAAAGTCAAAGGACGGGCTGTTTTTTCGGAGAGAAGAAACAGGAAGCAGCGCCGGATTTTTTATAAGGAGCAGAGAGGAGAGCGTATGAAGCAGATAAAAGAAAAAAAGAAAAGCTGGGGGATGAAACTCCTGGTGGTATTAGTCGGGTTAGCAATTCTGATAGGAATTACTACCACGTGCCGAGCAGAGACCTCTTTAAAACAGGATGAAGGATATTTCTATCTGACGATGGTGGAGACAGACCGGAACGGCAAGGAGGTATGCCGGGAAAAAATCAGGATTGATGTAAAGTGTACAGAAGCAAATTGGGTTGCGTATGATAGTCCGCAGTATTTAAAAAGTTCGCAGAAGATTCAGCTTACCATCAGTGATGGAGGAAAGTATAATCTGCGGTTTAAGGACGGGGATTCCTACACCAATACCATAACGTTAAAGACCAAAGTAGGTTCTACAATGAATGAAGAGGATGCACAGAGGGACAGCAACGGGAACTATACCTTTTCTGATAATCCGGATGATACGGAAACGCGATATAAATCAGAAACCTATTCCATTATTCCGGATATACCGTTTGTGTTTGACCAGCCAGCCTATACGTATGTTTCATCGGCGGATATCGTGGACAAGCCGGACGATTACCGCTATAACTTTAGAAAATATTCCTGGCAGAATTACAGCGCGTCCAAATCAGACACCTATAAGAATACGGTTGTAAAAAGGAAGGTCTATACAGGAACCAATAAAACAGAGTTTTATGCCCAGATTAATCTGGCATGTACGGGGGTCTGGATTCCAAATTCCCATACACATGATCCGGAATTTTCCGGTGGCTGCCATGCGAACTGTATGTTTACCATGTCACCGCTCAGCCTTACGGTAAGCTATGATAAGAACGGGGGAAGCGGGAGCAGCATCGGCAGCACTACGGTGGAGTATGACGATAATGTCACCATAAAGGAAAACAGTTTTACCAGGACAGGTTATCATATCCCGTCTGATAATCAGTGGAATACAAAAAAGGATGGAACCGGGACTTACTACAGCGAGGGCGATAAGAAGAAAGCCAGTAAGATATCCGGCTTTAAAAGCGGAGCAGAATGGACGGATATCGCAGAGGAAGTCACGCTGTATGCCCAGTGGGAAGCCAATACCTACACAATAAAATTTGATGGGAATGACTCCACCAGTGGAAGCACGGCAGCGATGACGGGCTGTGAGTATGATAAGAGTTACAAGCTCACTGCAAATGGATATAAGAAAACAGGTTATTCCTTTACCGGCTGGAATACAAAAGCAGATGGAAGCGGAGATGCATATGAAAATAAGGAATCCGTTAAAAACCTGACATCAAAAAACGATGGAACGGTCACGCTGTATGCCCAGTGGAAAGCCAATACCTACACAATAAAATTTGACGGGAATGGCTCCACCAGTGGAAGCACGGCATCGATGACGGGCTGTAAATATGATAAAAGCTACACACTCACTGCAAATGGATATAAGAGGACGGGCTATTCCTTTGCCGGCTGGAATACAAAAGCAGATGGAAGCGGAGATGCATATAAAAATAAAGAATCCGTCAAAAATCTGACGTCAAAGAACGATGATACGGTAACGCTGTATGCTCAGTGGGTGTCAAATATGCACACCCTCACAGTGAACCCCAATGGCGGAACCTGGGAAGGGAGCATGGAGAAGCAGTATTTTACAAAGCCGGAGGGGTGGAAATCGGATAATATACGAGATGCAGAACCAGATCCGCAGATTGGAAAGCGGTTTAGAGACTGGAGCTTTGCCACGAACGGGACCAGCAGTTTTCAGAATAAGTTGTTTACGATGGGGGATTCGGATGCCACGCTGACAGCACAGTATGAATACATCCGGTATGACATCCACTATGACTTTGCCGGGGGAGCAAAGAAGCCAGGCGGGCTGTATCCTTCCAGTGCCACTTATAGTACCGGCTTTTATGTGACAATCCCGGAACGGACGGGATACACCTTTACGGGATGGACAATCACGGGAATGGATGCGGAAGATAAGAAAATACCTCATTATTATGGGCTTTCGGAATCGAATAATTATAGTAATAAGAACGATACACACACAACTACCGCAACGGATGTGTGGTTTATGAACCTCAGGAGCACGTCCGGGACGGTGGATTTTAGGGCAGACTGGCAGAGGAAGGAATATAATCTCACCGTAAGTCCTAATGGTGGCGTATGGGAGGGCAGTGCGGCAGACCAGAGTTTTACGTTAATGTACCAGGAGACGAAAGAAATTCCGGATCCGGCACGTACCGGCTATACTTTTACGGGATGGAGTCTTACCGGAGTTGAGAGCAGTCTTGCCGGAACATCTTTTGCGATGGGCTGTGAGAATGCATCACTTGTGGCGAACTGGGAGGCAAACCATTACACCATCCGTTTTGACGGAAACGGTGCTACGAATGGAAATATGAATAACATCGATGCGTATTATGATGAGCCGCTGCAGCTTCCGGAGAATCGTTACACGCGGGAAACTGATAATGGAATCAGCCAGTTTATAGGCTGGAGCATGGATTCTGCGGCAAGGGATGGCGATTATGCGGACAAAGAGGAAGTTCTGAATTTGACAAAGGAAGCGGATGGGGAAGTGGTGCTCTACGCCCTCTGGGATGACTGCCCCTGGATTGAGGCCTATGATCAATATTATACGTTGGAACAGGCGCAGAGCGGGTACATTACCCTGGATGAATTAATGAGCCGTGCCAGTGCAGGAGACCGGGAGGACGGAAGCCCGATTGAAGCCGGAATTGATGAAGAAAAGCATACGACATTTGATATATGGGACTATCTGTCAACGGATTTTACTTCCTTTGACAGCAAGGGAAGCGTTACAGAGACCTACCGGGTGATTGACAGCAGGGGAAATGTTACAAAGAAGATGATCACAGTGTATATTGTAGACACGTTACCAAAGGACCCGGAGCCGATTCGAACAACCAGATTTATCAATGAGAAGTATTACTATGAGAGCTATGAGAATGGCGGACTGGAACCGGATTCCATCTGGCTTACCAATCCGGAGTACCGGGCAGCACTGGAGCTGGCGTTTGAAAATCTGCGGAATGACACACCGCTGTATGTGTTCCGTTTCACGCATGAGGATATCCTGGAAATGCGGGAATTTGTGGTGGAGAATGGATTTGGCAATGAAAAGAATGCGGATGCCCTGCAGAGGTTCTATGACCGGTTCATGGAACCGAACCTGATCGGAGGAAGTGCAGTGGAGTAGGAAATTACGGAATAGAAAACCCCAGAGGGTGCGACCTCTGGGGCTTTTGCGTGTTCAATAAGTACTTGTATCATTTCTTTTTCCATTTTACATACAGGGTGATGTTTCCGGTGCTTCCCTTTTTAATCTGTGTTACTTTTTTGGTACATTTTTTATCGCTGTACCAGCCCTGGAAGGTGTAGCCCTTGCGGGTAGGCTTCTGCAGAGTGATGGTTTTGGTCGTGACTGTGTAGGAAGCCGGATTCTTCTTGTTATTGGTTCCCTTATTCAGGTTGTAGGTGATGGAGTACTTTGTTTTCTTCCATTTTGCATACAGAGTCTTGGCGCCGGTGGAACCCTTGCTAATCTGTGTCAACTTTTTGGTGCAGTCCTTATCGGAATACCAACCTTCAAAGGAGTAGCCCTTGCGGGTAGGGTTCTGCAGGGTGATGGTCTTGGTTGTGATGGTGTAGGAAGCCGGATTCTTCTTGTTATTGGTGCCTTTATTCAGATTGTAGGTGATGGAGTATTTTGTTTTCTTCCACTGTGCGTAGAGCGTTACTTTCCCGCCGGATTTGGAAGAAAGGTTCTTAATCTCCGCCTTGTTCTTATACGTTTTCCCGGTTCCATCTTTCTTCGTGTTCCAGCCGGCGAAGGAGTAGCCCTTGCGCTTGAAACCGTTGGCTGTGAGGGTGTAGGTTTTCCCGTATTTGCAGTTCTTAAGCTGGTTTGTGCTGCCACTTGTGCTGCCATTGCCGTTAAAGGAGACTGTGTATTTGTTTGCAGTCCACTTTGCATAGAGGGTCTTATTTCCGGTGGACCCCTTCTTGATCTGTGTTACCTTTTTGGTGCAGTCCTTATCGGAATACCAGCCGCTAAAGGAGTATCCCTTGCGGGTGGGATCCTGCAGGGTGATGGTGCTGGTGGTCGCGGTGTAGCTGGCAGGGTTGCTTTTGTTGTTGGTTCCACCGTTTAAGTTATAGGTGATGGTATAGCTATTTTTCTTCCATTGAGCATACAAACAGATAAGAGAAGAATGGTCAGGGTTGCTAAACGCTGCCTGATCTGCATAGCTTTTGCCGGAACCATCTTCTTTGGTGTTCCATCCGGTGAAGGTATAACCGGTTCTGGTAAAGGGGCATTTTTCCAGTTTTACACTCTCTTTATAAAGTTCCGGTGTCTGCGTGTAGTCACCCGTGTAGATTTCAGAGTCCCCAGAATAACTCACAATATAGCCGCCGCAACCGAGAAACGTAATTTCATAGGTATCCGCTTCCCATTTCGCGTAAAGGGTCAGATTCCCGGTGCTTCCCTTGGGAATCTCATAGATGGGATTCTTAAATGCGGAATCGGTGTACCAGCCCAGGAAAGTGAAATACTCCCGTGGCTGCGGATCCTGCAGGACAATCGTCTTCGTAGTGGCGGTGTAGGTGGAAGGATTGTATTCGCTATTGGTGCCGCCATTCAACTCATAGGTAATCGTGTAGGTAGGCTGGTCCAGAAGGATGTAATCAAAGCCATTTGCCACGGCATAATTGTGGGCATAGGAATTGGTGTAGCAGTAGATCGTCAGGTTATAGCAGTCTTTAAAAACATCGGTGCCGATGTGAGTTACGCTTTTTGGAATGGTAATTGATACAGAGGGGGCGGAATAGCCGATTCCCCAGAATGCTCCTTCCTCAATGGAGGTTACCCCATCTGCGATTGTTACAGATTCTAACCGGATGCAGGAATTAAAGGCATACTCGCCGATTACAGACACAGTGGATGGGATGCTTAAGGAAGTCGCATATTGATTATCCTGGAATGCAGCTCGTCCAATGTTTTCTACGCCCTCCTGAATAACAATACTTTTAGCATAGAGGTTACAAGAAAAACAGGTAAGGGGGATTTCTTTGATATTAGAGGGAACGGTGACAAATTCCAGGGGAGCATATCCAAATGCCCATTCACCGACTTCTACGGTTTCAGTGCCAGCAAAAGTAAAATCCTTTAATTTGCTGTTGTAAAAAGCAGAATAACCGATTTTGGTAATGGAAGAGGGAAATGTGATGTGCTCCAGTCCGCTGGCTTCAAAAAGATTATTTGATATTTCTGTCAATCCTTCCGGAAGTGTGATGGACTTTAAATTGGTGCAACCCATAAAAGCTTTTTGCCCAAGGTAGGTAACTGTGGAGGGGATGTTAATGCGGGTAAGGCTGGAATAACCGCAGAAAGCGCAATCTGCTATGGTGGTCAATCCTTCCGGGAGATCGATACTGGTGATATTTTTATAGGATTCACCATCCCTATTCCCCAAACCGTCACGGGCTATTTTAGTTACCGTGTGACCATCCAACTGTGAAGGAACAATGATGTCTGTATTATTACCATAGTATCCAAGTATTAAAGCAGTTCCGTCTTCGTTTAAACAATATTCAAAGTCATTGCATATAGGATAAGTGTTTGATGTGGAGTATTTCGCATCTGCAGCAACTTCCTCTGCCAGGATGTCCTTCGAATCAGCATACCCAAGAGATTCTGTAATTTCACCGGTTTCTGTAGCTTCGGTGTCGGAGGATTGTTCTTCTGCAGACAGGGCAGCATCAAGCTCCGAACCCGGAACGGTGACCGGATTAGCAGAAAGCGCCGATTTGCTTTCCTCCGGCGCAGGGAGAATAGATTCGTAGTCAAGCAGGGACACTTCGGTGGAGCAGTCCGGAACTTCTTCCGACCCGGTGATGGATGCCTCGGTGGAGGCAGGCTCTGTAGCCTCAGTGACTTCTGTACTTTCCGCGGTTCCAATAGCTTCTGGGGTTTCTGCTGCTTCACAGCCGGACGTAAAAGAATCCGCGGCGAATACGCCCTCTGCAGGAGCAGAGAGCAGGATAGTGGCAGTTAATAGAAAAGAAATAGACTGTTTAAATATTTTCATAACGTAATTCCTCCGAAGGTTAGTTAGGACTGCAAAATTTTGTATCTAACTACATTATAGTAAAAAGCGTAGCCAGTAATCAAGATGAAAAATTACAAAAATAGAATGGTTGGGGAAAAAGCCCACACCACTATGGAATGGTACTTTTGGTTGTTATATATCTATCGGTACACCATTAATTGATATGTTTACTTCAATTGATGGATGGTTAGTAGGAATTTCTTTGCTTGCCACAAATTTGACAGTTTGAAAAACTTTTGGCAATTCAATGGTTGCTATGTAGGAGGCTTTTGGATTTTCTTCTTTAATAAATGCTATTATTTTCCAAAAACCGTTCATGAGAAGATACATCATGCAAGGATCAGTGCCGCAATCAAATCCATATTCCCGCTTAAACTGTTCGCAATCACCTGTCCGACCCCATCCGTTGTAATCCTTTCCTGCAATAGTTCTACGATTTATAGGTCTGCGATAGGAACTATATATTGAAGGATTAATTCCGGTTAGGACTTCAAAATCACGGTACAATACAATATCCTTTCCCCGAAAAGGGTTAATATACCACGGTTTCTCCTTCTTTGGGGTCAAAAGCATGTTTTCCATTTCATGAAATCGGTTGATGTATTGCGCAGTGAACTCGGTTCCTTTGATTCCTGTCAATTTGTTGGCTATGAACTCACAGCCTTTACGTGTGACTTTGTAGCATGGACGTGATTCTCCCTTCGCGTCTATATAAGTACTTCTCTGGAAAAAATCAACCAATCCAATTTTGGATTCGTTTAATTGCTCTACATATCTATTGATGTCTCTCAATAATTTACTATGTTCTTTTCCAATCATTTCCGCTACTTCACGGCTGTCTAATGTATACTCTACCTGTCTTGTCATAAAATCTCCTTTCAAAATTTGCTTGAAAGAGATTTCCCACAATGATATGATAGATTTACCAGTGGGAAACCTCTGGTGTGTTGATAAAAGCAACCGTTCTCGCCAAAGAACCTCGGTTGCTTTTATTTTTCTTTAAAAAGCAGATTTATTGCCCTTCTTATTGCTTCACCTTTAGTTATTTGATGGTATTCGCAATATTTTTTTAAGTGTTCCTCCGTTTCTTCGTCCAACCGTATACTAAAACGGCTCGATTTTGGCTTATCTGCTTTTGGTCTGCCCACTGGGCTCATCATAGCACCTCCTTTTTGTCACACATTAATTATATTTTTGTCACACCATTTTGTCAATATGCTATAAACAACTTCTTACAAGAAATTTCTAAGCTCTATTTAGAACATGGAAGTTGTTTTTTGTTGTGCAGAACTTTATTCAAGTCCTCATACGTCAAATTATAGCATTCTGTTGCCATAAATTAAGCGTATATCCAAATACAGATTAAAATCAATAGAAAAAAAATAATTTTTGGCAGTGGGACTATATGACCACAATGAGCCTCAGTGGCGTTGTATGGCAGGGCATCTTCTGGGCACTTGGAAAAGAAGCTACAACAGGTGCTAATCTTATTAAGGAGCAGATTATTAGCCAGTCTGTTAGATATTGAAGATGCCTTTTCACTTCATTTTTGCTAGAGTATGATTTGGCACTATATTTATGTAGGACAAAGGTAAAGGAATATTTTATTGCCTCGCTTGCTTTCAACAATTTGACTTTATAACGTAATACATACAAAAATCAATACCTTTTATGAAATTTTATTTGTAATAAGATTCAATGGCAGCATCTGGGAGAATAGTGAGACAGACCAGACCTTTATTAAAGTATAAGAATACAAAGAATATTCCAGAATCTAAAAAAGCGGTATCGGGTTGTTGATGATGTATGGAACTAATAACGGTTTTGGCGGGAATGAGCCATGGCGTAGCATTGATCTCACATCATGAAATAGGGATTATATGTAATCTTCCGGAGAATGCGTTTATCCGGGAAACCGATGAGGGAAAAAGCAGGTTTATGGGATGGAGCATGGATTCCGGGAAAAGAACAGGCGATTATGCGGATAAAGAGGAAGTGC
>JBJEJC010000129.1:0-8753 GCA_051877675.1 Roseburia sp. | reverse complement strand
TGTGTATGCTAAAATGACCACGGAGATATTGGATGAAATTATTCAGGGAAGAATGACATTTCAGCGTGCATTTATGACTGGGGAAATGACAGCAAAGGGGAATTTTAAAATTCTTCGTATGCTGGACAGTATGTTTAGTTTTGCGTAATCGGAAGTGTAATAGTAAAGGTACAGCCATCGTTGGGGCGGGAATCGCAGACTAAAGTCCCATGATGGGATTCCACAATCTGCCGGGTGATTACAAGACCAAGCCCGCTGCCGCCGTTTTTTGAAGTGATGAAGGGTTCAAAGATATGCTCTGCCAGTGCAGAATCAAGCCCGCCGCCGTGGTCGGTGATGGAAATATGTATCTGTGAGTCCTCTGCGGAGACGGACAGAAGAATCGTTCCGGTGCTTTTCATTGCTTCGCAGGCGTTTTTGGCCAGATTGATGATAGCCTGGCGAATGAGCTGTGAATCCATTGTTATGGAAGGAAGCTGCTCTTCTATGGTTAGTTCACATTGCAGATTATCGTGGGAGAGCATGGAAATGGTATCCTGAATCTGTTTCATGAAGGTATTGAGATTGACCTCTGTCAGGTTAAGATGATTGCAGAGGCGGGCGGAGGAAAGCTGTGTTACCATATTTTTTAAAAAAGTAATTTCGGACATGGTTTCGTTCCAGTAGTCAAAAGTACTGACTTCCGGATGCTTTTTCTCCACCAGTTGCAAGGAACTGTTGATTAATGTGATGGAATTTTTGATTTCATGGAAAATGTTAAGGTAATCTTCGTTATTTAACACGTTTATCCCTGCCTTATCTCAAAATAACGCCGCACGGAACATTTTATAAACCGATACGAATAATTTTATCATTTACACTGATAAAGTGCAAATAGAATAATACTACAAAATTCGACAAGTGTAAATCGCGAAAAGGAGGATTATAAGCAATTATGAGAGATTCTAACTGTATTTTCTGCAAAATTATCAACGGAGAGATTCCTTCCAACACCATTTATGAGGACGACAAATTCAAAGTGATTTTAGACGCAAGTCCGGCGAGCAGGGGACATGCGCTGATTCTGCCGAAGGAGCACTATGCGGATCTTTACGAAATTGATGAGGATGTGGCGGCAGATGCCATGAAGCTGGCGAAAAAACTTGCTGTTCACATGACAGAGGTTCTTAAGTGTGACGGTTTCAACCTGGTTCAGAATAACCATGAGATTGCCGGGCAGACCGTGTTCCATTTTCATATGCACCTGATTCCCCGGTATAAAAATGCAAAGAATAACGATATCCTCATGTGGACCCATGAGACCTTTTCCCCGGAGGAAATGGCAGAAATCTGTGCATCACTGAAATGTTAGATACAATGACAGCCCCTTGTGGTCGTTTCCGCAAGGGGCTGTAAAAATAATCATTTTCCGGCTGCTTCCAGAATTAAGCCGACAATGGTTTCAATTGAATTTTGGGTGTTACTGTGCTCCATGGCATTAATATAGGAAACTTTTTGGGTAAATACCTGTTCAATGGCATCATTTAGTGTTGCAGCAGTAAGGTTTTCCTCCTCCAGCACATAGCTGAAGCCCTGGGACTGGAAGGATTTTGCGTTTAAAATCTGATCACCGCGGCTGGCAGCAGCAGACAGCGGAATCAGAATATTGGGTTTGCGTAGTGCCAGCAGTTCACAGATGGCATTGGCTCCCGCACGGGAGACAACCAGGCTGGCGAGTGCAAATAAGTCTGCCAGTTCTTTGTTGGCGTATTCCAACTGGAAGTATCCGGGTGTGTTGTTCTGTCCGGGGTCCAGATTTCCCTTTCCGCATAGATGGATTACATTATATTTTGCCAGAAGACTGGGAAGCAGTTCACGGACGGCGGTATTGATGGCACGGGAGCCGCTGCTTCCGCCGATGACTAAAATCACCGGTTTTGAATTGTCGGCAAATTGGCAGAAGGAAAGTGCCTTTGCGGAATCTCCCTGAAACAATTCCTGGCGAATCGGGGAACCGGTAAGAACCGCTTTTTCCTTTGGAAGATAGTTTAAAGTCTCCGGGAAATTGCAGCATACTTTTACGGCACCCGGGATAGCCAGCTTGTTGGCAAGTCCGGGAGTAAGATCGGATTCGTGGATAATCGCCGGAATCCTGCAGCGTTTTGCGGCAAGAACCACGGGAACGGAGACAAAGCCTCCTTTGGAAAATACCACATCCGGTTTCAGTTTTTTTAATAATTTGACGGATTGACTATAGCCTTTGATGACCCGGAATGGATCTGAGAAGTTCTTTGGATTGAAATAGCGTCTCAGTTTACCGGAAGAAATGCCATAGTAGGGGACGCCCTGCTCCTCGATCAGACGTTTTTCAATTCCGTCATAAGATCCGATATATGAGATTTCAAAACCTTCTTTACGCAGGTCCGGCATCAGAGCAATATTCGGGGTTACATGCCCTGCTGTTCCGCCTCCGGTCATTACAATTTTTTTCATAGTAAATAGTCCCTTTCCCACAAGTTATACACTTCCCTATTTATAATACCCATATGCGAAAAAGTCAAGAAAAGACTTGTAAAATCAAAAATATGGACTAAAATAAAGAAGACGGTTATGAAAACGTTATCGGTCCGGTGAAAACCGGGAAATTTGCGGAGAAAATGGCGAATTTGAACTGAAAACGTCGTAAGTTGCGATGAAATCCGGGGCTTGTCCTCTTTTCAAAGCGTGCAATTACTTCTATAATAGTCTGTGCAGAAGCAGATCTGTAATCTGTACAGAGACAGAGCTGTTTCTGCACAGATTAAGGCAGGCACAGACCTGTACAGTAAAGTGAGGGAACGCGATGAGAGAGTTGCAGATTTTTCTGACGGAGAATTCCAGTTGGATTATGATGGGAATTGGTATTTTAATCCTGCTCCTGCTGGTGATCGCATTACATAAGATAAACAGTTTGTCAAAACGAATGCAGAGAATGGCAGGTAACGTAGGAGATTGCCCCAAGAGCGCAGCAGAGACTGTCAATGCCTTTCATGAGGCGGACAGACCGGACACCGGGGTATCGCAGGAGACGCAGCGTGCGGAAACCGAAGATGCACAGGAAAAACTGATTCATGCAGTGATTGATGAGGTGTTTTCCTGAGAAGATTTCGTATGCAGGGAGATTTTTGATAGCTCTTGCTATCCGAAATAGGGTTTGGTAAAATGTTACTAAGTAAGGGAATTAAGTCATTTAAGAGACAAAGGAGTGTTAAAAATGGGAAAGATCACATTTGACTATTCAAAGGCAGCCGGTTTCATCAGTGAAGAAGAAGTTTCTTACATGAGTAAGCTGGTTGCAGATGCAAAGAAGCAGTTGGTGGACAGAACCGGAGCGGGAAATGATTTCCTGGGATGGATTGACCTTCCGGTTGACTATGACAAGGAAGAGTTTGCGCGGATTAAGGAAGCTGCAAAGCGCATCCAGTCTGACTCCGACGTACTGGTAGTAATCGGTATCGGTGGTTCTTATCTGGGAGCCAGAGCTGCAATTGAGTTCTTAAGACATGGATTTTACAACAATCTTCCGAAGGAGGTCCGCAAGACACCGGAGATTTATTATGCAGGAAACAGCATCAGTGGAACGTATTTAAAGGGACTTGTGGATGTAATCGGAGATCGTGATTTTTCTGTCAATATTATTTCCAAATCAGGAACTACCACGGAGCCGGCAATTGCATTCCGTGTATTCAAGGAGCTTCTTGAGAAGAAATATGGCAAAGAGGGCGCAGCAAAGAGAATTTATGCCACCACGGATAAGGCGAAGGGAGCATTGAAGAATCTTGCCACCGAGGAAGGATATGAGACATTTGTGGTTCCGGATGATGTGGGAGGACGTTTCTCTGTACTCACTGCAGTAGGACTTCTTCCGATCGCAGTCAGCGGGGCAGATATTGATAAATTGATGGAGGGCGCAGCAGAGGGAAGAAAGCTTGCGCTGGAAAAGGATTTTGCAGAGAACGATTCCCTGCAGTATGCCGCTGTTCGCAATATTTTACTGCGCAAGGGCAAATCCATCGAGGTTCTGGCAGATTACGAGCCGAGCCTTCATTATGTTGCCGAGTGGTGGAAACAGTTATATGGCGAGAGCGAAGGAAAGGATCAGAAGGGACTGTTCCCGGCATCGGTTGACCTGACCACAGACCTTCATTCCATGGGTCAGTTTATCCAGGATGGTTCCCGCGTGATGTTTGAGACGGTGCTCAATGTGGAGAAATCCCGTGAGACGGTTGTCATCAACGAGGAGCCGGTAGATCTGGACGGATTGAATTATCTGGCCGGAAAAGATATGGATTTTGTGAATAAGAGTGCGATGAACGGAACAGTTCTTGCGCATACCGATGGCAATGTGCCGAACCTGATGGTGCGCATCCCGGAGCAGAATGAATTCTATCTTGGTGAATTATTCTATTTCTTTGAGTTTGCCGTTGGTATCAGCGGATATTTGCTGGGTGTGAATCCGTTCAACCAGCCGGGTGTGGAGAGCTACAAGAAAAATATGTTTGCTCTGCTTGGAAAACCTGGTTATGAGGAAGCGAGAGAAGCATTATTAAAAAGATTGTAAGATTTGCACAAAAAATAGCGGGAAGCCTTGAAAATAAAGGCTTCCCGCTATTGCTTTCTGCCGCTTTTAGGACATATGTACTGGGATTTTGTGCCAAAAACTTGACAAAAGTGTGACGCTTTGTTATAATCACGCCGTAACAAATTCGTAATAAATGTAATAATTTATGAATAAAACGGAACAAAAGTGTAATACTATGTAGTAGCAGGTTACACTGATGGAGGTTTGTATGAATTTGAGAAAAAGAGCGATTGGTGGAATCATGGTAGCCGGAACACTGGTAGTGATGTGTACAATCGCGGACGCAGCTCCTGCGGAGAGAACCACGCAGGCAACGGTTGCGAATGAGGCTTTAACGGTGTCAGATCTGGCGGCGAACGGAACGGCAGGCGTTGTGGTTCGGCTGGATCAGGTCGAGAGTGGAGCAATGAATTATCTGGAAGCATCGGCAATCAGCATTGAGCGTTCCGCCAATGATGTGGTAGCCGCTGCGGATGACAAGGAGAATACATCGGAGCAGCTTCTGGCAGAGGACGGTCAGGAAGCGGAAGCACCCGAGAAGTCAAATGAAGAACCGGCGGAGAAGGAATCCGGGGAACAGGTCGAAGAAATGTCTGAGGAGGCAACCGAAGAGCCGGAGAAGGAAGAATCCGAGGAGCAGGTCAAGGAAACGTCTGAGGAACCTACCGAGGAAGAGAACACAGCGGAAGGTGGAGCTGAGGAAGACGAATCTTCTGATGAGACAGCCGAGGATGCAGTCTGGCAGAATCGCCTGATGGCAGATGTAGATGAGTATTTGAATATCCGGGCATCCGGGGATGAAAACGCGGAGATTACCGGGAAATTATACAAAGGTGATGTGGCAGAAATTGTTGAGCGGGGAGACACCTGGACTCATATCCGCTCCGGTAATGCCGATGGTTATGTAAAGAATGAGTACTGCGTATTCGGTATGGATGCGCTGGCATATGCCAGGGCAACCTTTGACGCCGAGGCAGAGCTTACCACAGATGCACTTCGTATCAGAAGCGAGGCGAGTACGGAGGCTTCCGTGCTGACAACAGTATATGCAGGAACCGTTTTGAAGGTGGATGCCGATGCCGAGACCGTGGACGGATGGGTTGCAGTGGATTACAAAGGACAGACCGGTTATGCGAGTGCGGAATATGTGACGATAGAGCTTGCTCTGGGCGAGGCAATCACCATTGAGGAGGAGCAGGCAGAGCTTGCAAGACTGGCAGAGGAAGAGGCTGCCAGAAAGGCTTCCCAGGTAACAGAGGTTACAGCCGTGCAGAATGAGGCGGTATCTGCCAGCACGGATGAACTGACACTGCTTGCAGCAATTATCCAGTGTGAGGCAGGAAGCGAGTGTTATGAGGGACAGGTGGCAGTCGGTGCGGTGGTTATGAACCGTGTCAGATCCGGCTCCTATCCGGGAACGATTTATGATGTGGTATATCAGCCGGGACAGTTTTCACCGGCAGGAAGCGGCTCACTGGCTACAGTAGTTGCAAACGGACCCAGCGCCACCTGCATACAGGCAGCGCAGGATGCTCTGAACGGAACCGATAATACCGGCGGGGCAGTGTCCTTCCGCAGAGCCAGCTCCGGTCATGCTGGAGTTGTTATCGGAAACCATGTATTTTTCTAAGGAAAAGGGAAACCGTAAAAGCGGTTTCCCTTTTTTGTGTTGTAATCTGAAACCAAATATAGTAATATGTTTATTAGCAAAATAAGAAAAGCGGAGGTATTTTGAAAATGGGACCATTAGCAATTGCACTGATAGTGCTGGTTATTCTGATTCTTGTAATCTTAGTATCCTGCATTAAGATTGTGCCGCAGGCAAATGCAGCAGTTGTGGAGCGTCTTGGAGCGTATCTGACGACCTGGCCGGTGGGAATTCACCTGAAAGCACCGTTCATCGACCGTGTGGCAAGAAAGGTTACCTTAAAGGAGCAGGTTGTGGATTTCCCGCCCCAGCCGGTAATTACCAAGGATAATGTAACCATGCAGATTGACACCGTGGTTTATTTCCAGATTACAGACCCGAAGCTGTATGCGTACGGTGTAGAGAATCCGATTATGGCGATTGAGAATCTGACCGCCACCACCCTGCGTAACATCATCGGTGACCTGGAGCTGGATGAGACCCTGACTTCCAGAGAGACCATTAACACGCAGATGCGTGCGACCCTGGACGTGGCAACCGATCCATGGGGTATCAAGGTAAACCGTGTTGAGTTAAAGAACATTATTCCTCCGGCAGCTATCCAGGATGCAATGGAGAAGCAGATGAAGGCAGAACGTGAGCGCCGTGAGGCGATTCTTCGTGCAGAGGGTGAGAAGAAGTCCACCGTCCTTGTGGCAGAAGGTAAGAAGGAATCTGCGATTCTGGATGCAGAGGCTGAGAAGCAGGCAGCAATTCTCCGCGCAGAGGCGAAGAAGGAAGCAACGATTCGTGAGGCAGAAGGTCAGGCAGAGGCTATCTTAAAGATTCAGCAGGCAAATGCAGACGGTCTTCGTATGTTAAAGGAAGCAGCGCCGGATGAGGGCGTGATTCAGCTTAAGAGCCTGGAGGCATTTGCGAAGGCAGCGGACGGCAAAGCTACGAAGATTATCATTCCGTCAGAAATTCAGAGCCTTGCAGGTCTGGCAAAATCCGTGACCGAGATTGCAGTACCGGATAAGAACTAAACGCTTGCGTTGGCATAGAGAAAGAACGAAACCTTGCGGGCTGTCATGTATATGGCAGCCCGATTGTCGTAGAAAGAGAGGGGCAGAATTATGGATTTAAAGGGACGCAGTTTTTTAAAGTTGATGGATTACACGCCGGAGGAGATTTTGTATCTCATTGATCTGGCAGCAGAGCTGAAGGAGAAGAAAAAAAGAGGTATCCTTCATAGAAGTCTTATTGGAAAAAATGTCGCACTCATTTTTGAAAAAACAAGTACCAGAACCCGCTGCTCTTTTGAAGTCGCAGCCTATGACCTGGGAATGCAGGTGACGTATCTGGATCCTTCCGGCTCCCAGATAGGAAAAAAAGAGAGCATTCCCGATACCGCCCGGGTGCTGGGACGGATGTTTGACGGAATCGAGTACCGCGGCTTTGAGCAGGAGATTGTGGAGGAACTGGCGAAGTATGCGGGAGTTCCGGTCTGGAACGGTCTTACCAATGAGTTTCATCCCACCCAGATGCTGGCGGATATGCTCACCATCCGGGAGCATTTCGGAAGACTGAAGGGAATCCGTCTTGTGTACATGGGAGATGCCCGTTACAATATGGGCAATTCTCTGATGGTGACCTGCGCAAAACTGGGTATGGATTTCGTGGCGTGCACTTCGGAGAAGTATTTCCCGGATGCGAAGCTGATTGCCTATTGTGAGGATGTGGCGAAGGAGACGGGGGCAAAGCTGACCTTCACCAGTGACGTAAAAGAAGGCACAAAGGATGCAGATGTGATTTACACCGATGTGTGGGTATCCATGGGAGAGCCGGATGAGGTATGGGCAGAGCGTCTTGCGGATCTTATGCCCTATCAGGTAAACAGCGCTGCGATGAAGAATGCAAAACCGGATGCGGTGTTTATGCATTGTCTGCCGGCATTTCATGATTTAAAAACCAAGATTGGCAGAGAAGTGTACGAGAAGTTTGGTTATAAGGAGTTAGAGGTGACGGATGAGGTATTCGAAAGTGCCCAGTCCGTGGTGTTTGATGAGGCAGAGAACCGGATGCATACCATCAAGGCAGTGATGCTGGCAACGTTAGGAGATTGATTTACATGAAAACGGAGTTACTTACTGCGTTAAAAGAAGCGGATGGTTACATTTCCGGGCAGGAGCTGTGTGAGCGGTTCGGCGTGTCCCGGACTGCAGTCTGGAAGGCTGTGAATCAGCTAAAGGAAGCCGGCTATGAGATTGAGGCGGTACAGAATAAGGGGTATCGCCTGTGCTCTGTGCCGGACAGCCTCAGTGAGATGGAGCTGCAGAGCATCCGTAAAACAGAGTGGGCTGGGGTGGAGATTTTCTATTTCCCTACGATTGATTCCACCAATGCCAAGGCGAAGGAACTGGCGGAGGAGGGACATGCCAGCGGAACCCTGGTGGTGGCGGACCAGCAGGTGGCAGGCAGAGGCAGGCGGGGACGTAGCTGGAGCTCCCCTGCCGGAGTCGGAAT